>JBDSRZ010000177.1:0-5235 GCA_039929025.1 Usitatibacter sp. | reverse complement strand
CTCGAGAAGACCCGCGGCCTCGAAGCCTGGCGGCCTTTCGTGAGACTCATGGCGATCCTGCCGATGGGCATTCCCGGCATGGTGCTGGGGCTCGGCTACATCTTCTTCTTCGTCGAAGCGGGCAACCCGCTGCATTTCCTCTATGGGACGATGGCGATCCTGGTCCTGAACACCGTGGTGCACTACTACACCTCGTCACACCTCACGGCGGTCACTGCGCTGAAGCAGATCGACAACGAATTCGAGTCGGTGTCGGCGTCGCTCAAGGTGCCGTTCTGGCGCACCTTCTTCCGTGTGACCCTGCCGGTGTGCCTGCCGTCGATGCTCGACATCAGCAGATACTTGTTCGTGAACGCCATGACCACCGTGTCCGCCGTGGTGTTCCTGTATTCGCCCAAGACGATGCTCGCCTCGGTGGCGATCGTGAACCTGGACGAGGCTGGCGACATCGGCGCGGCGGCCGCGATGGCGACACTCGTGGTGATCACCTCGGGCACCGTATGCTTCCTCTATTTCCTGTTGCAGCGATACCTCGACCGCCGCATGCAAGCCTGGAGAAACTGACCATGACCTGTCCCGGGGCAATGACGCTCGCGCGCACCTACGGCCTGCCCGCAACCCTGGGGGCACTGCAGGCCATGCCCGTGATCGCTTCCGGAAACGAAGGCGCGGCGATGGTCGGTGCCGTTCAGCTGATCGTCGGCGTCGCGTTCCTGATTCTGGTCGCGTCGCTGGTGGGCGGGGTCCTCGTTGGGGCGCGCAGGGCACACCGGGAGGGCGAATCGATACTCAAGGGCACCGCCTACGGGGTGCTGAAAGGAATCCTGGCGTTTCTGGTCGTCTGCACGATCGTCACGATCGCCGCGGCTTTCGCCGGCTTCGTGTGGATCGTATTTTCCTTGTGGGCCGCGCCGTTGGGCACGCCCGATCTCGTGCCGCCTCCACGTCCTTCGTGACCGCGTACCTGTTGGAGGATTTCCCGTTGCAGCACTTCCCCTTTCGTCGCACGCAATCCTGGAGAGCCACATGATTCGCGGAAACGATCCGATTCTCCTCACCCCCGGCCCCCTCACGACGTCGCTCGAGACCAAGCAGGCGATGCTGCGCGACTGGGGCTCGTGGGACGCCTCGTTCAACGCGATCACGGCGTCGCTCTGCCGCGACCTGGTCGAGGTGGTGAACGGCGCCGGGACGCACGTGTGTGTGCCGCTCCAGGGCAGTGGCACTTTCTCGGTGGAAGCGGCCCTTGCCAACCTCGTCCCGCGCGACGGCAAAGTGCTGGTGCCGCAGAACGGCGCCTATTGCCAACGAATCGTGAAGATCCTCGAATACCTGGGGCGCGCCCACGTCGCCATGGACCTTCCGGAGGACCGCCATCCCACCGGCGCGATGGTCGCCGAGGCTATCGCGAAGGATCCCTCGATCACTCACGTGGCGCAGGTGCACTGCGAGACCGGCACCGGCATCCTGAACCCGCTCGCCGAGATCGCCGCAGTGTGCGAGCGCCTTGGCAAGGGCCTCATCGTCGACGCGATGAGCTCCTTCGGCGCGCTCGAGATCGACGTCTCGAAAGGCCGCATGGATGCCGTGATCGCGGCGTCGGGCAAGTGCATCGAGGGCCCCCCGGGGATGGGCTTCGTGATCGCGCGCCAGGAGGTGCTGGAGAAGTGCCAGGGCAACTCGCATTCGCTCGCGATGGATCTCTACGACCAGTGGACCTACATGCAGAAGACGACCCAGTGGCGCTTCACCCCGCCCACGCACGTGGTGGCCGCGTTCCGCTCCGCCCTGGACCAGTTCAAGCGTGAGGGAGGCGTGGCCGCGCGCGGCGCCCGTTACCGCAAGAACTGCGACACGCTTATCGACGGCATGGGGGCGGTGGGCCTGCGCGCCTTCCTGCCCCGCGCGGTGCAGGCGCCGATCATCGTCACCTTCCACGCGCCCGCCGACCCCGCGTATGCCTTCAAGCCGTTCTACGAAAAGGTGAAGGCGCGCGGCTACCTCCTATATCCCGGCAAGCTCACCCAGGTCGAGACCTTCCGCGTGGGCTGCATCGGCGCAATCGACGACAACGAGATGCGCAACGTCGCCGCGGCCGTGGGCGAGACCCTTCGCGAGATGGGCGTGAAGCAGGCCGCGCCGGCGAAGGCGGCGGTGCTCGCGTAGCAGCCGCTACTTCGGCGTCCGGGCGAGGATCGCCCCGGCCGGGAGGGCCCGGCGGTTCGCTCACGATCCCTTCGCGAGCGCCGCACGGATGAAGTCGCCCTTGGCGTCGGTATATGCGCCGCGGTCGTCGGGGTGGCGCGCCGCGAGGTGCTGCTTGAGGCGCCAGTACTTGCGCGCCAGCGACTCGTCGGCGCGCAGCGCATCGCGGAAGGCGAGGTGCCGTGCCCAGAAGGGGCTATCGAGCGCAACCGCGTGCAGGTGGAACTTTCCCGGTGGGCGGTCGAGCTTGGCGAAGTAGCGCCGATCGGGCATCGCCTTCTCGAATTCCGGGACATAGCGGTAGCCCTCCGCGGCGAGCGCGGGAATGCGCGCCTCGACGAGGGCAAGGTCGGGGGCCCCGAGCATCACGTCGATGATCGGCTTGGCGCCCAGTCCGGGCACCGCGGTGCTGCCGACATGCTCCACCGCCGCGGCGTCGTTGAAGATCTCGAGCAGGCGGCGGCGCTCGAGGTCGAACAGCGCGGGCCAGAGCGGCGAGTACGGGGTGAGCATCAGCCCCTCATCGCTCATCGCCGCCCCTGGAAGTGGGCGTCGATGAGCGGCACGACATCCGGGAGGCGAGCCACCGTGGGCACCGCCGTGCCCGCCACGTCGCCGGCGGGATGGAACCACACCGAGTAGATGCCGAAGCTGCGCGGCGCGAGCACGTCGCCCTCGAGGGCATCGCCGACCATCACGAGGTCGTCGGCCTCCGCTCCGAGGCGCTCCAGGACCGAGCGCCAGAACTCGTCCGCACTTCGGGCCAGAGCGCCATCGGCAGGTCGAGCGGGCCCTCCTCGGACATGAGCGTGCCGCCCCAGTCGAAGAGTGCCCAGAGCTTTGCGGCCGGCGCGGCCATCAGCGCTCGCCCGCCTTGCGCGCGGGCAACGTCCGCAAGAATGCGTGCACCGCCCGCACGTCGGTGTCGTTCATTTTTGCGAGGCTCGCGAACGGCATCACATTGCTCACCTCGCTGCCGTCGGGGCGCCTGCCGCTACGCATCATCGCTGCGAGCTTCTCCCACGTGTCGTAACGCGCCATGGCGCTACCCTCCCCGGGCGTGAGGTTGGAGGCAGGCGGCCACTCGGGCGGCATGCCCGGAATCTTCCCGCCCGCGAGGCCCGCGCCGTGGCATCCGATGCACATGTTGGCCACGTAGGCGCCGTGTTCGACGTTCGCCGCCACGGGCACCGCCGCGGCAGGCGGCAGGCGATGGTCGATCTTTGCCGCCGCATCCTGGATCGCGCCGGCGGCGTAGAGCGCCTTCATGAAGGCCGGAAAACGCACCGTCGCGGGCGCGCCGGGGCCCGCGGGAAGCGAGCGCGCATAGGCGACCAGCGCGGCGAAGTCGCCGTCGTTCATGCGGTTATAGTCTTCGCTCGGCATGATGAGGAGCGCCCGTCCCTTGGGATCGATGCCGTGACGGATCGCCCGCACCCAGTCGCTTTCGACGTATCCCGCGACGGCGCTGCCGGGCCCCGGGGCGATGCTCGGCGTGCGCACGTAAAGGCCGTTGGGGTTGTCGATCAGCACCCTGCCGCGGCCGTCCATGCCGTGGCATTCGCCGCAGCCGCGCGACTCGAAGAGGTACTTGCCCTGGGGCAGGGCGGCCGCGTCGCGCGTGAAGGGTACCGGCACCACGCGCACATCGACCGCGCGTTGCATCTTGCGCTCGCCCATCCACACCGCGCCGCCGAAGAACGCCGCCCCGGCGAACGCGAGTACCGCGACGCCCATCAACAGGTACTTCACTGCCTTGCCCAATCGAATCTCCCGCCGCGTCGAAAGTGGGCATCATAACGGCCTCCATGGAACCGCATTTCGACTTGCCGCCTTCCCCCTGGGTGCAGCGTTGGGTGGGATGGATCCGCCCCGGTGGCGCCGTCCTCGACCTGGCTTGCGGCTCCGGCCGGCACTCACGGCTCCTCGCGCGCCTCGGGTTCGAGGTCGACGCGGTCGATCGCGCGCCCGAGCTCTTCGAGCGCCCGCCACCCCATGTGGCGCTGCTGGCCGCGGACCTCGAGGGTGCCCCGTGGCCCTATTCCGGGCGACGTTTCGACGGCATCGTCGCGACCAATTACCTGCATCGTCCGCTGCTGCCGCTGCTCGCCGACTCCCTCGAGCATGGCGGCATCCTGATCTACGAGACCTTCGCGCGCGGCAACGAGCGCTTCGGCAAGCCTTCCAATCCCGCCTTCCTGCTCGCGCCCGGCGAGCTCCTCGAGGCATTCCGGGCGCGCCTGCACATCATCGCCTATGAGGACCTGGTGGTGGATGATCCGCGGCCGGCTGCCGTACAACGGCTTTGCGCGAGGCTCCCCCCCGCATGAGGTAAAATCTGCGTTTCTCCCACCCCGGTTCCTGCATGCTTTCCGGAAGTATCGTCGCCATCGTCACGCCGATGGCCGCCGACGGCGGCCTCGACATGCCAGGCCTCAAGTCCCTCGTCGATTGGCACGTCGCTGAAGGCACCGATGGCATCGTCATCGTCGGCACGACCGGCGAGTCTCCCACGGTGGACATCGAGGAGCACCATCGCCTCATTGCCGCGACGGTGGAGTTCGCGGCCGGGCGCGTGCCGGTGATCGCCGGCGCCGGCGGCAATGCGACTCAGGAAGCGGTCGAGCTGACCGGTTTCGCGAAGAGGGCCGGCGCCGATTACGTGCTCTCGGTGGTGCCGTACTACAACAAGCCCACGCAGGAAGGGCTCTTCCGGCATTTCAAGGCGATCGCCGAATCGACCGACATCCCCGTGCTGCTCTACAACGTCCCGTCGCGCACGGTGGCCGATCTGTCCAACGACACCGTGCTGCGGCTGGCCGAGGTGAAGGGCATCGTCGGGATCAAGGAAGCCACCGGCAGCGTCGACCGCGTGGCGGAGCTGATGGCGCGCATGCCGAGGGGTTTCAGGGTTTTCAGCGGCAACGACGACGCGGCGCTCGCTTACGTTCAGCTGGGCGCCCACGGGGTGATCTCGGTCACCGCCAACGTGGCGCCGCGCCTGATGCATGAGATGATCGCCGCGGCGCT
>JBDSRZ010000176.1:0-3887 GCA_039929025.1 Usitatibacter sp. | reverse complement strand
GGACTTGCGCGGCGACGGGCAGGGCGGTGAAGACGAGTGCGGCGAGAAGCTTCAATTTCGCGGGCTCCGGATGATTGCCCCGGCATTTTACCGGCCCCGCCGCGGCCGCGGGCGCTGGATGCGCGTTTGTCGATAGACACCGTACCGCGATACGTGAGCCAGCTTACAGGGACAAGGGGTGCCGCATGCGCAAGGCGATGACGATCGGACAGCTGTCTAGTTGAGTCTGTCGGCGAGCGTGTACCGGGCCTGATGCTTGGCGATCAATTCTTCGAGGATCAGCTTGCAGATGTCGCAGCACTCGCTCGAGGCGATGACGGACCAATTCGCGTCGCACGCGTCGCGTGGGCCGGTGCGGAATGGCAGGGAAAAATTGCATGCCGCGCAGTTCCGCGCCTTCTGACGATATGCCCTCTCAAGGACGACGAAGAGGTCTGCCGCGGCGAGTGATGTAGCCGGTATCGGATTCATGTGCATGTCCCAAATGATTTCGATCATTCTCCGGTTTCGGCGCGGCACACGCTGTCAGCGTTTCGTGGTAAATCCACGCCATTGCGCCACCCACAATTCCGTGGGCGGTTCTGATACCCGGTGTGGGAATCCCGGCGGAGCTGCTGTAAGTGCTACGGCTTCAGCGCAGGCCCGCCACGCGCCGAATGGCGGCGACGGTTTCATCCACGATGAGCGCGGTACCGAGGCGGCCCAGCTCCGGGGTGGCCCGCGACGGATCGCCGTCCACGCCGGTGTCCGTTCGGTTTCCCGATGCGCCCAGGCGCTCCGTGCGCACCAGCCGCGGATCGACGTCGAGCGCGAGGGCGGTATCCGGAAGGCCCGCATGGGTGCCGATCTGCGCGGCCGTGAAGCCGCGATCGGCGAGCGCCTTGGCGAAGCCGCGGTCAGCCGCACGGTAGTACTCCTCGATCGAGTGGACGCGCGCGGCCGATTTTTTCCATTCGCGGTTCAACCGCTCAGCCACGCGCTTCAGGCTCTTCTGGTATCCGCCATGGTCCCCGAGCAACACGATGTCCTTGAAGCCATGTTGGCGAAAGCTGCGCGCCGCCGATTCCAGTGTCTTCTCGAAGGCATCCTCGGGAATAGTGATGGTGCCGGGATAACGCATGTGCTGCGTGGGCGGATTCACGGCCCCCTCCGGCACATATGCGATCACGGGGGCGACCAGCGCATTGCCGAGCTCCCCGGCGATGCGCTGGGCCAGGACTCGCGCCCGCACGTTGTGCTTGCCGAGCGCCATGTGCGGGCCGTTCTGCTCGGTACCGCCGATGGGGATGAGGATGGTGGTGGTGCCGCCGCGGATTTCGTCTCGCAGCTCGGTCCAGGTGAGCTCCTCGAGCAGCAGGGGCTTTGCCTGCGCATAGACGGACATGATGCCGAAGAGCAGCGCGAGCACTTTCTTCATGGTCGATCCGGGAAGCGGGATGTCCGGATTATGCGGCCCGATGAATCGTTCAGTACTGCCAGGGCCGCAAGTCGACGAGTTTGAGTACCTCTCCGGTCCCGGCGTGTCTTCGATCTGGTTGGCACGTATGAGGTCGAACCGGTCCTTCAGGAACACGACCCATACCGGGCGCGCCTCGAAGAGCACATGGGTGCCGTAGCTGAGGGCCGCAAGTTGCAGGACGGCAATCGTCGCGAGATCGAACTTCAGGCCCGGCTTGCCGGGCTTGAAGATCACCAGGGTTATCAGCGGGCCGATGGTGACGTCCACCAGCGCCAGCACCAGGAAAAGATCGCGCCCGCCGGCGCCTCGGAAGAGCGGCTGCGGAAACCACAGGAAGTCTGCGCCGCGCGGACCATGCCCGAAACATCTCTCGTGCACGCCCCTCCAAGCTGCATCGAGGCCTCACGGAAAGCCGCCGGAATGAACCCCGAGAATGGCCAGCAGCAGCGCGCAGCACCTGTCGATGAGGTGGATTTCGGGGACCCGGCCGAGGTCGCCCCCTGGACCAGATCTCTGGGGGTGAACGAGGACGCCCTGCTGGAGGCCGTGAAGGCGGAGGGAACGAGCTTCGGGCGCGTCTACGGCTACGTGATCCGCAATCGGGGCCGCTAGCGGCCGATGGGCCGAACGACCATCCCGGCCGCCCACCTTTTTGGCTTGCTGGATCGCGAGTTCAAGAAGCTGCAGCCGGCCGCGTGCAGGAGCTGCAGGGTGCCGCTGCCATTCTGGCGCAAGCCCCCGGACTATGTCTCGGCGAACTGGAACATCGGCACGCCCACTGATTGTCCGGAAGGCTGCCAGGTGGTGATCGCCGAGATGCTTACGCGGCTCTGGAGCCGTTACGACATCGAACCGGAACGCCCCCAATAGCGGCGCAGCTCAGGCCTTGGCGTCGCCCACCTTGCGCACCTCGGTCGCGATGAGCGAGGCCAGGGTGTCGTAGTCCACGGGCTTGGTGAGGTGGTAGGCGAAGCCCGCTTCCCTGGAACGCGTCCGGTCCGACTTTGCGCCCCAGCCGGTCACCGCGACGAGCACCGTCTTCTTGCCCCACGGCGCCTGCGAGATCTTCTCCGCGACCTCGAAGCCGTTCATCCCCGGCATGCCGATGTCCACGAGCGCCACGTGCGGGCGCATCTTCTCGGCCTTCTCGAGCGCGGTGGCGCCCTCGTAGGCGACGAGACCGGTATGGCCATTCATCTCGAGGAGTGTCGCGAGGCTGTCTGCGGCGTCGCGGTTGTCATCGACCACGAGGATGCGCAGTGCCGTCGCGTCGCCGTACTGCGTACGCGCGGGAGTCTCCTTGATGGGCAGCTCTTCGGTAAGGGGAATCGAGAAGATGAACTCGGCCCCTTTGCCGTGGCCGTCGCTACACGCGTCGATCTTGCCGCCATGGAGCTCGACCACCGCGCGCGCGATATGCAGGCCCAGGCCCAGGCCGCCGGAGACGTGCGAGCGCTCCGAGTGGGTGAAACGCGTGAAGATCTGCTGCAGCTCCTCAGCCGTGATGCCGATGCCGTTGTCGCGGATCGAGAGGACGGCATTTCCGGACTCTTCCGTCACGCGGACCTTGATCTCGGCCTGCTGACCGGAGAACTTGACCGCGTTGGCAAGCACGTGGCCGATCGCCTGCTCGAAGCGGGCGGTATCGGCGCGAACGTACAGAGGCGCTTCCGGCATGTCCACCATCAGCTCGCGGCGGTGGGTGTCCATGGAGCGGCGGGTGGCCTCCACGGCGCGGCTCACGACCTGCTGGAGCTCAACGACGGAGAAGGTGAGGTCCTCGCGCTGGGCGATCTTCACCACGTCGAGGAGGTCGTTCAGGATCTTGGTGAGGCGGCCCACCTGACGCTCGATCGCTTCCGCCGGGCGCATGAGCTCGCCATCCTTGGTGCGCGACTTGATCAGCAGCGCATTGGTGTGGATGGCGTGGATGGGATTGCGCAGCTCATGGGAAAGGATGGCGAAGAACTCCTGGCGAGCCCGCTCCGCGCCGTCGAGTTCATCGTTACGGCGCTCGAGCCCTTGCCGCCTGTCCTTGGCGCCGCGGTCTACCTGACCGTCGTGCCCGTCGTGCGCTTGCCTGGCTTGTCCCACTGGTCCTCCTGAAGACGAAGGCGGGGCATTCTCGGAATTGGAAACGGGCCAGGAACAGATCCTGACCCGTCGCAATTATGGCTCCCCGACCAGGGCTCGAACCTGGGACCTGCGGATTAACAGTCCGTCGCTCTACCAGCTGAGCTATCGGGGATCGGTAAAGCTGACTATTTTAGCGTTTTTCGGGGGGCTAGGGCAAACTCAAAAAAGCGATCGCTAGACCTCTGCACGGAGCGGGCTGCTTCGCTCTTGGAAGCCGTCCTGCTCCACATCCGGTTCTTGACGCTCGCTTTCACGCTTGAGGGATAGCATTTTGCGAATATTTTTTCTCGCC
>JBDSRZ010000175.1:0-9889 GCA_039929025.1 Usitatibacter sp. | reverse complement strand
TCTTCTGCTGCCGGGTGTTGTCCTTCTTGATGGTCTCGTAGATGCCGGCGAGCTTGACCGGGCCGATGCTGAATTCGCCCGTGACTTCGTTGCCTCTCTCCTTGCGCAAGGCCAACGAGACGTCCTTGTGCTCTTCGTAGCCGTAGCCGAGTTTGACCGGGCCGCGACCGTATGTCACGTTGACGCTGATGACGTGCGGGTTCAGGGTCGCGGTCTTGCCCTCGTTCACGGTGTACGAGATGCGGCCGGCGAAGCCGCCGAACGACGGCGACCAGTACTGGACCACGTTCTGCTCGCGGCGGTCGAAGTTGCCACGGTCATGCAGCGCAGCGGTGATGCCGGCGATCGTCAGGTCGCCCCACAAGTCCGGACCGTAGCCCAGGATCTTGTACGGGGTATCCCAACGTCCCATGAGGACGCTGCCCCAGCCGCCCTGCAGGCCCACTCCGCTATTGCGCGCGGCGAAGGTGGTGACGTTGGAATCGGGGCGGAACGCCGTTTCCAACTGGAAGAAAGCCTTCAGGCCGCCGCCGAGATCCTCGGTGCCGCGGATGCCGAACAGCGAGGACTGGTCCTCGACACGGGTGCGACGCGCCAGCGGGGCCGCACCGCCCTTGGCCTCGACCGACTCGAGGGTCAGGTACACGCGCCCGTACAACGTAACCGGGTTCGCGGTCTGAGCCATGGCGGCGGGCGCCACACAAGCGCCGGCAACTGCCAGGGCAATCAGCTTTTTGTTCATCAGAATCTCCTTTGTTGAAGTGGGGCCGTAGTTACTTATCGAGCAATTCTTTGGGGGAACCTCGTGGGCGTTTTTTGGCCCCGATTTTTGAAACTTCTCCCGAATTCTTTTGAGAAGCCACCCGCATGATGCCAAAGGCCTGTCGAAGGCTCAAGGGATTTTTCGCCAATCGCGCAACAAACCGGCTCTCTTGTTGTGCATGTACCACACCCATTCAGGCCCCCGAAAACACCCTCGCCAGTTCCTTGCCGGGGCTTTCGGCGGCCATAAAGGCACTGCCGACCAAGTAGGCGCTCACATCATGGCGCCAAAGGCGCTCGAAGTCGGCCGCGCTGGCGATCCCGCTTTCGGTGATCAGCAGCCGCTCCGGGGGGATCCGGGGGAGCAGATCCAGGGTCGTTTCGAGGCGTGTGTTGAAGGTGCGCAGATCGCGATTATTGATTCCAATCAATGATGTGGAGAGCCCGAGGGCACGCGTGAGCTGCTCTGCGTCGTGGCTCTCCACCAAGACATCCATGCCGAGACCGACGGCCACCGACTCAAAGCGCTTCAGGTCCTCGTCGGGGGCCGCATCGACGATGAGCAGGATGCAATCCGCCCCCCATGAACGCGCCTCGACCACCTGGTATTCGTCGACGATGAAGTCCTTGCGCAGCACCGGGAGCGCACAGGCGGCACGTGCGGCCCTGAGGTCGTCAGGAGAGCCCCCGAAAAACTCCCGGTCGGTCAGGACGGAAAGGCATGTTGCCCCGTGGGCCTCGTAGGATGCGGCGATCGCGGCAGGATCGAGTCCGGCGCGAATCACGCCCTTGCTGGGGCTCGCGCGCTTGATCTCGGCGATGATCCCGGGCTTGCCGGATGCGATTCGGGCGCGCAAGGCCCGCTCGAACCCGCGGGGCGGCGAAGCATCGAGCGCGCGCTGCCGCAACTCTGCCAGCGGCACCCGCTCGCGCCCGATTTCGACTTCCCGGCGCTTCACCGCCAGAATGCGATCGAGGATGTTGGACATCAGGATGGCTTGGCGAATGCCTGCGTGAAACTCACCAGCTCGCCGAGCTTCGCCTTGGCGGCGCCGCTCGCGATCGTGTCGCGGGCAAGGGCCACGCCATCCCAGATGCTGCCGGCGACGCCGCAAACGTAGAGCGCAGCCGCTGCGTTGAGGATCACGATGTCCCGCGACGGCCCCGGCTCGTTCGCGAGCACCGCCTCGAGCCGCGTCCCGGACTCCGCGCAGTCCTTCACCTGGATCGCCTCGATGGGCGCCACGTCCATGCCGAACTGCTTCGGCTCGACCGTGTACTCGGTGATGAAGTCGTGCTTGAGCTCGGCGACGTGGGTGGGACCGGTGAGGGTGATCTCGTCGAGGCCATCGAAACCGTGCACCGTGAGCACGTGGCGGCTGCCGAGCATCTTGAGGACGCGCGCCTGGATCCCCACGAGGTCCGGATGGAAGACCCCCATGACCTGGTTGGGTGCGCCGGCGGGATTGGTGAGAGGTCCCAGGATGTTGAGGATGGTGCGCATGCCCAGCTCCTTGCGCACCGGCGCTGCGTGCTTCATCGCCGGGTGGTGGTTGGGCGCGAACATGAAGCCCAAGCCGACCTCGCGCAGCGACAGCGCGACCTGCTCTGGAGTAAGCGCGAGGTTCACGCCGAGGGCCTCGAGCACGTCGGCGCTGCCGGATTTCGACGACACCGACCTTCCGCCGTGCTTCGCGACGCGCGCCCCCGCCGCCGCCGAAACGAAGGCCGCCGTGGTCGAGATGTTGAAGGTGTGCGCCTTGTCGCCCCCGGTGCCGCAGGTGTCGACCAGGTGCTCGAGGCCGGATGAATCGACCTTGGTCGAAAACTCGCGCATCACCGATGCGGCCGCGGCGATCTCCGATACCGACTCGGTCTTCACGTGCAGGCCCATGAGGATGGCGGCGAGCTGCACCGGCGGCACCTTGCCCTCCATGACCGAGCGCATCAGGTCGACCATCTCGTCGTAGAAGATCTCGCGCTTGTCGCAAAGACGGTTGATCGCATCCTGGGGCGTGAACATGGTCGATCCTATCGTCGTTCTGAAATGAAGTTGCGCAGCAATGCGTGACCGTGCTCGGTGAGGATCGACTCGGGGTGGAACTGCACGCCCTCCACGGCGAACGAGCGGTGGCGTACGCCCATGATCTCGCCGTCCTCGGTCCAGGCGGTCACTTCCAGCTCCTGCGGGCAGCTCTCGGGCTCGATCGCGAGCGAATGGTAGCGCGTCGCGTCGTACGGGGACGGCAACCCCGCGAACACGCCCCTGCCGTGGTGGTGGATGCGCGACACCTTGCCGTGCATCAGCGTCTTGGCATGGACGACCTTGCCACCGAACGCCTGTCCGATCGCCTGGTGGCCGAGGCACACCCCGAGGATGGGCACGCTCCCTGCCATCCGCCGGATGAGTTCCAGCGACACCCCGGCCTCGTTGGGCGTGCAGGGGCCGGGGGACAGCACGATGCGCTCGGCGCCGAGCGCGGCGATCTCGCCGACGGTGAGCTCGTCGTTGCGCACGACCTCGACCTCCTCGCCCAGCTCGCCGAAGTACTGCACCAGGTTGTAAGTGAAGGAGTCGTAGTTGTCGATCATGAGCAGCATGGCGCGCCCCTCATCCGATCGGCGTGTCGACGCCGGCATGCACGAGCTCCGCGGCGGCCAGCACCGCGCGCGCCTTGTTCTGCGTCTCGCGCCACTCGTTGTCCGGAATGGAGTCTGCGACGATGCCCGCGGCCGCCTGCACGTGGAGCTGCCCGTCCTTCACGATCCCGGTGCGGATCGCGATCGCCAGATCGAGGTTGCCGTTGAAGCCGATGTACCCCGCCGCACCCGCATAGACGCTGCGCCTCTCGGGCTCGAGCTCGTCGATTATCTCCATCGCCCTCACCTTGGGCGTTCCGGTCACGGTGCCGGCCGGAAAGGATGCGCGCAGGAGCTGCATGGGCGTGAGGCTGGGATCCACCTGCCCCTCGACGTTCGACACCATGTGCATCACGTGGGAATAGCGCTCGACCACCATGGTCTCGGTGACCTTCACGCTACCGGTCTTCGCGATGCGCCCGACATCATTGCGGCCGAGGTCGATCAGCATCAGATGCTCGGCGCGCTCCTTGGGATCGGCGAGAAGCTCGCGCTCCATTTCAGCGTCCTTCTCCGCGGTCGCCCCGCGCTTTCGCGTGCCGGCGATGGGCCGCAGGGTTACCTTGTCGCCCTCGCGCCGCACGAGGATCTCTGGCGACGCACCGACCAGCTGCGAATCTCCGAAATCGAAATAGAACATGTACGGCGAGGGATTGATGGATCGCAGCGCCCGATAGAGATTCAAGGGCGAATGCCCGAAACGCTGCGTGAGGCGCTGCGAGATCTGCACCTGCATGATGTCGCCTTCGGTGATGTAGCGCTTGGAGCGCGCGACACCGTCGTAGAAGGCACGCTCGCCGATGTTGGAGCGCGGCGCCTCGGGTTCCTCCCCGGCATGGTGGGGCGGCAGCCGGGCAGGATCGCGCAGCTTCGCGCGCAGCGCTTCGAGGCGCTCGAGGCCGCGCTCGCGGGCGCCCGAGTCCTGCGGATCCACGTAGACGAGGAGGTGCAGCTTCCCGGACAGGTTGTCGACCACCGCGAGTTCCTCGGAGAGCAGCAGGCGGATGTCCGGCAACCCGATGGGATCGGGCTTCGCGTTGCTTTCCAGCCGGCGCTCGATGAGGCGAACGGTGTCGTAGCCGAAGTATCCGGCGACCCCGCCCGCGAATCGCAGCCCCGACCCCAGGGGGGCGGCGCGAAACGACGCGAGGTAATCGTCGATGTATTGAAGCGGATCGTCGGTGTTGCGGATTTCCGCGGCCCGGCCATCGCGCAGCAGGCTCACCTCGCGGCCTCGAACCTCGAGGCTCTCGCGAGCCGGGAGTCCCACGATCGAATAGCGCCCGAAACGCTCGCCGCCGATCACCGATTCAAGCAGATAGGAGCCCGGGCGGTTGGCGAGCTTGAGGTAGATCGAGAGCGGCGTGTCGAGATCCGCGAAGGTCTCGAGGTGCAGCGGGATCCGGTTGAAGCCGGCGCGGCCACGCGCCAGGAATTCTTCTTCAGTCATGGTTCACCACACGGTTCGTTGCGAGGGCAAGGCAGATGCGAAGCGCGCTAGCGCCAGCTATGCCATCGCCAATCGAAACGTAGTCCGCGCAGTGCCATGTCGACCCGTTAGAGGTTCGCTACCGAGGCTTGATTGTAACGGGCTTCAAGGCCTCGCGCAGGCGCCGCATTGCCGCCGCGCGGTCCTTGTCGCCGAAGATGGCCGAGCCCGCGACGAAGGTATCGGCGCCGGCGGCGGCGATCCGCGCGATGTTGTCCGCCTTCACCCCGCCGTCGACCTCGAGCCAGATATCGCGCCCGCTGGTCTCGATGCGGCGGCGCACCGCGCGCAGCTTGTCCAACGACGAAGCGATGAACGACTGCCCGCCGAACCCCGGGTTGACCGACATCACCAGCACCAGGTCGATCTTGTCCATGATGTGATCGAGGTAGTGCAGCGGCGTCGCCGGATTGAAGACCAGGCCCGCCCTGCAGCCGTGCTCGCGGATGAGACCCAACGTGCGGTCCACATGCTCGCTCGCCTCGGGATGGAAGCTGATGATCGCGGCGCCGGCCTTCGCGAAATCGGGAATGATCCGATCGACCGGCTTCACCATCAGGTGGACGTCTATCGGCACCGTGCAAACCGGTTTGAGCGCATCGCAAACCAGCGGGCCGACCGTGAGGTTGGGAACGTAATGGTTGTCCATCACGTCGAAATGGATCAGGTCCGCGCCGGCGGCAATGACGTCGCGGACCTCGTCGCCCAGGCGCGCGAAATCGGCGGAAAGGATGCTCGGTGCGATGCGCAAATCTATGCCTGCCATAGGGGTCGTGCGAGTGTCTGAAGCGCCCCGGATTCTACCTCCTTCTCTGCTACCATCTTCGAGATGCCGGAAGCCAAAAGATACAGTGTCGCGGTCACCGCGCACTCGACCTACCTTCCCGACCAGTCGGACGAGGAAGAGGATCGGTACGTATTCGCCTATACCATCCGTATAACCAACAACGGCAGCGTGAGCGCGCAGCTGGTGAGCCGCCACTGGATCATCACCGACGCGGATAGCCAGGTGCAGGAAGTGCGCGGCATGGGAGTCGTCGGCGAGCAACCGGTCTTGAAGCCCGGAGACACGTTCGAGTATTCGAGCGGCTCGTCGATCCCGACGGCGGTCGGCACGATGCGTGGCAGCTACCAGCTGGTCGCCGAGGACGGCACGCGCTTCGAGGCGAGGATCCCCGAGTTCACGCTCAGCGTGCCGCGCGTCCTGCACTGACGGACGGCTTCAGGCGCCGTCACCCGGCGGGCCCTTGTCTTCTTCGCGCTCCCTCGGTTTGCGCGGAATGGTCCACCAAACGATCGCCACGGCGATCGCAAGGGCCACAAGGATCTCAAGGAACACCCAGGTCATCGGTGCATTGCTCGCGATGCATTGGGCCCCCGCCTACGCGGGGGCGACGATTTAGTTAGCTGTCACCCGGGCGACGACTTGGCTGTCCCACGAGGCAACGACTTGGCTGTCACCCCGGGCGCCGCAATCGCGGCGATGGACCGGGGCCCAATTTGCTCCGCGGGACAATCCACCAGGTGCCATTATGTCAGCCGTCCAACGCGCCGCAGACCCGCCTCCCATGACAATAGCCTTCTGGTGCGTGCTCGCTGCTGCGATGCTGCCCTACCTCACCATCGCGATCGGCAAGTACGGCCGCCGGTACGACAATCGTTCTCCGCGGGACTGGGAGGCGCGCCTCGAAGGCAAGCAGCGTCGCGCGGTGTTCGCGCACTACAACCACTTCGAGGCGTTCGCGCCGTTCGCGGCGGCGGTGATCGTGGCGCACCTCGCGGGGGCGTCGCAGGCTGGGTCCAACACGCTCGCGGCATCGTTCATCGCCTTGCGCATCGCATATACGTGGGCGTATGTGGCCGACAAGCACATCCTGCGCTCGCTACTCTGGGCGGGCGGAATGTCCTGCGTGGTCGGACTCTTCGCGGCGGGCGCCGCGGCGGGCCAGTAGCGCGTTACTTCGCGGAGACCCGCGGCGGGGGTACCTTTGCCGCGACGAGGCGCTTTTCGAAGTCCGCGATCGGCATCACGCCGGGAACCCGCTCGCCATCTTCGAAGAAGAGCGTCGGAGTTCCCTGGACCTTCTTCGATTGGCCGTAAGCGAGAACCTTGTCGATCGGAGTCTCGCACTTGCCGTCCGACTTGGGCGGTTGGTCGCGAACCATCATGTCGATCCATGCCTTGCCGCGATCGGGCGAGCACCACACGGCGCGGGACTTGTCCATGGAATCCGGCGAGAGGATGGGATAGGGGAAGACGTAGACGGTGATGTCGTTCACGCCCAGCAGGTCGCGCTCGAAGCGCTTGCAGTAACCGCAGTTGGGGTCGGCGAACATCGCGACCTTGCGCGAGCCGTTGCCGCGCACGATCTTGATCGCGTTGTCGATCGGCAGCGACGCGAAATCGACGCGGTTCAGCTGCCGGCCCCTCAGCTCGGTCACGTTCTCCTTCGTCTTGAGGTCGATGATCGACCCGAGGACGAGGAAGCTTGCGTCCTTGTCGGTGTAGAACATCTCGCTGCCGACCACGACCTCGTACAGGCCGCCGTAAGGCGTCTTGCGGACGGTATCGACCGTGGCCTCCGGGACCTTCTTCTTGAGCTCCGCCTTGATCTTTTCGACATCCTGGGCCGACGCCGGCAGAGCCAGCAAAACCAGGAGGAGCGAGACGAGAAATGCTGCGGGGGATTTCATGGGAAGGACTCGGGCAAGGGAGGGATTGGGCAGCCGCATCGGCAATTCGTTCCACAGGCTGGCCGGAGAGGATTATCGCATTGCGCGGCCGGAAAGGACGCCCTTCATCCAGGACTGCGAGTCCACAATTCGCAGTCCCGCGTTTCGGATGGTCGCTATTCCGGGCGCTTTGGAGGCGAATATCCGATCGAGGCTGTCGGTCACGAACTGCATCGCGGTCACGTCCTCCCGCCGTCCGCGCGCATACCGGCGCAGGACGCGCAGGTCTCCGGGCCGCTCGAGCGCCGTACGCTCGCCCAGTTCCTCGGCCAGCAGCCGCGCATCCTGGAAACCCAGGTTCACGCCCTGCCCGGCCAAAGGGTGGACCGCATGCGCGGCATCTCCGATCAGCGCCGCTCCCGGGATCACCGGGTCGGGCACCTGCACCAGACGCAGCGGAAACCTCAGCACCCTGGAGGCAAGGCGCAGGTCTCCCAATGCGGCGCCGCCGGCCTCCCGCACCACGCGCTCAAGCGCCCGCGGCTCCATGATCCCGAGTGCCTCGGCATGGGCGTCCGGCGCCGACCAGACGATCGAGATCCGCTTGCCTGGCAGCGGCAGCCATGCGAGCACGCCATCGGCGCGGAACCACTGCCGCGCGGTATCGCCGTGCTCGTGCTCGACGTCGAAGTTGGCGACCACGGCCGTTTCGCCGTAGGCGGCTTCTTCGGCGGGGATCGCGAGCAACTGACGCAGCCGCGACGCAGGCCCGTCGGCTCCGACGACGAGATCACCCTCCAGGCGCTCGTCCGCGCCTTCGATCTGAACCGTCGCGCCGGCGGCGGTGGCTTGCGCGGCAATTACCGCCGCGCCGCGAAGCATGGTCACATTGCCCAGCGAAGCCGCCTGCGTTTCCAGCGCCTGCGTGAGTCGGCCCGCCTCCAAGGTCCAGGCGAGGGGGCTTCCGGCCGGGCCCGAGAACGCCAGCTTCGCGCCGCCGTCGCCGAAAATCTCCATGCGCCGCACCGGGGCCACGCGTCGTGGATCGAGGCGCTCCCAGGCACCGACATCGCGCAGCAACGCGCGCGAGCCGGGACTGACCGCAAAGATGCGGGTGTCGTATCCGTCGGAGGTCGGCACCTGGCGATCGGGCAACGACTCGAGGATGCGCACGTCGAAACCGCGCACCGCGCAGGCGAGCGCGAGCCCGACCGGTCCGCCGCCGACCACGAGGAGGCGTGCGGGCGTCATGATCCCGGTGCGCCGCGGATCATCCGTTCGGCAAGCACGCGCCGCGCAGCAGGGAAGAGATCGAGCGTCGCAAGCGCGAGACCACGGCCCCAGGTCGGTATCCGGCGTGCGTCCGCGAATGAAGACACGAGGAAATCGGTGAAGGCCACGCCGCGCGAAGAGTCGCGGCGCCGCGCCTCGCGATACTCCCCCAGCATCGCGGCGGATCCCAGGTCCGCGACCGGTGTCGCGCCGATCATTGCGGCAAGTTGCGCCGCATCGCGAAGCCCGAGGTTGAGTCCCTGGCCGGCGATCGGATGCAGGGCCTGGGCGGCATTGCCGATCAGGGCCGTGCGCAGGGCGACGGGTGTATTGACCGCACGCAGCCTGAGTGGAAAAGCATTGCGCTCGCCCACGTGGACGAAGCGTCCCGCCCGATCGCCGAAGGTTGCCTGCAGATCCCCCAGGAAGGCGGCATCGTCCAGGGCAGCCAACTGCTCGGCGCGCGCCGGGGAGGCGGTCCACACGAGCGCAAATCGCTCTTCCACGGGCAGCAGCGCCATCGGTCCGTCCGGGGTGAACCGCTCGTAGGCGCGATTGCCGTGGGGCCGGTCGACGCGAACCGGCGCCACCACCGCCAGCTGGCCATAGTCCTTCCCGGTGAATGCGATACCCGGAATCCGCCTCGCGTTCGCGCCGCCGTCGGCCAGCACCAGGAGGCGAGCGCGGACCTCCCGTCCCCGAGCGAAGCGCACCGTTGCGCCCTCGGCATCCAGCTCGATCCCGCTGCATGATTGCCCGTAATGGACGGGGATCGCACTTTTGCGCAACCGCTCGGCCAGCGCCGCCTCGAGCGCGGCGGACGACACGGTGTACCCGAGCGCGGGAAGGCGCTGCTCGGCGGCGTCGATCACGGTGCGCCCCGGCCCCCCGCGCTGGGAAACATGGATCGAATGGATCGGGGTGGCCGCGGCAGCGGGCCACGCGCCGGCCTCATCGAGTGTCTCGCGACTCGCATGGGATAGCGCGAGCGTGCGCGCATCCGTGGAGGCCGCATCGCGCGCCTCGAACACCGCAAGGCTCAACCCCTCGCGC
>JBDSRZ010000174.1:0-14232 GCA_039929025.1 Usitatibacter sp. | reverse complement strand
TGCGCGCCGCGTACCAGGATGCGCGGGCGTCGGAGTGGATCGCCGGCCGCGCGAAGGTCAACGCGGTCGTGCTGCCGTTCACCGTCGGCGGCAACGACGCGGCGAAGGATCTGTTCGGCTTCTACGGCGACACCGTGAAGCGCCTGCTGAAGGGATCTGCGTGAGCTTCGCGACGGTCGATCTTTCGATCCTCTGGCCCGCGCTCGCGGCGGGCCTGCTGGTCACCGCGACCCACGTGCCGCTCGGCACCCAGGTCCTGGTGCGCGGCATCGTGTTCATCGACCTCGCCATCGCGCAGATCGCCGGGTGCGGCGTGCTGCTCGCCGACCGTCTCGGCTTCGAGGCCGCGGGGGTCGCCGCGCAGGTGGCGGCACTCGCCGCGGCGCTCGCGGGCGCGCTGCTCCTCACGTGGACCGAGCGCATCTGGCCGGACGTGCAGGAAGCGGTGATCGGCGTGGTGTTCGTGCTCGGGGCGACAGGTTCGGTGCTGCTGCTGGCGAGCAACGTGCACGGCAGCGAGCACCTGCGCGACCTCCTCGTGGGGCAGATTTTGTGGGCGCAGCCCGAGCGCCTTGCATGGGCGGCGATTGCCTACGCCGTGGTGCTCGCGGTCTGGTTCGGGTCGGGCGAGCGTGTCGGGCGCATCGGCTTCTACGCCCTCTTCGCCGTCACCGTCACGGTTTCGGTGCAACTCGTGGGCCTGTACCTCGTGTTCGCGACCCTCATCGTGCCGCCGCTCGCCACGCGCCGCATGGCGCGTCACCGGCTCGCCGCCGCATGGGCTGTAGGCGCCGTGGGCTACGCGCTCGGCCTGCTGGTCTCCACGGTGCTCGACCTCCCGAGCGGCCCCGTGATCGTGTGGGTGCTGGTCGCCGCCGCCCTCGCGTTCTACCCGTTCACTCGCAAAGGCGGTGACGAACGCTAACTGCACGGACCGCGGCGGGATGCGCCGAGTCACTACAATGGGAGTTTCCCCGCGCAAAGATCCACGATGACAGTCATCACCGACAAGAAGGCCTTCGAGAAGGCCACACCGATCCTCGCCACCGATGCGAAGCGCCTGCCGAAGTTGATGGCGTCGCTTACGCCCGCCGAGCGCAAGTGGGCGGAGGGCGCCGGGTTCGACGGTGCCGCCAACACCTTCTGCACCCTCCCCGACCGCAATGGCGCGATCGCGCGCGTCCTCGTGGGCGTGAGTGGCGAAGACCCCTGGGCGTTGGCCGCGCTGCCGATGAAGCTGCCGCGCGGCCGCTACGAGCTCGGCAAGGGACCGGTGTCGATCGCCGCGGGCGAGGCGGCGTTCGCCTGGGACCTGGGCGGCTACCAGTACTCGCGCTACAAGAAGGCGAGGCGCAAGGCGTCCGACTTGCAGCTGGACAACTCGGCGCGAGTGCGGGAATCGCTGGAGATGGCACAGGCGGTGCGCCTGGTGCGCGACGTGGTGAACACGCCGGCCGAGGACATGGGCCCGGAGCACCTCTCCGACATCGCGCGCGAGCAGGCCGAGCTCTTCGGCGGCGAGTTCGACGAGTGGGTCGGCGATGAGCTGCTGGGGCAGAACTTCCCCGCAATCCACGCGGTGGGGCGCGCCGCGGCTCGCCCGCCGCGCCTGCTCGAGATCAACTGGGGCAACCCGCAGCATCCGCGCGTGGCCGTGGTCGGCAAGGGGGTGTGCTTCGACACCGGCGGCCTCGACATCAAGGGCGCCGAGGGCATGCGCCTGATGAAGAAGGACATGGGGGGCGCCGCGCACGCCATCGCGCTCGCGCGCCTCATCATGCAGCGCGAGATGCCGGTGCGCCTGCAGATGCTCGTGCCGGCGGTCGAAAACGCGATCAGCGGCAACGCCTTTCGCCCCGGCGACGTGATCCGCACGCGCAAGGGCCTCACGGTCGAGATCGGCAACACCGACGCCGAGGGACGCGTGATCCTCTGCGACGCGCTCGCCTATGCGGTGGAGCATAAGCCGGAGACGATCATCGACTTCGCCACCCTTACTGGCGCCGCGCGCGTGGCGTTGGGCCCCGAGCTGCCGGCGCTCTTCTGCAATGACGAGAAGCTCGCGGCTCGCATCGCCGCGGCCGCCGAGGAGCTGGACGATCCGATCTGGCGCCTGCCATTGTGGCGCAACTATCGCCGTTTCTTCGACACCGACATCGCGGACATCAACAACGCGGGGCGCGGCGGCTTCGCCGGCTCCATCGTCGCGGCTCTGTTCCTCGACTACTTCGTCCCGCACGACATCGCCTGGGCGCACTTCGACGTGTACTCGTGGAACGATGCGAACCGGCCCGGGCGCCCGGTCGGCGGCGAGGCCCAGGGATTGCGCGCGGTGCTGGCGGCCCTGGGCCCCTAGAAGCGCATCGCGAAGCCGAGGGAGGCGACCTGCGGATCGACGACGCCCGGGATACCGCCCTGACGCCGAGGTCGCATGGCGAAACGAAATCGAACTATTGGTCCTGGAGCGAGTCTCTGGGTATGAGAAGCGGCCCCTTTCGACCCCAACCGACGCGAGCTCCCCATGAAATCGAACCTTCGCCGCTACGCAGCGGCATTCCTCACCGCCATCGGTTTCGCGATGCCGGCTTCCGCCACCTCTTTCGGCACCGACTACACCGACCTCTGGTTCAACCCCGCCGAATCCGGCTGGGGCGTCAACGTGATCCAGCAATCCGGCACCCTCTTCGCCACGCTCTTCGTCTACGGCGCGGACAATACCCCGCGCTGGTATGTGGCCTCCGATCTGCGCGGTGGCCAGAACAGCTTCACCGGGTTGCTCTACCAGACCTTTGGTCCGGCATTCAGCGCCACGTGGACGGGGAGCGCCACCGTGACCCAGGTGGGCTCGATGACGTTCACGTTCTCCAGCTTCAGCACTGGGACGCTCAGCTACACGGTGAACGGCGTTACCGTCAACAAGGCCATCCAGCGCCAGACCTTCGCGGGCAACAACATGGCCGGCAACTACATCGGGGGCATGACCGCGGTGGCTTCGAGCTGCGCCAGCTCGGCGGACAACGGCTTCGCGCTCATCACCGGCCTCCTTACCGTGGCCCACGGCAGCGGCAACCCGTCGATGCGGGTGGACTTCCGCAACAACGCGGGTGTCTCCGCCCAGTGCACTTTCACCGGCCCGTACAGCGCGGCGGGGCGCCTCGCGAGCATTACCGGCACCTTCACCTGCACGCTTGGCAGCAACGGCACCTTCACCATGACCGAGGTCGACGTGAGCCGCAATGGCTTCACCGCGGCCTTCACCGGGCGCGACCAGTTCTGCACCTACAACGGCTTCTTCGGCGGCATCAGGGACGTGATCTGACGTTCGCTCTGCAGCGGGGCCCGCCGCGGTGAGCGATCGCGACCTGGAAGGCGAGCGCAAGCTCGCCCGAGTGATCGCGAAGAAGCTCTGACATGACGTAAAATGCGGCCATCCAAGCGCCTGGGGCCTGCATGACCGCAATCGTCGAAGTCGTCGCCCGCGAGATCCTCGATTCGCGCGGGAATCCCACGGTGGAAGCCGATGTGCTCGTGGAGTCGGGCGCGATGGGACGCGCCGCGGTTCCCTCCGGCGCCTCCACCGGTTCCCGCGAGGCGATCGAGCTGCGCGACGGCGACGCGCAGCGCTTCTTCGGCAAGGGCGTGCAGAAGGCGGTGGAACACGTGAACACCGAGATCACCGAGGCGATCCTCGGCCTCGACGTCTCCGAGCAGGCGCACATCGACAAGGTGTTGATCGAATTGGACGGCACCGAGAACAAGTCGCGCCTCGGGGCCAACGCGATCCTCGCGGTTTCGGTCGCGTGCGCCAAGGCGGCGGCCGAGGAATCGGGCCTGTCGCTCTACCGCTACTTCGGCGGCAGCGGCCCGCGCAAGATGCCGGTGCCGATGATGAACGTCATCAACGGCGGCGCCCACGCGAACAACTCGCTCGACATGCAGGAGTTCATGATCCTGCCCGTGGGCCTGCCGACCTTCCGCGATGCCCTTCGCTGCGGCGCGGAGATCTTTCACACGCTGAAGAAGATGCTGAACGACGAAGGCATGTCGACCTGCGTCGGCGACGAGGGCGGCTTCGCCCCGAGCCTCGCGACCAACGAGGCCGCGATCCAGCTGATCCTGCGCGCCATCGAGAAGGCGGGTTACCTCGCCGGCTCCGACGTGCTGATCGGCCTCGATTGCGCCGCGAGCGAGTTCTTCAAGGAAGGCAAGTACCGCTTCGAGGCGGAGAAGCTCGCCTACTCGCCCCAGCAGTTCAGCGACCTCCTCGCGACCTGGTGCGACAAGTACCCGATCGTGAGCATCGAGGACGGGATGGCGGAGCAGGACTGGGACGGCTGGGAGATCCTCACGCAGCGCCTCGGCAAGGACGTGCAGCTGGTGGGCGACGACGTCTTCGTGACCAACACGCGCATCCTCGCCGAGGGGATCAAGCGCGGCATCGCGAATTCGATCCTCATCAAGATCAACCAGATCGGCACGCTCTCGGAGACCTTCGAGGCGATCGAGATGGCGAGGCAGGCGGGGTACACGTCGGTCATCTCGCACCGCTCCGGCGAGACGGAGGATTCCACCATCGCCGACATCGCCGTGGGCACCAACGCGATGCAGATCAAGACCGGCTCGCTGTCGCGCTCCGACCGCACCGCCAAGTACAACCAGCTGCTGCGCATCGAGGAAGAGCTGGGCGAGGGCGCGAGCTACGCGGGCCGCGGGGCGTTCTACCAGCTCAAGTGAAGCCGCTTTCCATCGTCCTCGCGACGCTGCTCATCGCCCTCCAGTACCCGCTCTGGATCGGCAAGGGCAGCTGGATGCGGGCGTGGGATCTCGAGCGGCAGGTCGAAGCACAGCAGGCCGGCATCGCCCGCCTCAAGGCGCGCAACGAAGCGCTCGAAGCCGAGGTCCGGGACCTCAAGCAGGGCTACGAGGCGATCGAGGAGCGCGCTCGCTTCGAACTCGGCATGATCAAGAAGAACGAGACCTTCTTCCAGGTGGTGACGAAATAGACCGGGGACGGGCTCATTTCGCGGACGATCGCCCGGAAAAAGAGCCTGTCGCCGGTTTTGGTTCAGCTGCCTTTCTTCGCGAGCCAGATGCCGGCGAGCACGATGGCGCCACCCATGAACTGCATGGCACCCACCGGCTCGGCGAACAGCATCCAGGCGGCGAGCGCCGCGACCACGGGCTGGATGAGCAGGCTCACGGAGGAAAGCGATGCCGGCAGGTGCGCGAACGCATAGGCGATGAGGCCCTGGCCGAGGATCTGCGAGATGAGGGCGAGCGCGAGTAGCACGAGCCATCCCGACGCTCCTCCCGGGAGGAAGGGCTGCGGCGCGATGAGAGCCAACGGCAGCAGCGCGAGGGCGGAGATGGTGGTGCTCCACGCCATCAGGCGCGCGGTGGACGCCTGCGCATCGCGCGCGCTCTTGATCGCCAGCATGTAGCCCGCGTAGAAGACGGCGGTGAGCGCCCCCAGCGCATCGCCCAGCAGGCGCGTGCCGCCGAGCGCGAAATTGGGCCCCACCAGCACGAACATGCCCGCGATCGCGACCACCATGCCGACGAGGAAGGTGCGCGTGAAGCGCTGCTTCCACAAGAGCCACCCGGCGAGCGTCACGAAGATCGGCGCCAGGTTGGCGAGCAGCGTGGAATTGGCGACCGTGGTGAAGAGGATCGAGAAGTGCCAGACACCGAGGTCGGCGGCGAAAAAAAGGCCGGCAAGGATGAGGGCACCGATGGGGACTGTCCCGGAGTTTTCGCGAGACCTCAGGCGCGAAAAACCGGGACCGTCCCCGGTTCTCCAAACCCACGTCCACAACAGCGGCACCGCCAGCGCGGTGCGCCAGAAGGCACTCGCCAGCGGGCCTGTGTCGGACAGGCGCACGAAGATCGGCGCGAAGGCGATGGCACAGCCGCCCGCGAGCAGGCACAGGAAGGCGGCGCGGCTCATGGGTCGCTATGATAGCGGGCTGCCATGCTTCCTCCCGAGCTCCTCTCCGCATTCATCCTGCTGGCCCTCGTCGCCGACCCGTTCGGCAACGTGCCGCTGGTGAATTCCATGCTCGTTGACGTTCCCGCCGCGCGCCGGCGCATCGTGATCCTGCGCGAATGCCTGGTCGCGCTGCTGATCCTCGCGTTGTTCATGCTCTTCGGCCGCAAGGTGCTCGAATTCATGCACCTTTCCGAGACGTCTCTGTCCATCGCGGGCGGTATCATCCTCTTCATGATCGCGATCCGCATGGTCTTCGGCCATCCCGAGGGCGCGTTCGGCCCGCAGACCCGCGGCGAGCCCTTCATCGTCCCCCTGGCAACGCCCCTCATCGCCGGCCCCTCGGCGCTCGCTACCGTGATGCTGATGACCACGCGCGAGCCCGCGAAGCTCGGCATGTGGCTCGCGGCGCTCTTCGCGGCGATGGCCTTCACCACCGTGATCCTGCTGGCGGGCGACGGGCTGCAGAAGCGGATGGGAGATCGCGTGATGCAGGCGCTCGAGCGGCTGATGGGCCTCATCCTCACCGCGATCGCGGTGGAGATGCTGCTGGGTGGGGTGAGGGCGTTCGTGGGGGGGCTCAAATGACCCTCGCCCCGGCCCTCTGCTCCCACACCATCATGCTTGCCGGTGCCCGGGGGACAGGGATAGCATGAGCAAGGCCTTCACGCGCGAGGACGATGCGCCCGAAGACGACTTCGAGAGCGACGAGGACACGAACCCGATTCCCCCGGGCTCGAAGAACTACCTCACCCCCCACGGCTGGCGGCATATGCGCGACGAGCTCACCTGGCTGGTGAAGATCGAGCGCCCGCAGGTGACGAGCGTGGTCTCCTGGGCGGCGAAGCTCGGCGATCGCTCCGAGAACGCCGACTACCAGTACGGCAAGAAGCGCCTGCGCGAGATCGACCGGCGCATCCGCTACCTCACCAAGCGCCTCGAAGCCGCGGAAGTGGTCGATCCCTCGGCGCGCGAGGAAACCGACCAGGTGTTCTTCGGCGCGACCGTCACCTACGCGCGCGAAAGCGGCGGGGAGAGCACCGTGCACATCGTCGGCATCGACGAAACCGATCCAGCGCGCAACTACGTGAGCTGGATCTCCCCGGTGGCGCGCGCGCTCATCAAGGCGCGCGAGGGCGACACGGTCCACCTGCGCACCCCCGGCGGCGACGAGGATCTCGAGATCCTCGAAGTACGGTACCTCGAAATCCCCCTGGCGGCTTTCGAGCCGCCCCCATCGACCTGGACCCCGAACGCGAAATGATCCCACTCCTGCACCGCCTCTTCCTCGCCTGCATCCTGATCGCCCCGCCGCTCGCGGCCGCCGACAACTTCCTCTGGGAAGTGACCTCGATGACCAACCGCGTCTATCTCTTCGGCACGGTGCATGCCGGGAAGAAGTCGTGGTATCCGCTGCCCGCGCCGGTCGAGCAGGCGTTCGTCGACTCCAACGTGCTGGTGGTCGAGGCGGACATCACCGACCTGGACGCGGTCGCCAGGGCTTCGCCCCTCATGACCTACGCGCCGCCGGACTCGCTCGCCAAGCACGTGAAACCCGACGAGTACGCGCGCTTCAGGAAACTCCTCGCGCGCTATTCACTGCAGGAGCAGCAGATCGAGCAGATGCGGCCCTTCATGGCGGTCTCGCTGCTGGTGTTCTCGGAGTGGGCGCGCCTGGGGTACCTGCCGCAGTACGGCGTCGACGCGTACCTCATCGCCAAGGCGAAGGCGGAGAACAAGGCGATCGTCGAGATCGAGGGCCTCGCGATGCAGACGAAGCTCATCGACTCGCTCACCGAGGCCGAGGTGGCCAGGCTCTTCGAAGGCACGCTCACCGCGCTGGAGAGCGGCCTCACCGGCGAGCAGATCACCGGCATGGTGAACGCCTGGCAGTCGGGGGATCCGAGGCTGTTGCTGGAAATCGCGCGCAAGTACAACGACACCGTCCCCGGCGCGAAGGAGTTCGAGGGGAAGTTCATCTGGGCGCGCAACGACTCGATGGCGGACAAGATCGAGGGCTACCTCAACGGCTCCAAGGATCGGCATTTCGTCGCCGTCGGCAGCCTCCACCTTTCCGGACCGAGTGGCCTGGTCGAGATGCTGAAGAAGCGCGGTTACATCGTGAGGCAGCGATGACCCCGGCCAGGCGCCAAGCCGGGCGCCTCCTCGTCGACCAGCTGCGCGTGCACGGCGCCGACTGCGCCTTCACCGTGCCGGGCGAGAGCTTCCTTCCCGTCCTCGACGGTTTCTACGACGTGCGCGACAGCGTGAAGCTGATAGTTTGCCGCCACGAGGCCAACGCCGCGAACATGGCCGAGGCCTACGGCAAGCTCACCAACCGGCCGGGCCTGTGCTTCGTCACGCGCGGGCCGGGCGCGACCCAGGCCGCCGTGGGCGTGCACACCGCGTTCCAGGATTCCACGCCGATGATCCTCTTCGTAGGCGATGTCGGAGCCGACTTCCGCGACCGCGAGGCGTTCCAGGAGGTCGATTTCTCCGCGATGTTCGCGCCGCTCGCCAAGTGGGCCGCGCGCATCGACGACCCACGCCGCATTCCCGAGTACATCGCGCGCGCCTACCAGGTGGCGACTTCGGGGCGCCGTGGCCCAGTGGTCCTCGCCTTGCCCGAGGACATGCTGTGGCAGGAGGTGGCGGTGGCCGATGCGCGCCGTTTCACGCCCGCGGAGCCCCATCCCGGCATTCACTCGATGCTGCGGCTGCAGATGCTGCTCGCGCAGGCGAAGAATCCGCTCGTGATCCTCGGAGGCAGCGGTTGGACGCCGGAAGCCTGCGCCGACATCCAGCGCTTCGCCGTCGCCAACCACCTGCCCGTGGGCTGCGCCTTCCGCTTCCAGGACCTCTTCGACAACCGCCACGACCATTACGTGGGCGACGTCGGCATCGGGATCAACCCGGTGCTCGCGGAGCGCGTCAGGATGGCCGACCTGCTCCTCGTCGTGGGCGCCCGCCTCGGCGAGATGACCACCAGCGGCTATACGCTCCTCGACTCCCCGGTGCCGCGGCAGAAGCTCGTCCACGTGCACGCGGGCGCCGAGGAGATCGGCCGGGTCTACCAGCCGGAGTTGGGGGTCGTGTCCGCGCCCGGGCCCTTCGCGGCCGCTGCCGCCGCCCTCACGCCGGTGGAGAATCCGCCGTGGAAGGCGAGCGTCGCCGAGGCGCGGGCCGACTACCTCGCCTGGAGCGGGCGGCGCGAGATACCCGGCCGCGTGCAGATGTGGGACATCGTCGATTACCTCAACCAGCAGGCGCCGGAGGCGATCTACTGCAACGGCGCCGGCAATTTCGCCACCTGGCTGCATCGCTTCCATCGCTACACGGGTTTGCGCACGCAGCTTGCACCCACCTCCGGCGCCATGGGCTACGGCGTGCCGGCCGCGGTCGCGGCGAAGATCGTGCATCCCGATCGCACCGTGATCTGCTTCGCGGGCGACGGCGATTTCCTCATGTCCGGGCAGGAGCTCGCCACCGCGGTCCAGTACGACGCGCCGGTGATCGTCGTGATCGTGAACAACGGCATGTACGGCACCATCCGCATGCACCAGGAGAAGCACTATCCCGGGCGGGTGATGGGCACGGCGATCCAGAATCCGCACTTCGCCGCCTTCGCGCGCTCCTTCGGCGCGATGGGCGAGATCGTCGAGGACACCGCGCAGTTCGCCCCGGCCTACGAGCGCTGCATCGCGTCGAAGAAACCCGCGGTGATCGAAGTGCGAATCGACCCGCAGGCGATCACGCCCAACACCACGCTGGACAAGATCCGGGCGGCGGCGAGCTCTGCCGGCAAGAAGCTTTGAATCCGCCAGCCACCGTAAAGTAACTGTCACAATGGCGCGGTAACCTGCCGGGAAGCGCCGCCATGACCGAGCACATCAACAAGCAGTACGACCAGGACCTGGAAGCCATCCGCTCGCGGATGCTCCAGATGGGGGGCCTGGTTGAGTCGCAAATCCGCGCCGCGATCGCCGGCTACGTGGACGGCGACATCGAACAGGCGACGCAGGTGATCGCCGGCGACGCGCGCGTGAACGACCTCGAGCTCGCGATCGACAACGACCTGGGCCAGATCATCGTGCGCCGCCAGCCGGCGGCGGGCGATCTGCGCCTGATCCTCGCCACCAGCAAGATCGTGACCGACCTCGAGCGTATCGGCGACGAGGCGGCCAAGATCGCGCGCATGGCGAAGGACGTCCACGCCAACGGCACCACCAACGCGCCGCGGCTGGTGCCGATGGCGCACATCTCCGACATCGCGATCGGCATGCTGCGCCGCGCGCTCGACGCGTTCGCGCGCCTGGACGCGGCGGCGGCCGCGCGCGTCTGCGGCGAGGACGCGGCGATCGACGAGGAGTTCCGCGCCATCCTGCGCCAGCTCATCACCTTCATGATGGAAGACCCGCGCACCATCACCACGTCGCTGCAGGTGGTCTGGGTCGCCAAGGCCTTCGAGCGCATCGGCGACCACGCGAAGAACATCGCCGAATACGTGATCTACATCGTGAAGGGACGCGACGTGCGCCACATCCCGCTCGCCGAGCTGGAGCGCGAGGCGCTCAGCCGATGACCGCCTCGATCCTCGTGGTCGAGGACGAGCCGGCGATCCAGGAGCTGATTTCGGTGAACCTCGCGCGGAACGGCCACCAGGTGCGGCGCGCGGCCAGCGCCGAAGAGGCGATGCGCGCGGTCGCCGAGATGCTTCCCGACGTGATACTCCTCGACTGGATGCTGCCCGACTGGTCGGGCCCGGCGATCGCGCGCAAGCTGCGTTCGGAAGCGCGCACGCGCGAGGTGCCGATCATCATGCTCACCGCGCGCGCGGGTGACGACGACAAGGTCTCGGGGCTGCAAAGCGGCGCCGACGACTACATCACCAAGCCGTTCGCGCCGCGCGAGCTCGAAGCGCGCATCCAGGCGGTGCTGCGCCGGCGCACGCCGCAGCTCACCTCCGAGGCGGTCACCATCGAGGGCCTCACGCTGAACCCCGCGACGCGCGTGGTGAGCGGCGACGGCACGACCTTGCGGATGGGCCCCACCGAGTTCGAGCTGCTGCATTTCTTCATGACGCACACCGATCGCGTCTACAGCCGTGCGCAGATCCTCGACCACGTATGGGGCGACCACGTGTTCATCGAGGATCGCACCGTGGACGTGCACATCCGCCGGCTGCGCGACGCGCTCTCGCCAGGCGGTCACGACGACCTGGTGGAGACGGTGCGTGGCGCGGGCTACAAGATGCGCTCGGCGCGGTAGGGCGCGGAGATGGAGTGGGCCGGGGTCCTCGCAGCCTTCCTGCTGGCGCTCGTGCTCTATCACGCCGTGATGCTCCGCCAGCTGATCGGCTGGCTCGAAAGCGACGAGCCCGACCCGCCGCGCGCGCGCGGCACGTGGGATCGGCTGCACGCGATACTCTTCAAGGCGCGACGCGATGCCGCCGTTCGGCAACGCGAACTGGAGGCGGCACTCGAACGCTGGCGTGAGGCGGCGCGTGCGCTGCCTGACGGCGTCGTGATCCTCGATGCGGGCCGCATCGAGTGGTGCAACGACACCGCCCGCCTGCACCTGCACATCGATACTGCGCAGGACGCGGGCCGTCCTTTCACGCACCTGGTGCGAATCCCCGCATTCACCGAGTACCTCGATCGCGGCGACTTCGCCAAGCCGGTGCAGGTGATGTCTCCGCACGCCGGAGAGCGCGTGCTGTCGCTCCAGGTCGTTCCCTACGGCGAGGCACAGCGGCTCGTACTGTCGCGCGACATCACCCAGTTCCAACAGGTGGAGCGCGTACGCCGCGAGTTCGTCGCCAACGTCTCCCACGAGTTGCGCACGCCGCTCACGGTGATTGCGGGGTTCGTCGAGACCCTTCGCGATGAGACCGGACCCGCGGACGCGCGCCGCTTCCTTGATTTGATGGCCGATCAGGCGAGCCGCATGGAGCGGTTGGTGGAGGACCTCCTTACGCTCTCGTCGCTCGAGTCCTCGCCGCCCCCGCCGATGGAGGAATCCGTGGAGATGGTGGAGATGGTCGGGCGGCTGGCGGCGGAGGCGCGGGCGCTATCGGGTGGGCGGCACCGGTTCGTCACCGAGGTCGAGCCGGGCATGGACCTGGTGGGGAGCGACAAGGAACTCGCGAGCGCCTTCGGCAACCTGGTGAGCAATGCGATCCGCTACACGCCCGAGGGTGGGCTGGTGAGGCTGCGCTGGGCTTCGAGCGAGAACGGTGCGGTGTTCGAGGTGGTCGATACCGGCATCGGGATTCCCGCCGAGCACATTGCGCGCCTGACCGAGCGCTTCTACCGCGTCGATCGCGGCCGCTCGCGGGAGACCGGTGGCACCGGGCTCGGCCTCGCGATCGTGAAGCACGCGCTCGGGCGCCACGGCGCCACGCTGCAGGTCACGAGTGTCCCGGGGCAGGGCAGCACGTTCAGCGCGGTGTTCACCGGGCCGCGCGTTCGCTCCATGAAGTGAGGATGCGGCGCCGCTTTCGGTATCCTTGAACCATGGCGAGCCGCAACGACCCACCCGAGACAACGCAGGCGCCGGCCTTCAGGAAGGGGAAGGTCGGGTTCGAGCGCGTGGTGAGTGCGTGCTTCAATTCGTGCGCGGGTCTCGCCGCGGCCTGGCGAAGCGAAGCCGCATTTCGCCAGGAAGTCGTGATGGCGGTGCTGCTGATCCCGATCGCCTTCGTCCTTACCCCGATCGCGGTAGAGCGCGCGCTCCTCATCGCCGCCGTCCTGCTGGTGATGGTGGTGGAGCTCCTCAACAGTTGCGTCGAGGCGGCGATCGACCGCATCTCGCTCGACCACCATCCACTCTCCAAGCACGCCAAGGACGTGGGCAGCGCGGCGGTGTTGATGTCGCTGGTGCTGCTGGCGGCGGTGTGGATGGTGATCCTGGCGCCCCGGTACGCCTAGCCGCGGGGTGCGCGAAGCGCGCGTGCGAGCAGCCCCTTGTCACCGACACGCTCTGCCATCGCGGGGAATGATTCGGTGGAGCCGCGCCAGCGAAGCTCGTCCACGCTTGCGAAGAGTCGCGCATCGGTTCTCAGCGTGGCGAGATCCTTGAACAGCAGCGCGAGCTCGCGCTCCTTCCCCAGGACCTCGGTGGGAAAATCCTCGAGGGCGCCGTGCTTTTCGACGAGCCGGGCGGCGCCAATACGCCCGATCCCGGCTATTCCCGGATAGCCGTCGGCGGCGTCGCCGACGAGCGCGAGGAAGTCGGGGATGCGCTCGGGCCGGACGCCGTACTTCAACTGCACACCCGCGGCATCCAGGATGCTGCCCGCCTTGCGCAGCACCTGCACGACGCGATCGCCTCGCACACATTGGGCGAGATCCTTGTCCGGCGTCCAGATACAGACTTGCTGCACGGTCTCATCCGCCGCCGCCGCACTGGCTGCCGCCGCGAGCGCGTCGTCGGCCTCGAGCTCGACCATCGGCCATACCGCGACACCCATGGCGCCCAGGGCCTGCTCCAGCGGAGTGAACTGGGCGCGCAAGGCGGGATCGATGCCATCCCCCGTCTTGTAGCCTGGCCAGAGCCGATTGCGGAACGACTCGATGACGTGGTCGGTCGCAACCCCGATGTGCGTGGCCCCCTTCTCGACCATCTCCAGGATGGAGTGCAGGACGCCGGCGACCGCGCCGAACGGTGCAGGCCCCGCCTTTTCGAAGCGCCGGCGACCATAGAACTGGCGGTAGAGCTCGTAGGTTCCGTCGACGAGGTGGACGGATAGGGGTGACGTTATCCGGCGCTCGGCGGGCATGCGGCTGGTGTGGGCCTCATTTTCCAACCTGCCGGGGTAGGGTTGGATGCGGGAGGAATGACATGGACTTGCTTATCGCCTGCGTTGCACGGACACGTAAGGAGAATCGGCATGGGAATTCAAGGATATCCGATCGTGGGCCGTCGCTTGAACGGACGGTCTTCCTTGTTAGACGTATCCGAATAATAGTAGTTAGACAGCATTGGAGCGCGACAAGTGACCCTGGGAGGCAAGATTGCCACTGTAGTGTTTTGGACCTTTGCGACCTGCTTGGTTGGCATTTTTGCGTGGGCCAGCCTCCTTCCATATCCCGACCTCACCAATCCGTGGGCTTCTGGGTGCCGTAGTTTTCTTTTTTGCCGTGACGACGCTTGGGCTGGAAGAATGAAGAAACCATCCTCTTCAAGAAGCTCCAAGACTGACTGGCCCAGAGTCCGTGGCATGAAAGGTCGCCAGATCAAGGCAT
>JBDSRZ010000173.1:0-14313 GCA_039929025.1 Usitatibacter sp. | reverse complement strand
TGGCATCGAGGCGCTCGAGCATCTCGCGAGCCGGTTGGGTGCCCCTGGATGGGTTCGCGGGGCGCCGGAAGCACCAGCCCCCAGCGTCGCGAGCGGCGCCTTCACCGCCGAGGGATTCGGCAGCACGTTCGCGGCGCTGCTTCCCGAGGATGCGATCGTGGTGGAGGAAGCGGTGACCTCGGGCCGGCAGCTCTTTCCGCCGACATTCCGCGCCGCACCCCACGATTGGCTGCAGATCACCGGTGGCGCCATCGGCCAGGGATTTCCATGCGCCACCGGGGCCGCCGTGGCCGCTCCCGGCCGCAAAGTCGTCTGCCTGGAGGCCGATGGCAGCGGAATGTATTCGTTGCAGTCGCTCTGGACCCAGGCGCGCGAGCAACTCGACGTCGTGAACGTTGTCTTCGCCAATCGGGCCTACCGCATCCTCCAGGGCGAGTTGCTCGCGGTCGGCGCGCAGCCCGGGCCCGCCTCGAAGGAGCTGTTCGACATCTCCCGGCCGAGCCTCGACTGGGTGAGCCTTGCCAGGGGGATGGGCGTAGAAGGCACGCGGGTCGAGACCTTGGAGGGCTTCGCGCGGGAATTCACCGCCGCGTGCGCTTCGCGGGGTCCCCGCCTGATCGAATTCGTGATCTGAAATGGCTGACCGGAAATCCACTCCCCAGCTCTATCGGTAGCTCACTTCACCAGGCTGCCGGGGTGGTAGCGCAGGAAGTGCTGGATCGCGAGGACGAATTCTGGATTTCGCGGCGTGCTTTCGTGAGTGAAGTCCTCGAACGAGACCATCCGCACCAGGCGCGGCATCACCGACTTGAGTTGAATCAGCTCCCGCAGTGCCGGGTCGCGCGTGCCGATGAGCCCGAGGCTCGGGACCGGCACCGCCTTCATCTGTTCGTCGGTGACCGCCAGGCCCTGGCGATCGTCGTTGCCGCCGGCGCGCACCTGCGCTCCGCCCGCGAGGGTCATGGTGATGAAGCGCTCCGGATGCATGGTAGCCAGCTTCGCGGCGATGTTGGCGCCCAGACCGTAGCCCACCAGGTGCGCGCGCCGGATGGCCAGGTGCGTCATGAGGCGATCCACGTCCCGTGCCATCTCCGCGTCGATGACCGCCGGCTGCGGCGTGTCGCTCTTGCCGTGGCCGCGCAGGTCGAGGGCGATCACGCGGAAGATGTCCTGGCGCACGAGGGAAGGCATCACGTCGGTCGTGATCCACTGCTCCTCGATGCTGGAGCCGCGGTCGTGGAGAAGGACCACCGGGTCGGCGCCGCGGCCCTCGTCGAGGTAGCGCAGGCGCACGCCGTTGGAGGAAAAGAACTGGTCCGGGAGCGGCGGCGGAGGGACCACCGCGACCGGCGCGCCGGTCTCGACAAACCGCACGAAACGCGTGAGCTGCTCGGTCATCACGCGATCGACCGCCCCGGCTACCTTGTCGAGCCCGGCGTCGGGGCTGCCGCGCACGCGGTAGATGAACGTGAGCACGGTGTCGTCGCCAGCCGCCTCCAGGGCGAAATGCATGACCGCGTTCACCGCCATCTCCTGCAGCGGGCCGAGAGCGCCCGCGATCCGCACCGCCTTCTCGCGCGCCACGTAAAGCACGCGCCCGTGCTCGACCGAGTTGCCGTCCCAGCGCTCGCAGAAGCAGCCGCCGGCGCGCATCTCCAGCGTCATTGCCCCGGCCCTGCCCGAATAGGTGTGCTCGCCGTTCCACCAGCTCCCGACCTGCTGCAATGCAGAGAATGTCGTCTTGGGCGAGGTGCGCAGCGTGGTCTTGACCGTCACCAGGAATCCGGAGGGAGACACGTTGCTCACCGTGGCAAGTGCGGGCTCCGCGGCGAAAACCAGGAAGGCGGCGCAGAGGACAGGGGTGATGCGGGTGGACATTCGAGCGATTCCATCGTGAATGCGAAAGGCGGATTCTACGATGGTAGAGTGCCAGCGGGCGGATCGCAGCCCCCAGCCGGAGATTTCCATGCAGATCCACGCCGCCGTCCTTTGCCTGCTACTCGCGCCCCTTGCGGCGTTTGCCGCGCCCGCGTCCAACGAGTCGATGGAATCGAAGATGCGCGAGGCGATGTCCGAAAAGTAGCCGGTGCGGAAGCTCGCGCGGTCCTTCTACGACCGCGATACGGTGCTGGTCGCGCAGGAGCTCCTCGGCAAGCACCTTGTCCGCGTGGTCGATGGCGTGGAGCGCGTCGGGCGCATCGTCGAGGTCGAGGCCTATCTCGGACCCCATGACCTCGCGGCGCACTCGGCGCGCGGGCTCACGCCGCGCACGCGCGCGATGTTCGGCCCACCCGGCCGCGCCTACGTCTACCTCATCTATGGCATGCATTGGTGCATGAACGTGGTGACCCAGGAGGGAGGGAAGGCTTCCGCGGTACTGCTGCGAGCGCTGGAGCCGGTGAAGAATGTCACAGGCCGAACGCAGGGCCCGGCGCTGCTCTGCAAGGCGATGGAAATCGATGGTCGCATGTACGGCAAGGACCTGCGCGGTGACGAGATTTTCGTTCGCGATGCGGGCGACACCGCGCCGCTGCGCATCGTCAAGCGCCCGCGCATTGGCGTGGACTACGCCCGGCACTGGGCGCGGCGCCTGCTACGCTTCTACATCCGCGGCAATGCCTTCGTATCGAAACCCTAAAGCTTCCCGAGAGGGAGGTTGGCGTCGATGAGGGCGCGCGAAATGGACTGGCGCGGCGAGAGCTCGGGGAGCGGATCGCCCGGGCCAAACCAGCGCGCCTCGGCGATCTCGGCCGGGTCGCACTTGATGTCGCCGCCGGCATACTCGGCGGTGAAGGCGATCATCAGGGCGTGGGGGAAGGGCCAGGACTGGCTCGCGAAGTAGCGTAAATCCTTCACCTCGATCCCGACTTCTTCGCGCACCTCCCGGTGCACCGCGTCCTCGATGGACTCCCCCGGCTCGAGGAAGCCGGCCAGCGCGCTCATCCGGCCGCCCGCGGGAACGGCGACGTTGCGCGCCAGCAGGATCGCGCGGCCGCGCTTCACCAGCACCATCATCGCGGGCGAGATGCGCGGGTAGGCGAGGTGGCCGCAGGCGCACTTCATCGCGCGCTCCCCGGGCGCCTTCGACATGGGCCTGCCGCACGCGCCGCAGAAGCAGTGGGTGCGCGCGAACTCGGCGATCTGCACCGCGCGCCCGGCAACCGCCAGCGTCGCCTCGTCCAGCTTCGCGAAGAGGGACCGCAGGCCCTTGAACGCATAGCCCGACGGCGCCGGTGTCTCCCTGGGCACCCACGCGGTGCGGCAATAGACGCCATCCCACATCCCGACAGGAACGAATGCGCCGGGATCGATTGCCATGTCCGGCATCGCCTCGGTGCCAGGCGGCATCGAGTCCGCCTCGCGCACCAATAGCTCGGATCCGCGGAAGACGAACGTGCGTGGCGCGGGATGCTCGATCGGATCGACGAGCGCTGCGAACGACGCCGGCGTGACGATCATCCCCGGGCCTTGAGGTTGAGGAACGCGAATTTCATCGGGCCTCCTGCGTTCCGCGAATCTTATAATGGATCTCTCACTCCTCGTGCTTCACGAGTGGGCGGGAAGTAGCGTATCGGCCCGGTGGTTGTAGGAATTTTCCGATACGAAAATCCTGCCGCTTCCGACGAGAATTGTCGGCCCGATTCGACGCGTCAGTGCAACGGCATTGCGGCAAATTGTGGGCTGACTTCCAACCGCGCGAAGCGCGCCAGACAGACTCGGCCAGCCAACAATGACAAACGCACAGACCGACCCCGGCTTGGAACCTGCCGCGGTACGTTACGACGCAGCCGCCGCCACCGGCATCGGCGGGCTGGACGATATCCTCTGCGGCGGTCTCACCCCCCATCGCCTCTACCTGATCGAGGGCGTGCCCGGATCGGGCAAGACGACGCTGGCGATGCAGTACCTGATGGAAGGAGCCCGGCAGGGCGAGCCGGTGCTGTACGTGACGCTTTCCGAGACCGAGGAGGAGCTGCGCGCGATGTCGCACTCGCACGGCTTCGACCTGGACGGCATCACCATCCGCGAGCTGGTTCCGAACGAAGAGAGCCTGCAGCCCGCCGAGCAGTACACCATGTTCCACCCCGCGGAGGTGGAGCTGAACGAGACCACGCGCACCATCCTCCAGGACGTGGAGCGCTTGAAGCCCACGCGCCTGGTCTTCGATTCGCTCTCGGAGCTGCGCCTGCTCGCGGGCGACCCGCTGCGCTACCGCCGCCAGCTGCTGGCGTTGAAGCAGTTCTTTCGCGGCAGGCGCTGCACGGTGCTGCTGTTGGACGACCTCACCAGCTTCGGGCGCGACCTGCAGGTGCAGAGCATCGCTCACGGCGTGATCGTGCTCGAGCAGCTGCTGCCCGAGTACGGCGCGGACCGTCGGCGCATACGCGTCCTCAAACACCGCGGCCGCAAGTTCCGCGGCGGCTATCACGACTACATCATCACCGGCGGCGGCCTGCAGGTCTATCCCCGCCTGGTGGCTTCGGAGCACCGCAACCTGCCCGACGAGGCTAGGTTCTCGAGCGCCATCGAGGGAATCGACAACATGCTCGGCGGCGGCCTGGAGGCCGGCACCAGCACCCTGATCGTCGGCGCCGCCGGCACCGGCAAGTCCACCCTCGGCGCGCAGTTCGCCACCGCGGCGGCCGACCGCGGCCAGCGGGCCGCGATGTTCATCTTCGACGAGAGCCGCAAAACCCTCACGTCGCGCATGTCGGGCCTGGGGAGCGAGTTTGCGCACCGCTACAGCGAGGGGACAATCTCGATCCGCCAGATCGACCCCGCGGAGTTGACGCCGGGCGAGTTCGCCAACACCATCAGGAGCGAGGTGGAGGAGCTGGGGGCCAAGGTTGTCGTGATCGACAGTCTCAATGGCTACCTCAACGCGATGCCTGGGGAACGATTCCTCACCATCCACCTGCACGAGCTCCTCATGTACCTCGGCAGCCAGGGTGTCGCGACCATCCTTATCGGAGCGCACCAGGGCCTCATCGGCTCGCAGATGCACACGCCGGTGGACGCGAGCTACCTTGCCGACGCCGTGATATTGATGCGCTACTTCGAGGCCCGGGGCGAGGTGCGCCAGGCGATCTCGGTGATGAAGAAGCGCGGCAGCAACCACGAGCGCACCATCCGCGAGTTCGGGCTCGAGGGAGGCATCCACGTGGGCGAACCGTTGCGGGAGTTCCGCGGCGTGCTGACGGGGATGCCGATGTACGAGCAGCCCGGCCTCGAGAAGAACGCGCGGTGAGTGCGGCGTCGCGGGTCGCCGCCGAGCACCGCGTCCTCATCCTCGCCCCGACGGGAAGGGACGGGCAGCTCACCCAGGGGGTGCTGCGTGAGACGGGCATCCGTGCGCTGGCGTGCGAGAACCTGGCGCATCTCGCCCGCGAGCTGCCCGAGGGCGCGGGCGCGCTGCTGCTCTCGGAAGAGGCCGTCAGGGGCGAGGCCGACCTTTTCTTCATCGGTGAACGCCTCTCGCGCCAGCCGGCTTGGTCGGACCTGCCGGTGCTGCTGCTCGCCCACTCCGCCGCCGACTCCTCTGCCCTGAGGAAGGCGATCCGCTCGCTCGGCAACGTGACGCTCCTCGATCGGCCGATTCGAGTCGCTTCGCTCCTCAGCAGCGCGCAGACGGCGCTGCGCGCCCGCGAGCGTCAATACCACGCCCGCGAGCGCCTGCAGGAACTCGACGATGTCGCCCGGGCCCTCACCGACAGCGAGGCGCGCCTGCAGGCGCTCTTCGCCAATGCCGCGGTGGGCATCGCGGAGCTTGCGGATGGCGGCAAGTTCGCCATGGTGAACGATGCCCTGTGCCGCATCGTCGGGCGCACGCGCGAGGCGCTGATGGCCTCGTGCGTTTTCGACCACATCCTCGGCGAGGACTTGTGCGAGATGCAGTCGGCCTATCACGAGGTGGTGAATGGCCGCCGCGCCAACTTCAGCGGCGAGCACCGCTTCGCCCACGCCGACGGCAAGGGCATCTGGGCGAAAGTGTCGATCACGGCGCCGCCGCGGGCACACGACGACGCGCGCGTGCGCGCGGTCGCGGTGATCGAGGACGTGACCGAGCGCCGCACCGCCGAAGACGATCTGCGTGATGCCGACCGGCGCAAGGACGAGTTCATCGCGACTCTCGCCCACGAGCTGCGCAACCCGTTGGCGCCGATCCGCAATTCGCTCCATATCGTGCGCCTGGCGGGCAGCCAGGAACCGGCGATCCAGCGCGTCGCGGACATGATGGAGCGCCAGGTAAAGCACATGGTGCGCATGGTTGACGACCTCCTCGAAGTCTCGCGCATCAGCCGCGGCAAGATCGAGCTGCGCAAGGAGCGCGTCGAGCTGGCGGCGATCGTGCGCAGCGCCCTGGAGACCAGCCGGCCGCTGATCGAGGCCGGGGGGCACGAGCTCTCGCTCTCGATCGAGGACGAGGCGATCGGCGTCGACGCTGATCCGGTGCGCCTCGGGCAGGTGTTCGCCAACCTCATCAACAACTCGGCCAAGTACACGCCGGCAGGCGGCAGGATCGAGGTGAACGTCAGTACCGATGAGGGCATGGCCCGCATCTTCGTGAAGGACAACGGCGAAGGCATTCCGGCTGAGATGCTCGACAAGGTCTTCGACATGTTCACCCAGGTCGACGCGGGAAGCCGCGCGCAAGGCGGCCTCGGTATCGGCCTCACGCTCGCGCGCACGCTCGTGCACCTGCATGGCGGCACCATCGAGGCGAGGAGCCCGGGTCGCGGACGCGGCTGCGATTTCCTGGTCCGGCTGCCTCGCGCGCGCGGAGCGACCGCGCCCATCCCGGCGCCGGCCCCCGCGGTGCGTTACGAAAACGAAAAGCTGCGCCGGGTCCTGGTCGTGGACGACAACTACGATGCCGCTGACAGCCTCGGCATGCTGCTGCAATTCCTCGGCGCCGAGGCGATGACGGTGCACGACGGGCGCGCGGCCCTGGACGCGGCACGCGCCTTCCAGCCCGCGGTGATGCTGCTGGACCTCGGCATGCCCGGCATGAGCGGCCTCGAGCTCGCCCGCCGCGTGCGCGAGGACCCCGCCTTGCGGAACACGACCTTGGTGGCGCTCACCGGCTGGGGACAGCGCGAGGACCGCCGCCGCAGCGAGGAGGCCGGGTTCGACTATCACCTGGTGAAGCCGGCCGACCTGCCGACGCTGCAGTCGATCCTCCGTGGCGACGCGGCGCCGGGGGTTCCTGGGGACGACTGACGGCGAAACCGCGGACACCGGCGGGGGGTTCGCTATCATCTCGCGCATGATCCCGGACTATCTCCAATCCGCCGCGATCCGCCAGGCGGCCGCGCGGCTCGTTCCCCACATCCGCCGCACCCCCGTGATCGACGTCGATGGCGGCGATTTCGGCCTCGACGGCGTGCGCCTCGTATTCAAACTCGAATACCTGCAGCACGCCGGTTCCTTCAAGACACGCGGCGCGTTCAACAACCTGCTCACGCGGCCGATCGGCGCCGCGGGCGTGGTCGCGGCCTCGGGCGGCAACCACGGCGCGGCGGTGGCGTATGCGGCGATGAAGCGCGGGGTGCCGGCGACGATCTTTGTGCCGAGCGTCGCTTCTGCCGCGAAGATGGCGCAGATCCGCGCCTATGGCGCGAAGCTCGAGATCGCTGGGGAGAGATACAACGACGCACTACTCGCGAGCGAGGTGCGCGTGCGCGAGAGCGGGGCGCTCGCGATCCACGCGTTCGAGCAGCGCGAGACACTGCAGGGGCAGGCAACGGTCGGGCTCGAGTTCGAGGAGCAGTCACCGTTCCTGGAGCGGCTGCTGGTGGCGGTGGGCGGCGGGGGCCTGATCGGCGGCATCGCGGCATGGTATGCCGGGCGCATTCCGGTTACCGGGGTGGAGCCGGAAGCGGCGCCGACGCTCACCAATGCGCTGCAGGCCGGCGAGCCGGTGGACGCGCCCGCGGGCGGCGTCGCTGCCGACTCGCTCGCGCCGAAGCGCGTGGGCGCCCTCATGTTCCCGATCGCCAGGGAATTCATGGCGGGCACGGTGCTGGTGAGCGACGACGCGATCCGCGCGGCGCAACACGCGCTCTGGAAGGCACTGCGCATCGTGGCCGAGCCCGGCGGCGCCGCGGCGCTGGCGGCCTTGCTCTCGGGCGGGGTGAAGGCGCACCCGGGCGAAACCCTGGGGGTGGTGCTTTGCGGGGCCAATACCACCGCAGTGGACTTCGACCTCAAGCCTTTGGCTTGATCGATCCGCGGGGTTTGGTGCGGGCCTTCGGCGCGAGCCGCAGGTAGGGCTTGGGTCCCACGCTCACATCTGCGAGCCGAACAGCGACCAGAGGTGCTCCCAGGCCTTCTCCGTCCAGGGGCGGGCAACCCATTCCTCGTAGGTCACGGGCTTGGAGCGCTTCAAGTCGTTTTCGAAGTCGGCGATCTGCCGCAGCGCGAAGTCGCGGTCGTAGACGTTGAGGTTCGCCTCGTCGTTCAGGCGGAAGGATCGCGGGTCGAAGTTGGTCGAGCCTACCGAAGCCCAGAGCGAATCGACCACAAGGATCTTGCAGTGGAACATGGTCGGCTGGTATTCGTACATTTCGCCGCCGGCCTGCAGGATCGGGCCCCAGCGCGCGCGCGAAGCGCGCCGGACCAGCTTCGCGTCGGTCTTCGAGCCCGGCATGATGATGCGAACCTTGACCCCGCGCTTCAACGCGTCCTCGAGCGCCTGCAGCGCCAGGTCGTCCGGGACGAAGTAGGCCATGGAAAGGTCGATGCGCTCGCGCGCCGCGGCGAGCGACATGAGGTACATGAGGTGCATGCTGTCGGAGCCGCCGTCGGTGGAGCTCTTGAACATCTGCGCCCATTGGTTGCCGCGCGGCTCGATCGCGGGGAAGTACGACTTGTCATGCAGCACCGTGCCGCTCACCTTCATCCAGTTGTCGAGGAAAGCGGCCTGCATTTGCGCCACCACGGGGCCCTCGACGCGATAGTGCGTGTCGCGCCAGTGGTCGGCATCCTGGGCGTGGCCGCTCCAGCTGTCGGCGATACCTACGCCTCCGGTGAAGGCCGTAGTGCCGTCGACCACAAGGAGCTTGCGGTGGGTACGGTTGTTGACGCGGTCGAGCGCGTACCAGCGCAGCGGATGGTACTTGTAGATCTGGATTCCGGCCGCCTTCATCTCGTCCAGGAGCGCCGACTCCATCTTCTGGCTTCCGACCCAGTCGATGAGGATGTGTACACGCACGCCCGCCTTGGCCCGTTCCGCGAGCGCGTCGGCGAATTCTTTGCCAACCGTGCCCGACCAGTAGATGTAGGTCTCGAAGGTGATGGTTTTTTTCGCGCCGCGGATGGCGGCCAGCATCGCGGGGAAGATGCGGTCGCCGTTGAGGAGCGCCTCCGCATGGGTGCCCTGAACCAGCGCCGGGCCGAGGAGGGCACCCATCGCGCGCGGGAACTGCGGATCCGCAACCGCGTACTCCGACTCGATCTTGTGCTTGACCTGTTGCTCGCCGCCGCTGAACATGTTCGCGGCGAGCAGCACCAGGAGCGCGGCAAGAACGACGAGGGCGGCGATTTTGGGATAGGTCAGCTTCATCGTGGGCCAAGGTTCCGGGACGCCTTACTGACAGCCGGGGGGCGCCCTTGTTCCCCGCCCGCCGATCGGCCGCTGAACCTGGAACTGCCGGCTAGCGTTGCAGCAGCATCCAGGCTCCGCTGGCGAGGTAGAAGGCCCCGAGGGTCATGATGGTGCGGCGCGTCCAGCGGCGGAAGGACTCGTCGTTCATCTTCTCCAGCACAGGGCGTGAAAGCGATGTGCCGATGACTGCGAGAGTCACCATCATCGCGCCCACCCACGGCGCCACCGCGCCACCGCCCACCGCCACCACGCCGCCGAAGTAGAGGATCTTCAGCAGGTGGCTCGCGCTCTGCGTCATCGCCTTGGTCGCGATCACCGCGTGACGCGTCATCCTGGAGCGCACGAAAAAGACGTCGAGGATCGGGCCGGAGACGCCGGCGGTGAGCGAGAGCGCCGAGCAGACGGCGCCGCACGCGAACGAATGCCCGCGGCGCTCGACGTTGAGGTGCAGCTTTTCCGGCAGTACCAGCGTCACGAACGGGGTAAGGCCCATGACGACGAAGGCGATCGGCTTGCTTACCACCAGCTGCAGCAGCGCGAACGCTGCGGTGGCGGCGAGGGCCCCGAGGACATACTCGCGGAACACGCGCCAGTCGACGCTCTTGCGCCACATGATCGCGCGCCACAGGTTGGAGGCGAGCTGCGTGATGCCGTGCAGCAACATCGCGGTGGGCACCGGCATCATCGCGAGCAGGATGCCCATGAGGATCATGCCGCCGGCCATCCCGAGGATTCCGGAGACGAACGAGGTCAGCAGGGCCGAAACCGCGAGGATCGCCAAGAAGAGTGCAGGGCTCATGTCGCGGTGCGAAAAGCCGCTACCGTCGCACGGGGATGGGAGGCGCGTTTCAGGCGCAGTGAACCGCGCCGGCGGCGGCGAGGCTCGCGATCTCCGCCTCCCCGTATCCCAGGCCGAGAAGGATCTCGCGCGTGTGCTGTCCGAGCAGAGGCGCCGCGCGCACCACTTGGCCCGGGGTTTCGGAGAATTTGATCGGCAGGCCCAGTGCCCGCGTGCGGCCGGCCGTGGGGTGATCGACCTCGACCACCATCTCGCGCGCCGCCACCTGTGGATCGGCGAGCATGTCGCCCACCTTGTTGACCGGGCCCACCGGAACCCCCGCCGCCTCGAACTCGCGGATCCAGTCGCCCGAGGGGCGCGCCTTCAGGCGCCCGGCTATCAGCGGCGTGAGCGCCGCGAGATTCTTCATGCGCTCGCCATTGGTGAGGAAGCGGGGGTCCTGCGCCAGCTCCGGCCGGCCGATCACCTTCACGATGCGCTCCCAGTTGGCCTGGTTCGCACCGCCCACGTTGATCCAGCCATCGGCGGTCGGGAACGCCTGGTAGGGCGCGGTGAGGATGTGCGCCGACCCCGAGGGACCGGAGTTCACGCCGGTGGCGAAGAAGATCGCGGCTTGCCAGTAGGTCTGCTGGACGGCGGCTTCCATGAGGGAGGTGTCGACCATCTGGCCGCGGCCGGTCTGCCCGCGCGCCACCAGCGCGGCGACGATGCCGAGCGCGGCGAGGATGCCCGCGTTGATGTCCGCGATCGAGGTGCCGGATTTGGCGGGTGGGCCACCGGGCTCGCCGGTGATGCTCATGATCCCGGCGAAGCCCTGCGCGATGAGGTCGAAGCCGCCCTTGTCCGCGTAGGGGCCGGTGCGGCCGTAGCCCGAGACGGCGCAGTACACCAGGCGCGGATTGAGCTCCTGCAGGACGCCGTAGCCGAGGCCCAGTTTTTCGAGTGTGCCCTTGCGGTAGTTTTCAGTGACCACGTCGGCGTCGGCGAGAAGGCGCTTCACGACCCCGAGGCCCCCGGGCGCCTTCAGGTTCACCGCCATGCCACGCTTGTTGCGGTTGAGGATCATGAAGGCGGCGGACTCGCCGCCGACAGAGGGCTCGGTGTAGCTGCGCGTGTCGTCGCCGCCGGGGAGCTTCTCGACCTTGATCACGTCGGCGCCCATGTCGGCAAGGAGCATGCCGCAGGTCGGGCCGGCCATGATCTGCGCCAGCTCGACCACCTTGATTCCCTTCAGCGGTCCCAAATGGGGTTTGTCCATGGCTGCTAGCGTGGCCGGGAGAGGGCAGATTTCAACACAGAGGACGCCGAGGAACCACAGAGATGGCACAGAGGAATCTGTGTTCGTTCGTGACTGCGAGACAAGAATCGCTCCCAATCATCCGTATAGGTTTTCTTTGTGCCACCTCTGTGGTTCCTCTGCGTCCTCCGTGTTGAAACGCAATAATCAAGTTCGCGACGCCGCCTACTTGCCGCGAAACTCGGGCTTCGCCTTGGCCAGGAAAGCCCTGTACCCAATCCGGAAATCCTCGGTGCCGAAGCAGGCGAAGCCCTCGTCGTACTCCGCGGTCGTGAGCGGCTTCGGATCGCGGAGGCGACGCGCGAACTTCTTGTGCCAGCGCGCCACCAGCGGCGCGCCAGCGGCGATTCGTTGTGAGGTGGCCATCGCCTCGGCTTCGACCTGGTCGTCGGGCACCACGCGGGTGACGAGGCCTTTTTCCTTCGCCTCCCTCGCATCGAACACCCGCCCCTCGAGCAGGATCTCGAGCGCGGTGGCCTCGCCCGCGAGCGCGATCAGCGAGCCGATCTCCGCATAGGCCATCACCAGCCCGAGCTTGTTGATCGGCACGCCGAAGCGGCTCGACTCGCCGCAGATGCGGATGTCGGCGAGCCCCGCGATCTCGAGCCCGCCGCCCACGCAGATGCCGTGGATCTGCGCGACCACCGGGTGGCGGCAGGTGGCGATCGCCTCGATGGTGCGGCGCATGTCCTCGCCGTAGCCGCGCGCCTGCTCGACGTTCGAGCGCTCGGTGGTGAATTCCGCGATGTCGTTGCCGGGCGCGAAGGCCCTGGTCCCGGCGCCGCGGAGCACGATGCAGCGAACGCCATCGTCGGCGCAGAGCTCGGTGAACGCTTCGCCCAGGCGCTTCCACATCGGGCGGGTGAGGGCGTTCAGCTTCTCCGGGCGGTTCAGGACCACGGTCACGATCGGGGCGCCGCGGTCCTGGACGAGGATGGATTCGTTCATGCGTCGCTAGCGATAGAAGAAGTGGACCAGGCCGAGCGCGCTCATCGGGATGTAGGTCACCATCAGCAGGACCGCGACCAGCACGCCGATGAACCAGATGTTAACGCGCGACACCTCCCACACCGAGGCCTTGGCGATGGAGCATGCCACCATCAGGACCGAGGCGACCGGAGGGGTCTGCTGGCCGATGCCCAGGTTGATGGTGACGATGATGCCGAAGTGCACCGGGTCGATGCCCACGGAGCGCACCAGCGGCATCACCACCGGGACCACGAGGATGATGGCCGCCGCCGAGTGCAGGAACATCCCCAGCACCAGGAAGAGCACGTTCAGCAGCGCGAGCACGAACCACTTGTTGCTGGTGATCTCGGTGATCGCCCTGGCGAGCTGCTGCGGCGCCTGGATCTCGGTGAGGAAGCCGCCGAGCAGCCCCGAGGTCGCGACCAGCAGCATCACGACCGCCGTCTGCACCCCTCCCTCGATCATGGCCGCCCGCAGCGCCGCGAGGTCGAGCTCGCGGTACACCGCGAGCCCGATGAAGAGGGCGGCGACGACCGCCAGGGCCGCGCCCTCGGTGGCGGTCACGATGCCGCCGAAGATCGATCCGAGGATGATCAACGGCAGGGTGAACGCCCAGAAGGCCTCGCGGAAGGTGCGGCGCACGCGCGCCCACTGAAATTTCTCCTCGATCGGCAGGTTGTAGCGGCGCGCGAACCAGTACGCCATCCCCATGAGGCCCAAGCCGCCCAGCGCGCCCGGCACGACGCCGGCCACGAACATCTGCACCACCGAAGTCTCCGCCATGACCGCGTACAGGATCATCGGGATCGACGGCGGGATGATCACCGCGAGGGTCGCCGCCGAGGACATGATCGCGGCGGCGAGCGGTGCCGGATAGCCCTTGCTCTTCATCGCCGGTATGAGGATCGAGCCCAGCGCGGACACGTCGGCGACCGCCGAGCCCGAGATCTCGGCGAAGAACATCGAGGCGCCGATCGACACCATCGCGAGGCCGCCACGGATGAAGCCGAGGACGGCGCTCGCGAAGGCGATCAGGCGCTGCGAGATTCCCGAGGCGTTCATGATCGCGCCCGCCAGGATGAAGAGCGGTATCGCGATCAGCGGGAAGTTGGTCGCGCCGTTGTAGAGGATGATCGGCAGGTTCGGCAGCGACTCGGTGCCGTGGCTCGCGACCATCGCGACTACCGCCACGATGCCGAGCGCCACAGCGATCGGCACGTCGATGATGACGAGGGCGAGTACGCAGGCGAACAGCAGCAGCATGCCCATCAGTGCGAGGCTGCGCCGGTGACCGCGGGTGGATTGAGCGAATCGGCGAGCACCCTGGGCAACGTGAGGAGCTCGGCGAGCACGATCAGCACCGCGCTGATCGGCACCACCGATTGCACCCAGCTCACCTTGATCCACGGCAGGCTCACCAGGTTGTCGGTGTCGAGCACGCCCAGCACCTGGAAGCCCATCCAGCCCATCAGCAGGAAGAAGGCGATGGTGAGGAGCTCGGCCAGCAGGCGCAGGGCGAAGCGCGGCCCGCGCGGCAGCAGCGCCACCACTTCCGGGCAACCGATGTGGGCGCGCTTCACCGAGGCGAGCGCCGATCCGTAGAAGGTGAGCCAGGCGAGCAGGATCGAGGCGACCTCGTCA
>JBDSRZ010000172.1:0-8462 GCA_039929025.1 Usitatibacter sp. | reverse complement strand
AGTGGAGCGCGCAGTATCCGGGCTGCTCCGGGCACCTGCACCAGAGCCTCACCGACGGCTCGAAGAACGTCTTCGCCGACGCGCGCGGCCGGCACGGCATGTCCAAGGTGTTCGAGAGCTATCTCGCCGGGCAGCTGAACGCGCTCCTCGGCATGGCGCCGATGTTCTGGCCGACGGTCAACTCGTACAAGCGCCTGGTGGACGGCTTCTGGGCCCCGGTGAAGCCCACCTGGGGCGTAGACAACCGCACCGCGTCCTTCCGCGTGATCAAGGGCGGCGCAAAGTCCACGCGCCTGGAGACCCGCTGCCCCGGTGCCGACATGAATCCGTACCTGGCGACCGCCGCGGTGCTCGCCGCCGGCCTCGATGGCGTCGAGAAGGGCTTGAAGCTCACCACGCCGCCGATCACCGGCACCAACCAGGGCGCGGAGAACATCCCGCGCGCGCCGCGCTCGCTACTCGAGACGGCGCGCGTCTACCGCGAGTCGAAAGTCGCGCGCGACTGGTTCGGCGATGAATTCGTCGACCACTTCGCCGCGACCCGCGAATGGGAATGGCGCCAGTGGCAGGATGCGGTCACCGACTGGGAGCTGAGGCGCTATTTCGAGATCGTCTGAAGCGGCGTGAAGGGCGATCTCTGGAAGGCTGTTCGTGCGCCACGATGAGCAGTTGGCGGCGGTGCGCGCCATCGGACCGATGACGGTGCTGGCCCAGGCGGCGCTGCCTTCGACGGGTGCTAGCATCCCCGAATGAAAACCCTCGTCCGCGCGATCGCCTTCACGCTTGCCGCCCTTGCCGCGTGCATCGCGCAGGCGCAATTATCGGAGACCGAGCAGCGCATCGTCGCCGCCGTGAAGGAGCGCACCGCGGCCTCGCTCCAGTTGCTCGAGCGAGCGGTGCGCGTGAACAGCGGCACGCTCAACGTCGAGGGCGTGCGCGAGGTAGGGCGCATCTTCCAGGCGGAGCTCGACGCCCTCGGGTTCGCAACGCGCTGGGCCGAGATGCCGCCGCAGATGAAGCGCGCCGGCCACCTCATCGCCATCCGCGAGGGTACGCAGGGCAATCGCCTCCTGCTGCTCGGCCATCTCGATACGGTGTTCGAAATGGAACGCCCCGTCAGCGCCTGGGAGCCACGCGGTACGCGCGTGCGCGGACAGGGCGTCTCGGACATGAAGGGAGGAGACGTCATCGTCATCCAGGCGCTTCAGGCACTGCAGACGGTTGGCGCCCTGGACAACACCACGATCTCGGTGATCTTCACCGGTGACGAGGAGCGCACCGGCACTCCGCTCGAGCGCTCACGGGCCGACCTCGTGGAGCTGGCGAAGCGCAGCGATGCCGCGCTCAGCTTCGAGGGCAGCGCCAAGAGGGGTCCGAATCACACCGCCAGCATCGCGCGGCGCTCGGCGAGCAGCTGGGCGGTGACCGTGAAGGCGCGGCAGGGCCACTCCGCGGGGGTATTCAGCAACGAGTTCGGTTTTGGCGCCATCTACGAAGGCGCACGCATCCTGAACGCATTCCGCGAGCAGCTGATCGAGCCGAACCTCACATTCAATGCTGGCGTGGCGCTGGGGGGCACCGACGTAACCTTCAGCACGGCCAACGCCGCGGGCACGGCTGCAGGCAAGGGCAACGTCATTGCCCGCGACTTCGTGGTCCGCGGCGACCTGCGGTTCCTCACCCCGGAGCAGGGCGAGCGGGTGAAGCGACGCATGCGGGAGATCGTCCAGGCGAGCCTGCCGGGTGCCAGCGCCACCATCACCTTCCGCGATGCCTATCCGCCGATGCCTGCGACGGACGCCGCGCTGCGCCTGCTCGAGACCTACTCGAAGGCAAGTGCTGACGCCGGGCTGGGGCCCATCGATCCCCTCGACCCCGGCGAACGCGGGGCAGGTGACGTGCAGTTCGCCGCGCCCCATGTTCCCGGCATCGACGGCTTGGGCGCTTCGGGCTCCGGCGCCCATACCGACGACGAGAATCTCGAGATCGCATCCATCGAGCGCGGAGCCATCCGCGCCGCGATCCTCATCTACCGCCTCACGCGTCCCTGATCGCCTCGCTGCTCGTCCATGGCTCCGATGGGAACCACTACAATGGCTCGTACCTCCATACGAGCCATCGCAGATGACCGTCGCGCGCTTCGCCTTCCCCACCACCATCCATTTCGGCGCCCGCGCCCGCAATCTCGTCGCCGGGCACCTGAAGGAGCTGGGCCTGAAGCGCCCGCTCATCGTTACCGACAGGGGCCTGGGCACGCTGCCGATCCTGCACGACTTCGCTGAGAGCCTCGCAGGCCTCGACGTGAAGGTGTACGCGGGCGTCTTCGGAAATCCGGTCAAGAAGCAGGTCGACGACGGCGCGGCCGCCTTCCGCGAACATCGCGCCGATTGCGTTATCGGCTTCGGCGGGGGCGCCGCCCTCGACGTGGCCAAGGCGGTCGCACTGATGGCGGTGCACGAGGGCAGCATCCTCGAATATGCATGGGATCATCCCCGGGTTCGACCGATCGTGAAGCCGCTGCCGCATTTCATCGCGCTCCCGACCACCAGCGGCACCGGCAGCGAGGTGGGCCGCTCCTCGGTGATCTCCGACGACCAGACGCACGTGAAGAAGGTGGTCTTCAACCCGGCGCTGCTGGCGAAAGCCGTGTTCGCCGATCCCGAGCTCACCCTCGAGCTGCCGGCGCCGGTCACCGCGGCCACCGGCATGGACGCCCTCACCCACAACGTCGAAAGCTATCTCTCTCCCGCCTACCACCCGCTCTGCGACGGCATCGCGCTGGAAGGGGCGCGCATCGCGGCGCACGCGATCGAGCGCGCGGTCTCGCACCCGAAGGACATCCAGGCGCGCTCCGACATGATGATGTCGTCGATGATGGGCGCCATCGCTTTCCAGAAGGACCTGGGTGCGGTGCATTCCTGCGCGCACGCCCTCGGCACGGTGGTCGACATGCACCACGGCCTCGCCAACGGGATCATGATCGACCACGTGATGCGCTTCAACATGGACGCGGCGGAGAAGAAGATGGCCGAACTCGCGCGCGTCTGCGGTGCGGGCGAGACCGCCGAATCGTTCGTCACCTGGCTCGCGGCGCTCAAGGTGCGCATCGGAATCCCCGCGCACCTCGGCGAGAAGGGGGTGACGAAGGATCACATCGAGCGCCTGGTCGCGATCGCCGTGGACGACACCTGCCACCAGACCAATCCCAAGCCGTGCTCGAAGTCCGACTTCGAGCGCATCTTCGCCCAGGCGATCTGACCCAGGGGCTGCGGGGGTGTCCGCTCCTCGACGGCCGGAACGACCGCCTAGCTAGCCGGCACCAGGCGGCAACACCTGACCGCATCCGCTCCTGGCCTAGCTGCTAGGGGCGCAGTGGTTCACGATACTTTCTGCGATGCGCGGCAGCAGCGGCATCGGCAGGTCGTGCCCCATGCCCTTCACCAACTCCAGCCGCGCCAGTCCGCCTCCCGCGACGATGGCCTCGTGCGTCGCGATGCCGCACGCCGGACGCAGCAGCGGGTCCTCGTCGCCATGGATCACCAGCGTGGGGGCCTTGATGCGCCTCACGACCTGTGTGCGGTCGCCGCTCCCGGCCACCGCGACCAGTTGGCGTGCGACCCCGGGCGCGTGGCTCGAACGCCGCACGTGGCGCTCGCACATCGCGCGCAGGTAGCCTTCGTCGGCGGGATGGGTGCGGCTGCCGATGGCGCGCAGCACCTTCATCATGCGCAGCGTGGCACCTTCCACGTCGCCGGGCTTGGCGGGCGAGGTGAGCAGCGCGCGCCGCGCGCTTGCCATCGGCTGCGGCAGGCTGCGGCATCCGGTGGTGGACATGATCGAGGTGAGGGTGATGACGCGCTGCGGATCGGCAGCGGCGAGGTTCTGCGCGATCATGCCGCCCATGGAGGCGCCCACCACGTGCGCGCGTTCGATGCCCAACGCATCCATGAACCCCAGCGTGTCGCGCGCCATGTCCTCGACGAAGTAGCGCGCCTTCAGGGGAAGGTGCAGAGCGAACTTGATCGCCGCGAGCGCCACGTTCGGCGTGCCGAGGTGGTCCAGCTTGGTCGACAGGCCCACGTCGCGGTTGTCGAAGCGGATCACGCGGAAGCCGCTCGCGGCGAAGCGCTCGACCAACTCGTCGGGCCAGAAGAGGAGGTTCACGCCGAGGCCCATCACCATCAGCATCACCGGTCCCGCCGGATCGCCATGCTCCTCGTAGGCGAGCGTGAGGCCGTTGGCCTCAACCGTCGGCACGGTACGGATCGCGGCAGAGCCAGCGCCGCCAGCCTTCGCGGTGGAATGCCTGCCAACGCCCCTCACGCTGCGCCAGGCGATCGGCGATGGCGGCGGTCTCCATCTGCAGGAACAGCGCATCCAGGGCGCCCAGGTGCTTCATTGCGTGCCATTCTGCCCCGGAAAGCGAGAATTCTCCGCAAATTTCGCTGTCGGTTAGGATTGGGGCCCCCACAGGCCTGCCCAGGAGCGCTGAATGGACCGCAAGAAGGCGAGCGATTTCCCCCCCGAGGTGCTGGAACTTTTCGACGGCTACGTCCACGGGACGCTCTCCCGGCGCGACTTCCTCGACCGCGCCGCGGGCTACACCGCCGGCGGCATCGGCGCCGCGGCGATGCTCGCCAGCCTTTCGCCCAACTTCGCCTGGGCGCTGCAGGTCCCCGAAAGCGACTCGCGCATCAAGTCCGAGTGGCTCGACTATCCCTCGCCCAAGGGCTCGGGGAAGATGCGCGGCTACCTTGCGAGGCCGGCAAAGGGCGGCAAGGCCGCCGGCGTCGTGGTGATCCATGAAAACCGCGGCCTGAATCCGTACATCCAGGACGTGGCGCGCCGCCTCGCGGCATCGGGCTATGTTGCCTTCGCGCCCGACGCGCTGGCGCCCGTGGGCGGCTATCCGGGTAACGAGGAGACGGCGGTGGCCGCCTTCGCGAAGCTCGACGCGGCGAAACGCAACGAAGACCTGCTCGCCGCCTATCCCGCCCTCGAAGCGCGCCCGGAATGCAACGGCCGAATCGGCGCGGTCGGCTTCTGCTTCGGCGGCGGCGTCGTCAACATGATGGCCGTGAGGATGTCGAAGCTCGCCGCGGGAGTGCCGTTCTACGGCTCGCAAGTGAGCGCGGAGGACACGGCGAAGATCAAGGCGCCGCTCCTCATCCACTACGCCGAGGCGGACCAGCGCCTCAACGCCGGTTGGCCCGCGTGGGAAGATGCGCTGAAGCAGAACAACATCCGCTACACGATGCATATGTATCCCGGCACCCAACACGGGTTCCACAACGACACCACGCCGCGCTACGACGAGGCGGCGGCGAAGCTCGCGTGGACGCGCACGCTCGATTTCTTCGAGTTGCACCTGCGCGGCTAGCTAAGGAGATCATGGAACCCCTGAAAATTGGCGTCTCCGCGCGCCTTCTCTATCCCGACCCGGAACGCACGTTCCTGCCGGGCAAGTCGGTGCAGTACCTCGAGCAGTCGGTGGCCAATTGGGTGATGTCGGGCGAGGTGCTCGCATTCATGGTCCCGGAGATGAGCCTCGGGGCACAGGTCTCGCCCCACTTCCCCAAGGCGCTCAAGGCGAAACACTACGTCGACGCGCTCGACGGGCTGCTCCTCCAAGGCGGCGCCGACATGTCGCCCAAGAGCTACGGCGAGTCGCCGATGAATCCGCTCTGGGCCGGGGACGAGGTGCGCGATGCCTACGAGATCGAGCTCTTCCACGAGTTCGTCTCGCAAGGCAAGCCCGTGTTCGGCATCTGCCGCGGCCACCAGCTCATCAACGTGGCCCTCGGCGGCACCCTCTACCAGGACATCGCCACGCAGTGCACCGGCGCCGGGCGCCACCGCGACGACGCGAAGTACGACCATGCCTTCCACGAGATGCGCATCCTCCCGGGCACGTGGCTGTCGCGGCTCTATCCCGGCCTGGCCTCGACGCGGATCAACACGATCCACCACCAGGCGATCAAGGCCCTCGGCGAGGGCCTCGTGGTCGAGGCGATGAGCGAGCCCGACGGCATGGTCGAGGCGGTGCGCTGGGAAGGCCACAGCTTCGTGGTGGGCGTGCAATGGCACCCCGAGTTCATGGACCCCAGGGACCCGTCGCTCATCGACGGCAAGCCCCTGCTGCGCGAGTTCCTCGGGGCCTGCGAGCAACGCAAGAAGACGGGGAAGGCGACTCCGGTAATGGCGGTGCGCGCCGCCTGAACCGGAGTCGTCCCCGGTTGAACCCGGGTCGCCCCCGGTTGGACCCAAGTCGCCCCCGGTTGAACCCAAGTCGCCCCCGGTTGAACCCAAGTCGCCCCCGGTTGAACCCGAGTCGCCCCGGTTGGACCCGGGTCGCCCCCGGTTGAACCCAAGTCGCCCCCGGTTGAACCCGAGTCGCCCCTGCGTAGGCGGGGGCCCAAGGCATTGCCAACAATCAAATCGGGCCCCGCTACGCGGGGGCGACAACTCTCTCGAGGCTCTCTTGAAGACATGAAACTCAAGGTCATCAACCCCGCGACCGGCGAGGTCGCAGCCACCCTGCCCGCCGACGACGCGAAGAGCGTCGCGGCCAAGTACGCCCGTGCCCGCGCCGCCCAGCCCGCCTGGGCGCGGGTGCGTTTGAAGCAGCGCCTGAACGCCATCGCGCGCTTCCGTGAGCTGGTGGCCGGGAATATCGAGTTGCTCGCCCAGGTGCTCACCACCGAGGTCGGCAAGCCCATCTCCCAATCGCGCAACGAGCTCAAGGGCGTACTGCCGCGGATCGACTTCTTCCTCGAGGAAACGTCGCACGTGCTGCGCGCGGAGAAAATCCACGAGGAGCCCGATGGCTCGCTCGAGGAGCGCATCTCCCACGAGCCCCTCGGCGTGATCGCCAACATCTCCGCCTGGAACTACCCGTGGTTCGTGGGGAGCAACGTGTTCGTGCCGGCGCTCCTCGCCGGCAACACCGTGCTCTACAAGCCGAGCGAGTTCGCCTCCCTCACCGGCGCGGAGATCGCGCGGCTGCTCTTCGAGGCCGGCGTTCCGCAGGACGCGTTCATCCCGGTGATCGGCGGCGGCAAGGTGGGCGAGGCGCTGCTCGCGCAGGCGGTCGATGGCGTGTTCTTCACCGGCTCCGTCGCCACTGGCAAGCGCATCGCCACGGCGATCGCCGGCCGGATGATCAAGCTGCAGCTCGAGCTGGGCGGCAAGGACCCGGTCTACGTTTGCGACGACGTCGAGATCGGCAAGGCCGCGGCGGGGATCGCCGACGGCGCCTTCTACAACACCGGCCAGAGCTGCTGTTCGGTGGAGCGCATCTACGTCGAGCAGGGCGTCTTCGATGCGTTCGTCGAGAAGTTCGTGGCGGAGGTGCGCAAGTTCAAGCGCGGCGATCCGCGCGACGACAACACCTACATTGGGCCGCTCACGCGCGCGCCGCAGTTGAAGGTGCTCGAGGCCCAGGTGAAAGACGCGGTAAAGAAGGGCGCCAAGCTGATCGCCGGCGGCAAGCGCGTCAAGGGGCGCGGCAACTGGTTCGACCCCACGGTACTGGTGGACGTCGACCACTCGATGGCGGTCATGCGCGACGAGACATTCGGGCCCGTGATCGGCATCATGGCGGTGAGGGACGACGACCACGCCCTCGAGATGATGAACGACACGCCGTACGGCCTCACCGCGGGGGTCTACGCCAACGACCGGCAGCGCGCCCAGCGGATCCTGTCGAAAGTGCGCAGCGGCTCGGTGTACTGGAACTGTTGCGACCGTGTGAGCCCGCGCCTGCCGTGGTCGGGCGTCGGCGACTCCGGCGTCGGTCTCACCCTCTCGCGCTACGGCATCGAGACCTTCACCCGCCCCAAGGCCTGGCACCTGCGCAGCGCTTGAGGAGGAGGCAGCCCATGCAGCGCTTGTCGCCCAGCCACGAATGACAGCGAGTGTTCAGAACCGATGCCGGCGAAGGGTCGTGCTGCGCCCGTTGGGGAGCGTCATGAGCGCAGTGTCGGGGCCGCTGAAGGTGATCGTCATCGGCGCGACGGTGGTGCTCAACCGCGTGTTCGGTTTCCAGGCACCCGTCAGCGTCTGGCCGTTGCCGTAGCTCCACCAGTTGCCGTTGAACGTCCGCGCGGCCGGCGTGCCGCCGATCTCGCCCACGGTGAGATACCAGACGGAGTTGCCCGCGTCGTCGTACATGTAACCGGCGATGTCCAGCGTCCCGTTCTGCCACTCCATGAAGAAGCCGCGCCCGGCTTCGCTCTCGTTCCACCACCAGCCGCTTTCCGGCGTGCCCGCCACGGGCGGCGCGGTGAGCCCGTTCTGCACGATGTTGAAGCGCTGGATCGGCACCGTGCCGCCGGGCCAGACGATGGTGCCGGTGCTCTCGTTGTTGAACGTCATCGTCATCGTGCCCACGGATGCAAGCGTGGGGAAACGCACGTACGGCCCGCCGAGCGTCTGGCCGCCGGAGGCCGAGAGGATGTCGC
>JBDSRZ010000171.1:0-11221 GCA_039929025.1 Usitatibacter sp. | reverse complement strand
CTCGGCGGGCAGGCGCAGGTGCCGGGCGTCGGCGGGACGTGGAAAGATCTGACCGACTCGGTGAACTCCATGGCAGGTAACCTCACGGACCAGGTGCGTGGTATCGCCAAGGTGGTGACCGCGGTGGCCAACGGCGACCTGAAGTTGAAGCTCACGGTAGAAGCCAAGGGCGAGATCGCGGCGCTGGCGGACACCATCAACAGCATGATCGAGACGCTGGCGACCTTCGCCGAGCAGGTGACCACGGTGGCGCGCGAGGTGGGTGTCGAGGGCCAGCTGGGCGGCCAGGCGAAGGTGCCGGGCGCCTCGGGCACGTGGAAGGGCCTTACCGAGAACGTGAACCAGCTCGCGGAGAACCTCACCACGCAGGTGCGTGCGATCGCCGAAGTGGCGACCGCGGTGACGCAGGGTGACCTCACGCGAAGCATCACGGTGCAGGCCAAGGGCGAGGTGGCGGCGCTCAAGGACACCATCAACGAAATGATCCGCAACCTGCGTGACACCACGCAGAAGAACACCGAGACCGACTGGCTGAAGACCAACCTCGCCAAGTTCTCGCGCATGCTGCAAGGCCAGAAGGACCTCAACACCGTGGGCCGCCTGATCCTGTCGGAGTTGGCGCCCGTGGTGACGGCGCAGCACGCGGAGTTCCACGTACTCTCGGGCGGCGACGAGATGCCGCACCTCACGCTCCTTGCGAGCTATGCGTCCGACGGCGAAGTCGCCCATGGGCGCCGCATCGGCCTCGGCGAAGGCCTGGTGGGCCAGTGTGCCCTCGAGATGCGCAAGATCCTGCTCACCAATCCGCCGCAGGATTACCTGCGCATCTCATCGGGCCTGGGCAGCGCTACGCCGCGCAACATCCTCGTGCTGCCGGTGGTCTTCGAAAGCCAGGTGAAGGGCGTGCTCGAGCTTGCTTCCTTCGAGGGATTCAGCGAGATCCACCAGGCGTTCCTCGACCAGCTGACGGAGTCGATCGGTGTCGTGATCAACACCATCGAGGCCAACACGCGCACCGAGGATCTCCTCACGCAGTCCCAGGCGCTCGCGCAGGAATTGCAGAGCCGCCAGGAGGAGCTGCAGACCACCAACCAGGAGCTGCAGGAAAAGGCGCGGCTGCTGGCGCACCAGAACCAGGAAGTGGAGCGCAAGAACCAGGAGGTGGAGCAGGCCCGCCAGGCGCTGGAGGAAAAGGCCCGCCAGCTGGCCCTCACGTCCAAGTACAAGTCGGAGTTCCTCGCGAACATGTCGCACGAGCTGCGCACGCCGCTCAATTCGCTGCTCATCCTTTCCGACCAGCTGTCCGGCAACGCCGAAGGCAACCTGAACGCGAAGCAGGTGGAGTTCGCGCGCACCATCCACTCCTCTGGCAACGACCTGCTGATGCTCATCAACGATATCCTCGACCTTTCCAAGATCGAATCCGGCACGGTCGCGGTGGATGTGGGCGAGGTGCGCTTGGACGAGCTGCAGCGCTTCGTGGAGCGCACCTTCCGCCACGTGGCGGAGACCAAGGGACTGGGCTTCGAGATCCGCATGGATCCGCGCCTGCCGAAATCGATCTCCACCGACGCCAAGCGCCTGCAGCAGATCCTGCGCAACCTGTTGTCGAACGCGTTCAAGTTCTCCCACAAGGGCGAGGTGAACCTGGTGCTGCGCCCCGCGCAAGCCGGATGGAGCGCCGACAACGAGGATCTCAGCCGCGCCTCCGACGTGCTCGAGTTCTCGGTCACCGATACGGGCATCGGTATCCCCACGGACAAGCAGCAGATCGTCTTCGAGGCGTTCCAGCAGGCCGACGGCTCGACGAGCCGCAAGTACGGCGGCACGGGGCTGGGGCTCGCCATCTCGCGCGAGCTGTCGCGGCTGCTGCGCGGCGAGATCCGGCTGGTGAGCGCGCCGAGCAAGGGGAGTGTCTTCTCGCTCTACCTGCCGCAGGCCTTCCCGGCCTCGCGCGGCGTGCGCAAGTCGAACGACCCCGCGGTGATGGCGAGCGCGGCCATCGAGGCCGCACGCCAGGCCGCCGAGCGCCGCGTGTCGGAGAAGAGCGCGTTCGAGGAGCGCCTGGAGCACCACGCGAGCGCAGAGGCGGCCAATGCCCCGGTTATCCCGAACGAGGCGGACGACGATCGCGAATCGGTGCATCCGGGCGACCGGGTGGTGCTGATCGTGGAGAACGACCTCGCCTTTGCGCGCGTGCTGCTGGAAGCGGCCCGCGAGCAGGGGCTGAAAGGGCTGGTGACCACCCAGGGCACCACGGCGCTATCGATGGTGGGCGAGTTCCGCCCCGCGGCGATCCTGCTCGACATCTTCCTGCCCGACATCGAGGGCTGGCGGGTGCTCTCGCGACTGAAGAACGACTTGACCGTGCGCCACATCCCGGTCCACGTGGTGTCCACCGAAGAGGCGCGCAACCGCGCGCTCGACTCCGGCGCGAGGCGCTTCGTGGCCAAGCCGCTGCAGAGCCGCAAGGCAGTGGACGACGTGCTGTCGGAGGTCTACCAGTACGCGGCGAACGACCGCCGCAGGCTCCTCCTGGCGGAGCCAGATCCGGTGCGGCTCTCGACGCTTCGCGAGTACCTCTCCGGCCTCGAGAACGTGGACATCATCGCCGCGACCGACGGGCCGCGCGCCGCGGAGCTGCTGCGCGAAGGCAAGGTCGACTGCGCGGTGGTCAATCCGGACACGCGCGACCTTGACCTCGCGCAGGTGATGGAGGAGGTGCGCGAGCGGCACGCCTCGCCGGCGCCGGTGATCGCCTATGGTCGCAAGCTTGCCGCCTCCGTGGGTGCCGCCAATGTCGCCACGCTCGACCACATACCCGGCGTGCGCGAGGTGCATTCGATCGAGCGGCTCCTCGACCAGGTGGTGTCCGCGCTGCACATCGACTTCACGCACGTGAACGAGACACACCGCAGGGTCCTGGACGACATATACGGCTCGACCAAGGCGCTCGCCGGCAAGCGCGTCCTGATCGTCGACGACGACATCCGCAACATCTTCGCGCTCTCCTCGGTTCTGGAGGACTACGGCATGGAGATCAGGACCGCCGACAACGGGCGCGACGCGATCGCGATCGCCGAGCGCGGCGAGCTCGACGTCATCCTCATGGACATCATGATGCCGGAGATGGATGGCCTAGAGACCACCAAGGAGATCCGCAAGATGCCCAACTGCAAGGAGGTGCCCATCGTCGCGGTCACCGCGAAGGCGATGAAGGGCGACCGTGAGCGTTGCATCGAAGCGGGGGCGTGGGACTATCTGTCCAAGCCCGTGGATCGCGATCAGCTCCTTACGGTCCTGAAAGCATGGCTGCAGCGATGAGGTTCAAATGAACGCCCAAACCCCCGTGATCGCGCACGCCGAGCAAGCACTCGCGGCCGGCAGCCCTGCCGACCGATCGAACATCCTCATCGTCGACGATCGCCTCGACAAGCGCGTGGTATTTCGCACCATCCTCGAAGAGCTGGAGCAGAACATCATCACCGCGTCGTCCGGCGAGGAGGCGTTGCGCTGGCTGCTGGACAACGAGTGCGCGGTGATCCTGCTCGACGTCAACATGCCCGGCATGGACGGGCTGGAGACGGCGGAGCTCATCCGCTCGCGCCGCAAATCCGCCCATACGCCGATCATCTTCATCACCGCGTTCGCCGACGAGATGCACACGGCGCGCGGCTACTCGCTCGGCGCCGTGGATTACATCCTGTCGCCGGTGGTGCCGAACATCCTGCGCAGCAAGGTGAAGGCCCTGGTGCAGCTGCATCGCCTCAACGCGGAGCTGAAGAAGCGCTCCGACGAGCGCGTGGCGCTGGTGAAGGAGCAGGCGGCGCGCACCATCGCCGAGGAGCAGCAGCGCCGTGCGAGCTTCCTCGCCGAGGCCACGCAGTCGATGGCGAGCTCGCTCGACATCGACACCATCCTCCAGAGCGCCGCCCGCCTTCTGGTGCCGTTCATCGCCGACTTCAGCTCCGTGGTGCTGGTGGGCGACGACGGCAGTGTGCGCGCCCGCAGCAGCTCGTCGGTGGCGGGTTGGGACGGGTACCTGGGCGCGCACCGCGAGGGCTTCGACGCGATGCTTCTAGGGCAGCAGCTGCGAGTGATGGAGGAGGGCACGCACTGCGTAGCCGAGCGCCTCGCGGCGGTGGCCGATGCCGACGCCCCCGACGACACCCCCGCGGGCGAGGTGCACGCCTTCCCGCTGGTCACCCGCGGCCGCACCCGCGGCGTGCTGCTGCTGGCCCTCGGGCCCTCGTCACGCCGCCTGGCGGGAGCCGATCTTTCGCTCGCCGACAGCCTCGCCGGCCGCGCCGCGGCGTCGCTCGACAATTGCATGCTGTATGCGGAGATCCAGAGCGCGGACCGGCGCAAGAACGAATTCCTCGCGACCCTTTCGCACGAGCTGCGCAACCCGCTCGCGCCGATGCGTGCCGCGCTCCACATGCTCCGCGGCAAGAGCCAGGTCGATCCCGGCAAGGCCCGCTCGCTCCTCGACACGATGGACCGGCAGGTGGTGCAGATGTCGCGCCTGGTGGAGGACCTGCTCGACATCTCGCGCATCACGCGCGGCGTGATCGAATTGCGCCGCGAGTCGGTCGACGTCGCGGGCGAGATCCGCAATGCGCTCGAGTCGTGCGCCGGACCCCTGGAGGTCGGCCGCCACAAGCTCACCGTCAACATGCCCTCCGAGCCGCTCAAGGCCCTCGCGGATGCTGCGCGCCTTCAGCAGATCCTCGAGAACCTGATCCTCAACGCGGTGAAGTACACCCACCCGGGCGGAGCGATCGAGGTCTCGGCCGAGGCCGAGCTTTCCGAGGTGGTGGTGCGCGTGCGCGACAACGGCATCGGCATCGCACCGGACAAGCTGGGCCAGATATGGGACCTGTTCGTGCAGGTCGACGAATCGCCGGAGCGCATCCGCAAGGGGCTCGGCATTGGCCTCGCGTTGGTGAAGGACCTGGTGCGGCGCCATGGCGGGACGGTGGAGGCCGCGAGCGAGGGCCTGGGCAAGGGCAGCACCTTCTGCGTTCGCCTGCCGCTCGCCATGCGGGGCGAGGGGCCAGACGCGCCGCGGGCCGAGGAGCCCGCTCAGGGCCAGCCGCCGGCGACCACGCGCCGCGTCCTGGTGGTAGACGACAACATCGACGCCGCCGAAACGCTCGCGATGATGCTCGAGATCCTCGGGCAGAGCACCAGCCAGGCGCACGACGGCAACGCGGCCCTCGAGGTCGCCGCCGCCTTCAAGCCGGAGGTGGTCTTCATGGACATCGGCCTGCCCGGCCTTTCGGGACACGAAGCGTGCGCGCGCATGCGCAAGGACCTGGGCATGACGCACGTCTACCTGGTGGCGCTCAGCGGCTATGGCAGCGAGGAAGACCGGCGCAAGTCCCTGCACGCGGGTTTCGACTGCCACTTGGTGAAGCCCCTCGACCCGTCGCAGCTGCCGGCCATTCTCGCGAGCGCGGAGCGACGTCCCGCGGCATGAATGCTATGATTTCCCTGTCAGTCCACTGAATCGGGCCGCGAAAGGGCCGAGATGGTTATGAGACCGCCAACTACGACGTACACCGGAGGCATTCGGTAGGCGGACTCGCGTCCACGATTCACTGAAAAAGCGCGGTCCGCCCGCGCTTTTTATTTTTGCGGGGATATGAAATGGTCAACATCACGCTCCCGGACGGCTCGGTCCGGCGATTCGCCAACCCGGTCACGGTGTCGGAGGTCGCGGCATCGATCGGCCCCGGGCTCGCCAGGGCGGCGCTCGGCGGCAAGGTGGACGGCAGGCTCGTAGACGCATCGCATCGCATCGCGGGCGACGCGAAGCTCGCCATCGTCACCGACAAGGACCCGGAGGGGCTGGAGCTCATCCGTCACTCGACGGCGCACCTGCTCGCCTACGCGGTGAAGGAGCTCTTCCCCGAGGCGCAGGTGACGATCGGGCCGGTGATCGACAACGGCTTTTATTACGACTTCGCCTACAAGCGTCCTTTCACGCCCGAGGACCTGGCTGCGATCGAAAAGCGCATGGCCGAACTCGCGAAGCGCGACATCCCCGTCGCCCGCGAGGAGTGGAACCGCGACGAAGCGGTGAAGTTCTTCAATTCGATCGGCGAGAAATACAAGGCCGAGATCATCGGCGCCATCCCCGCCGAGCAAGGCATCAGCCTCTATCGCGAGGGCGAGTTCATCGACCTTTGCCGCGGCCCCCACGTGCCGTCGACGGGCAGGCTCAAGGTCTTCAGGCTGATGAAGGTCGCGGGCGCCTATTGGCGCGGCGACTCGAAGAACGAGATGCTGCAGCGCATCTACGGCACCGCTTGGGCCAGGAAGGAGGACCAGGACGCCTACCTGCACATGCTCGCGGAGGCGGAAAAGCGCGACCACCGCCGCATCGGCAAAGTCCTCGATCTCTTCCACATGCAGGACGAGGCGCCGGGCATGGTGTTCTGGCATCCGAAGGGATGGTCGCTGTGGCAGGAAGTCGAGCAATACATGCGCCGCGTGTACCGCGACAACGGCTACCAGGAGATCAAGTGCCCGCAGATCCTCGACCGCTCGCTGTGGGAGAAGTCGGGCCACTGGGAGAACTACAAGGACAACATGTTCACCACCGAGTCGGAGAAGCGCGACTTCGCGATCAAGCCGATGAACTGCCCGGGGCACGTGCAGGTGTTCAACTCGGATATGCGCAGCTACCGCGACCTGCCGCTTCGATACGGCGAGTTCGGCGCCTGTCATCGTAACGAGCCGTCGGGAGCGCTCCACGGCCTCATGCGGGTGCGCGCGTTCACCCAGGATGATGGCCACATCTTTTGCGCCGAGGAGCAGATCGAGCCCGAGTGCATCGCCTTCCACCGCCTGGCCTTCGGGGTGTACAGCGACTTCGGCTTCGAGGAAATCTCGGTCAAGCTGGCACTGCGGCCGGAAAAGCGCATCGGCAGCGATGAGCAGTGGAGCCGGGCCGAGGAGGCGCTACGCGCGGCGCTGCGGGCCTGCGGGGCGACGTGGGAGGAACTCCCGGGGGAAGGAGCCTTCTACGGGCCCAAAATCGAGTACCACCTGAAAGACTCCCTCGGGCGGTCCTGGCAGGTCGGCACGATGCAGGTGGACTTCATGATGCCCGCTCGCCTCGGCTCCGAATACGTCGCCGAGGACAACACGCGGCGCACGCCGGTCATGCTGCACCGCGCCATCGTGGGATCGATGGAGCGCTTCATCGGCATACTGATCGAGAACCACGCCGGGGCGCTGCCTCTCTGGCTCGCGCCGGTGCAAGTCGTGGTGATGAATGTGACCGACCGGCAGGAGTCGTACGTGCGCGAAGTCGAGGCCCGGCTCCGCGAGGCCGGTTTCAGGGTCGCGGCCGATTTGCGGAACGAGAAAATAACGTATAAAATTCGGGAACATAGCATTCAAAAACTTCCTTACCAGCTGGTTCTCGGGGATAAGGAAGTGGCTGCGAAGACGGTCTCGGCGAGGACGCGCGCGGGAGAGAACTTGCCGCCGGTCCTGCTCGAGGCCTTTATTTCGCGCTTGAAAGACGAGGTTGCGGCCCGCAGGTGAGGGCCACGGGGCCCCGGAAGCATCTTGGAACAGCATGAACTTCCGGCGCTAACCTATTGACTTTTAGAGGATATTCGCATAGCTCAGGACAAAGCAGTACGCATCAACGGTGAGATTAACTGCCCGGAAGTGCGCCTCGTTGGAATCGAGGGTGAGCCGATCGGGATCGTGCCGATCGAAGAAGCGATGCGGCAGGCCGAGGTGGCGGAGATCGACCTCGTGGAGATAGCGCCCACCGCGAAGCCCCCCGTTTGCCGCCTGATGGATTACGGCAAGTTCAAGTACCGCGAGAGCAAGAAGGCCCACGAGGCCAAGCTCAAGCAGAAGCAGATCCAGGTCAAGGAAGTGAAATTCCGGCCCGGCACCGACGAGGGTGACTACAAGATCAAGGTTCGCAACCTCACCCGCTTCCTCACGGAAGGCGACAAGACGAAGGTGACGTTGCGATTCCGGGGCCGCGAGATGGCGCACCAGGAGCTCGGGATGCAGCTCCTGAGGCGCGTGGAGGCGGACCTGAGGGAAGTGGGCGTGGTCGAGCAGTGGCCGAAGATGGAAGGCCGCCAGATGATCATGATCCTGGGGCCCAAGAAGAAGCACTGACCGCGAGGTCAGTGCAGCATGAGGCGGTCGTTGCAGCGGACAGCATCGCAGCCGCTGAACGGCGCGCAGCGCAGGCAGTAGACGCAGCAGACGTAGACAAGGTGTCTTCAGGTCGAAAAGCGCGGAAGGGTTCCGCCACCTGCTGCACCAATGCAAGGAGGGCAACCATGCCCAAGATGAAGACCAAGAGTGGCGCCGCCAAGCGCTTTCGGGTCCGCGGCAGCGGCTCGATCAAGCGTTATTCGGCGGGCAAACGCCACATCCTCACCAAGCGCACCACCAAGAACAAGCGTCAGCTTCGCGGCGTGGGTTCGGTCCATGCGACCAACCTCGGGCACGTGAAGGCGATGCTTCCCAACGGATAAGGAGCCGCCATGCCTCGCGTAAAACGTGGAGTCACGGCGCGCGCGCGCCACAAGAAGGTCCTCGACCAGGCCAAGGGTTTCCGCGGCCGCCGCAAGAACGTCTACCGGATCGCCAAAGAGGCGGTGATGAAGGCGGGGCAGTATGCCTACCGCGATCGCCGCAACAAGAAGCGCGAGTTCCGCGCGCTCTGGATCACGCGCATCAATGCGGGCGCCCGCGACGCCGGCGTGACCTACAGCCAGTTCATGGCGGGCCTCAAGAAGGCCGGCATCGAAGTGGACCGCAAGGTCCTCGCGGACCTCGCGGTGTTCGACAAGCCTGCCTTCGGCAAGATCGTCGAGCAGGCCAAAGCGAGCCTCGGGGCCTAAAGCAGACCGACAATCCGAAAAGGGAAGGGGCTCGAGAGAGCCCCTTCTGTTTTGAGCGATCCGATGACATCCCCGGCCTTAGACGCAGTGCTGCTGAAGATCGTCGACGAGGCAAAGGCCACGTTGACGGCGACCGCGAGCGTGGCGGACCTCGAGCAGGCCAAGGCGCGTTTCCTGGGCAAGGCGGGCTCGCTCACCGAACTCCTCAAGGGCCTGGGCAGGCTGCCCGCGGAAGAAAAGCCGCAGGCCGGAGCCGCGATCAACCGCGCCAAGTCGCAGGTGGAATCGCTGATCGAATCGCAGCGCGACGCGATCCTCGCGCGCGAGCTCGACTTACGCCTCTGCGCGGAGTCCGTGGACGTCACCATGCCCGGGCGGCGCCAGGGCGACGGGGGCCTGCATCCGATCTCGCGCGCCCAGGAGCACGTCGAAGGGCTGTTCGCGAGCATGGGCTTCGCGGTCGCCGACGGCCCGGAGATCGAGGACGATTTCCACAATTTCACGGCGCTCAGGATGTTCCCGGACCATCCGTCGCGCAGCATGCAGGATACGTTCTACATCGCCGGCTCCGACAACGTGTTGCGCACGCAGACCTCCCCGGTGCAGATCCGCTACATGCGATCGCACCAGCCGCCGGTGCGCATCATCTGCCCGGGCCGCGTGTACCGGAAGGACCATGACGCGACGCACTCGCCGATGTTCCACCAGGTCGAGGGCCTGTGGGTCGACGAAGGCATCAGCCTCGCCGACCTGAAGGGCACCATGACCCAGTTCTGCCGCGCCTTCTTCGAGCGCGACGACATCGGCATCCGCTTCCGCCCCTCGTATTTCCCCTTCGTCGAGCCGGGCGTCGAGATCGACATGGAGTGGTCGCGCAAGAATGGCGGGGTCGCCTATCTCGAGATCGCCGGAGCGGGTGTCGTGCATCCCGATGTGCTTCGCAACGGCAACATCGATCCGGAGAAATACTCGGGGTTCGCCTTCGGCATGGGGCTGGACCGGCTCGCGATGCTCAAGTACGGCGTGAACGACCTGCGGCTCTTCTTCGAAAACGACCTGAAGTTCCTTTCTCAATTCCGGTGAGAGAGGGCTTTGAACCCGCCGATGAACGCAGATAGACGCAGATGAAGATCTCGGTTAAATGGCTCAGGGAGTTCGTGGCGATCGGGGACATGCCGGTCGCGAAGCTCGCGCACGCGCTCACCATGGGCGGGCTCGAGGTCGAGGAGGTCACGCCGGTCGCGGCAAACTTCTCCGGCATCGTCGTGGGCCAGGTGAAGAGCGTGGCGCCCCATCCCAATGCCGACAAGCTGAGTGTTACCACGGTCGACGCGGGTACCGGGGAGATCCTCACGATCGTCTGCGGTGCGCCCAACGTGGCGGCGGGGCAGAAGGTGCCCTGCGCGCTGGTAGGCGCGAAGCTGCCCTCCTCGCCAAGCGGGGCCGGGGACCAACCCGTCCTGGAGATCAGGAAAGCCAAACTGCGCGGCGTCGAATCGAGCGGCATGCTGTGCTCGGCGCGCGAGCTCGGCCTGTCGCAGGCCCACGCAGGGCTCATGGTGCTCGAGGACAACGCACCGGTGGGACGCGACATCCGAGACGTCCTCGACCTCGACGACGTCTACCTCACCCTCAAGCTCACCCCGAACCGCGGGGATTGCCTTTCCATGGCAGGCGTTGCGCGCGATGTCGCGGCGATCACAGGGGCGAGGCTCACGCTGCCGGCGCCTCCCCCGGTGGCCACGCAGATCGACGCGCGGCGCGACGTGCGCATCTCCGCGAGGGCCGCGTGCGGGCACTACTTCGGTCGCGTGGTACGCGGCCTGGATGCGCGCGCGAGGACTCCGGACTGGATGGTGCGCCGCCTCGAGCGCGCGGGCCTGCGCGCCATCAGCCCGCTGGTGGACATCACCAATTACGTGATGCTCGAGCGCGGCCAGCCGATGCATGCCTTCGACGACGCCAAGCTACGCGGCGCGATCGACGTGCGCTTCATGAAGCCCGGCGAGCGGGTGCAGCTCCTGAACGAGCAGGATGTCGAGTATCGCCCCGGCCTTGTCGCCATCGCCGACGAAAACGGGCCGGTGGCCCTGGGCGGGGTGATGGGCGGCCACGATTCCATGGTGGGAGAGGACACGACCGACGTTTTCTTCGAGGCAGCCTATTTCTTGCCGGCTGCAGTGCAGGGGAAGGCGCGCGAGCTCGCCCTGTCCAGCGATGCAGCCTATCGCTTCGAGCGTGGCGTCGATCCGGCGGGCAGCGGGGCGGCGATCGAGCGCGCCACCGCCCTCGCGCTCGAGATCTGCGGCGGCAGGCCGGGGCCGCTT
>JBDSRZ010000170.1:0-3694 GCA_039929025.1 Usitatibacter sp. | reverse complement strand
AGCCGCTCGACCCTTATCTGGGGAGCGAACGTGAGGCGGTGATGTCGCGCTACCTCGCGAACTACCGCGAGGCCGACACCATCGGTGGGCACGTGATCGCGTTGCCGGCTCTCGCCGACGCGCTCTTTCTCTACTACCGCAAGGATCTCCTCGACCGCCATGGCGAGAAACCCCCCGCAACCTGGGGAGAACTCGCGCGCATCTCGAAGAAGATCCTCGCCGGCGAGAACAATCCGGACCTGCAGGGCATCAGCTTCCAGGGCAAGGCCGTGGAAGGCGCCGTGTGCACGTTCCTGTTGCCCTACTGGAGCCAGGGCGGCGAGATCGTCCGCGACGGCCGCATGTCCTTCGAGCGGCGCAAGGCCGAGGCCGGGCTCGACATGTGGCGCGAGCTGATTGCGACGGGGGTGGCGAAGAAGAACATTTCCGAAGTGAGCACCGATGACACGCGCAAGGAGTTCCAGGCCGGCAAGGTGATCTTCGCGGTGGTCTGGGGCTACGCCTGGAACCATTTCCAGAACGGCGCCGGCACCCAGGTGAAAGGGCGAGTGGGCGTCGAGAAGCTGCCCGCGATGCCCGGCGGCGAGTCGGTGTCCTGCATGGGGGGATGGAACTGGGCAGTGTCCGCATTCAGCCGCCACAAGCGCGAGGCCGTAGCGCTGGTGCGCTGGCTCTCGAGTCCCGAGGTCGCAAAGCGCCTCGCGATCGAAGGCTCCTTCCACCCTGCCTTCACTTCCGTGTACCGGGACCCCGAGGTGCTCGCGGCGGTCCCCTGGTTCGCCGACGCGCTGCCGGTCGTCGCTTCGGCGCGCGCGCGACCCGTCACGCCCGTCTACCGGCAGATCTCCGACGCCCTGCGGATCAACACCAATGCCGTCATGGCCGGGGCGCGCACCTCCGCGCAGGCCCTCGACGAGATCGAGCAGCGCGTGGGCCGGGCCCTGCGATGAACCCGAAGCGATCGCTCCTGTCGCGGATCGCGGACCCCTCGGACGGGGCCCTGGCGGCGCTGCTGCTCGCGCCCGCCGCGATCTTCATCGGCGCGATCGTGGCCTACCCGGTCGCCACGCTGCTCATCAACAGCTTCTTCGACATCCGGCTGACTGGTGGGGTGCCGGTGCGATTCGTGGGCTGGGAAAACTACGCGGCGGTGCTCGCCGACGGAATGTTCTGGCGCGCGGTCCGCAACACGCTGCTCATCGTCTTCGTCACCGTTCCCGGCGCGCTGGTCGTGGGATTGGGGCTGGCGCTCCTCGCAAACATGCCGTTTCGCAGCCGCGGCCCCATCCGCCTCGCGCTGCTGCTGCCCTGGGCGACGCCGCTCGCGTTCGTGGGCCTGATCTTCGCGTGGTTCTTCCACAGCGAGTATGGGGTGGTGAACGACTTGCTGCAGCGCGCAGGCCTCGCGCCCCGGATCTGGTTCAATTCCGCGCCGCTCACGATGGCGGCGATTTGCCTGGCGACGATCTGGAAGACCTCGTCTTTCATGGCGCTGATCCTGCTGGCGGGCCTGCAGACGATCCCGACCTCGCTCTACGAGGCCGCGGAAGTGGACGGCGCCTCCCGATGGACGCAGTTCCGCGAGATCACGCTCCCACTGCTGGTGCCCTCGATGCTGGTGGCCCTGATCTTCCGTACGCTCACGGCGATCCAGTCATTCGACATTCCCTACAGCATGCCGGGGCCTGGCGAGGAAACCCAGACGCTGGCGATGTTCATCCAGATCAATACCGTGGACTACCTGGACCTCGGGTTCGGCTCCGCCGTGGCCGTGCTCATGTTCCTGCTCTCGATGGCGACGACCTGGGTGTACGTGAGGTACGTGCGCGGGGACGAGCGGTGAGCAGGATCCTTGCGGGCGCGCGCCTGCGCTGGCTCGCGGCGGTGATCGTGATGGCGAACGGATTCTTTCCCGCGCTGTGGATCCTCGCCACCTCGTTCAAGAACGAGGTCGAGCTGACCGCCAAGCCGATCACCTACTGGCCGCGGAATCCGGTGCTGGTCAACTACGTGGCGGCTTTCCGGGACCAGCCGCTGCCGGGGTACCTGCTGAACAGCGTCACCGTCGCGATGCTCTCGATGCTGCTCTCGCTCTTCATCAGCGCGCTCGCGGCCTACGCGATCGCGCGCTTGCGGCTGCGGCGACGCAACCTGATCCTGACCACGATCATCGCGGTGTCGATGTTCCCGCTCGTCACTCTGATGGTGCCGCTGTTCGAGATCATGCGCGGCCTGGGATTGCTCAACAGCTACTGGGCGCTCGTCCTCCCGTACACCGTGCTCAACCTGCCGATCTGCACGCTGGTGCTGGTGAGCTTCTTCCAGGACATCCCGCGCGACATCGAGAACGCGGCCATGATCGACGGCTGCACACGCCTGGGTGCGCTCTGGCGCGTGGTGGTGCCGCTCGCCGCGCCCGGTGTCTTCACTGCCGGCATCCTCGCTTTCGTGAACGCGTGGGACGAATTCCTGCTCGCCCTGTCCCTGAATTCCGCGGTCGCCTACCGCACGCTGCCCGTGGGCATCCAGATGTACCAGGGCGAGTTCGCCTTTCCGTGGCCCACGATTTCGGCAGCGCTGGTGATCGCCATGGTGCCCGTGGTAATCGTGATCCTCGTCTTCCAGGAGCGCGTGGTGAGCGGCCTCACGACCGGCGGCCTCAAAGGCTGACGGCCGGCGGCAAAGCAGAGCACAGGAGCCCGAGCTTGACCTCCGAAGCATTCCCGCAGGACCGTTTCCGGCGATTGGGCGCGCTCGCGAGCGTCGCGAGCGACGCGCACGCGGCGCGCTTCACGGTGGACGATCTGTCCCTGGAAATCACCGCGCCGGTGCCAGGCGCCCTGCGCTTGCGGCTCGGAACGTCGACCCTTGCCGAGTACGGCCTGCTCGAAACCGCGAACGCTCCGGGTGCGATCGCGACCGTGCGCGACGCCGATGGATGGCGCGTGTCGTCGGGGAGCCTTGCACTCGTGATTCGCGCCGCCCCGTTTCGCCTGGCGCTCGAGCACGACGGGTGCACGGTCCTCGCCTCGATCACCGACCAGCATTTCCGCGGGCGCTCCCGCATTCCCGCCTTCGGCCTCGAGGAAGCGAAGCCGCGCCGCTGGTGCGCGGCTTTCGCGCTTGCGAGCGAGACCGCGATCTACGGCTTCGGAGAAAAATTCGGGCCACTCGACAAGCGCGGCCAGCTCATCCGCGGCCGCACCGAGGACGCGCTGGGCGTCAACACGGAGCTGTCGTACAAGAACATCCCGTTTTGCTGGAGCCCGGACGGCTGGGGATTGCTCGCGCACACGCCGGGCGTCGTACGCCATGGCGTGGGCTATCCGCAGTGGTCGCACCGCAGCCATGTCGTGGAGGTGGAGGACGAGGCGCTCGACCTGGTGTTCTTCGGCGGCGAGCCCGCCGCCATCCTGCTCGACTACGCGCGCCTCACGGGCCTGCCGAGCCTGCCCCCGCTCTGGAGCTATGGCATGTGGCTATCGCGCGCCTACTACAAGGTGCCGCAGGAGGCGATCGACGCTGCGGCGGAAGTGCGCCGGCGCCGCATTCCCTGCGACGTGATCACCCTCGACGGGCGAGCGGCGTGGGATGTCCGCACGCGCTTCGCGTTCGAGTGGGATCCGGCCCGCTACGACGATCCGCGCCGCATCTTCAGCGAGCTGCACGCGCAGGACCTCAGGGTCTGCGTCTG
>JBDSRZ010000169.1:0-14640 GCA_039929025.1 Usitatibacter sp. | reverse complement strand
GACCACGCGAAGCTGAAGAAGACCATCCACACCGCGATGCGGATGCTCGACAACGTGATCGACATCAACTACTACGCGGTGAGAAAAGCGCACGACTCCAACAAGCGCCATCGTCCCGTGGGCCTGGGCATCATGGGCTTCCAGGACGCGCTGCAGTCGCTTCGCATCCCGTACGCGAGCGACGCCGCGGTGGAATTCGCCGATCGCTCGATGGAAGCCGTCTGCTATTACTCGTACTGGGCCTCCACCGAGCTTGCCGCGGAGCGCGGCCGCTACTCGTCCTTCCCGGGCTCTCTCTGGGACCAGGACATCCTGCCGCAGGATTCGCTCAAGCTCCTCCTCGACCAGCGCGGCGGCTACGTCGAGGTGGACATGTCGGAATCGATGGACTGGAAAGCGCTGCGTTCCCGCATCAGGGACCACGGCATGCGCAACTCCAACTGCGTGGCGATCGCGCCTACGGCCACCATCTCCAACATCATCGGCGTCTCTGCTTCCATCGAGCCCAGCTACCAGAACCTGTTCGTGAAATCGAACCTCTCGGGCGAGTTCACGGTGGTGAACGAGGCGCTGGTGCGCGAGCTGAAGAAGATGGGCCTCTGGGATCCGGTGATGGTGAACGACCTCAAGCACTTCGACGGCTCGATCGGCAAGATCGACCGCGTCCCGCAGGAAGTGCGCAATCTCTACGCCACGGCGTTCGAGGTCGAGCCCAGGTGGCTGGTGGAGGCGGGCGCGCGCCGGCAGAAGTGGATCGACCAGGCGCAGTCGCTCAACATCTACATGGCCGGCGCTTCGGGCAAGAAGCTCGACGACACCTACAAGCTCGCGTGGCTGCGTGGGTTGAAGACCACGTACTACCTGCGCACGCTGGCGGCGACATCCGCGGAGAAGTCCACCGGCAAGGGTGGCGAGCTGAACGCCGTCACCGCGGGCGGCATCTCCACCCAGGCCGCGGCCGGCGACGGCGCGGGCGAGGAGGCCAAGTTCTGCTCGATCGACAATCCCGAGTGCGAGGCTTGCCAGTAGAGGACGTGCTGCCCGCGCAGAAGGAGTTGATTCCCACCGTCCACATCGCCGAAGCCCGGGATTGGCCCGAGGGCGCGAAGCCTTCAGCAGCCGCGGGCCTGGCGGTCGCACGCTTCGCCGGCGTGCTCAGTCATCCGCGGTGGGTGCATGTGCTGCCCAATGGAGACGCGATCAGGCATTGACGATCGCCTCGGCCACGCGGTCGCAGGAATCGGTGCAGGCACTTGCGATTTCGCCCGGCCCGCATCCGGCGCCGCCCGCGTCCTTCACTTCCTCGTCCTTCACGCGGCACGCGTCCAATCGCCCGGCCTTGGGCGGGCCGCCGCAGCAGGACGTTTTCTCTTTCGCGGCGGCGATCGCCGGCGGCGCCTCACCCGGCGTGCAGCACCCCGATGATGCCTCGTCGAATTGCGTCGAGCACACGCCGGTCTTGGGAAGCTCGAGCCGCACGTCGTTGGCGGCAACCATGTCGCCCGCGAGTGCCGCGACCACCGAGCGCACCTGCTCGTGCCCGGTGGCCAGGAGGAAATTCGGCGCACGTCCGTAGCTCTTGGCGCCCACGACATAGAAGCGCGTTTCGGGATGCGCGAGCTCCTTGTGTCCGTGGGGACGCACCGTGCCGCAGCTGTGCACGTTCGGATCGATGAGGGGCGCCAGCTTCTCGGCACTCTCGATCCAGGGGTCGAGCTTCACTCTCAGTTCCGAGGCGAGCGACAGATCCGGCCGCCCGCCGGTCGCTACGATGATCTCATCGATTCGCTCGATGCTGCGCGACGCGCCATCGCCGCCGCGTCCCTCTACCATCAGCCCTTTGGCGGAGCGGTGGATCGCGGTGGTGAGGAAATCGGCTTCGATATGGAGCCGTCCGCCATCCGCCAGCGCCCTCAAGCGTCTTCCGAGCGCGCCGCGCGCCGCCAGGCCGTCGTTCTCTCCGCCGCCGAAGATGCGCACGAAGTTGCGGCCGCGAATGGTCCAGACGATCTCGGTGCCCGGCGCCAGGCCCGCGAGTTTTGCCAGCGCAAGAAGGCTGCCCGCCGCCGAATGCCCCGCGCCCGCCACCAGCACGCGCTTGCCCGCATAGCGTTCACGAAAGCGGCCGAGCACGTCCGGCATTCCATACGAGATATGCGCCGCGACCTCGTACTCGCCGATCGCCGGCAGCCCGTTCGCGCCGAGCGGGTTCGGCCGCGTCCAGGTTCCCGAGGCATCGAGCACCGCCCAGGCGCGGTGCTCCGAGAAACCGGGGTCTGACCCCGGTTTCCGGCAGCGGATTACGAAAGGCGCGTCCTCGCGTCCCTTCGATTTCATCTTGTCGAAGCCCTCGCGCGCGATGCCCGTCACTCGGTGTGCGAGACGCAATGTAGGTGCGACGGCGCCGTGCGCAGCCAAGGGCGCGAGATAGTCGTCGATCATCGCGCCCGCGGTGGGGAGCTCGTCTTCGGGCGGCATGCTCCAGCCACTCGCCTCGAGCAGGCGGCGTGCGGCGGGATCCACGTTGTACCTCCACGGTGAGAAGAGCTGCACGTGCCGGAACGACTCGTAGCTGGTCGCCACAGTCGTGCCCGCCTCGTACACGATCGGCGCGAATCCACGCCCGATCAGGTGCGCGGCGGCGGCGAGGCCGATGGGACCGGCGCCGATGATGGCAACGGAGCGCCCGGTGAGTTCTTCCTTCATGCGAGGTTCCTTTGCTTCGTGGTGGTGGAGGACGGCGCGCAACAACTTGCGACCGCCTGCCCGATGCGCGCCATCTGCGGTGCCGGCATGCCCTGGCAGCACTTCTCCGTGAGGTAGGAAACCAGCTCCGACATTGCCGGATAGTCGGCGGTGTAATAGATGAAGCGTCCCTCGGCGCGCGACTTGATCAGCCCCGCCGCGGCGAGCTCCTTGAGGTGGAAGGAAAGCGTGGAGGCCGGCGCACCAACGATCTCGGCGATCCGCCCGGCAGCCAGACCTTCGCTACCGGCCTGCACCAACGCGCGGAAGATTCCCAGTCGGGTTTCCTGCGCAAGTGCCGCCAGCAAATGAACCGCTTCGTTCGTTTTCATGTTTCTAGAATGATAGAAATTAAAAGGCCTGTCAAGCTCCCCTGCAGAAACTATGCTCCCAGCCGTGCGTCCTACCCCCTTCGGGAGCACAAATGCAGAAGAATCCATGGCCCGTCCCGGCACCGCCTTCTCCCTCGAGGTAAATCCCCGCCTTCCAGCCGAGCTCGTTCGCCTGGAGGAGCTCGCCAACAACCTCTGGTTCAGCTGGGATCGCCACACGCGCGCACTCTTCGCCCGCCTGGATCCCGAGCTCTGGGACGCCGTCGAACATAGCCCCAAGGCGCTTCTCAAATCCGTGGACCAACGCCGGCTGCAGGAAGCCGCGCATGACCCGGTCTATCTCCACGAGTTCGACCGCGCGCTCGCCGCCTACGACGCATACCACGGCCGACCGCCGACCGGCAACGGCACCCAGTTGAATCCGGGCGAGCTGGTCGCGTACTTCTGCGCGGAGTTCGGATTCCACGAGAGCCTGCCGATCTACTCCGGCGGCCTCGGCATCCTCGCCGGCGACCACTGCAAGACCGCGAGCGACATGGCGATCCCATTCGTCGCCATGGGCCTTCTGTATCGCCAGGGCTACTTCCAGCAGGCGATCGACGCCGACGGCACGCAGGTCGCGCATTACTACGACTCGGATTTCGGCGATCTGCCGATCACGCCGGTCACGCGCGAGGACGGCTCGCCACTGGAGGTGAGGGTCGAATTCGGCGAGCACGATGTGTATTGCAAGGTATGGCGGGCGCGGGTGGGGCGGATCACCTTGTACCTGCTCGACACCGACCACGATCACAATCGCCCTGAGGACCGTGCGACCGCGCATCGTCTTTATGGTGGCGATCGCAACACGCGCATCCAGCAGGAGATCGTGCTCGGCATGGGCGGTTATCGCGCGCTGCAGGCGATGGGCATCACGCCGACCGCGTTCCACATGAACGAGGGGCACGCGGCCTTCCTGGTGCTGGAACGCATGCGCGTGCTGATGAAGGCGGGCCTCGACTTCGACACCGCGCTGGAGGCGGTGGCGTCGAACACCGTTTTCACGACGCACACGGCGGTCGCGGCGGGCCACGACCACTTCGCGCCGGAGAAGATGGAGCGCTACTTCCATCGCTTTTCGACCGAGCTGGGGTTGCAGCGCGACCAGTTGCTCGGGCTCGGACGCACGCCCAAGAGCCAGGACTTCAACATGACCGCGCTTGCGGCCCGCGGCTCGCGCTTCATGAACGGCGTTTCGCGCATCCACGGCGATGTCTCGGCGCTCATCATGGGCGAGCTGTGGCCCGAGGTGCCCGAGGACGAGAACCCGATTACCTATGTGACTAACGGCGTGCACGCGCCGAGCTTCCTCGCCCCGGAGATGGCGGACGCGTTCGAGCGCTTCATCGGCAGCGGCTGGAACAGCCGGCTCGACCAGCCCGGTGCGCTCGATGGCGTGATGTCGGTGCCCGATCATCTGTTCTGGAGCATCCGGCAGCATCTCAAGTCACGGATGTTCCATCTGGTGCGCGCGCGGGTGCGGGCGCAGCACTTCCGCAACCAGGGTAGCGAGGCGCACCTCGATCGCCTGCTCCGCTTCGCCGATCCAGCGAATCCCAACGTGCTCACGATCGGTTTCGCGCGGCGGTTTGCGACTTACAAACGCGCCACACTCCTGTTCGAAAACCTCGATTGGCTGCGCGAGATCGTGGGCGATCCGGAGCGGCCGGTGCTGTTCCTGTTCGCGGGCAAGGCGCATCCGGCCGACGAGCCGGGCAAGGCCTTCATGCGCGGGATCGTCGAGGTCGCGTCGAGGCCGGAGTTCGAGGGGAAATTCCTGCTGGTCGAGGGGTATGACTTGCGGCTCGCGCGGCGGCTCGTCTCCGGCGTCGACGTGTGGCTCAACAATCCGATCTTCCCGCTCGAGGCCTCGGGGACTTCTGGGATGAAGGCGGGCTTCAACGGCGTGATCAACTTGTCGGTGCTCGACGGCTGGTGGGGCGAGGGCTACACCGGCAGCAACGGCTGGGCGATCAAGCCGGCTTCAGAGCTCTTGTCCGACGAGCGGCGCAACCTCGAGGAGAGCCGCTCGCTCTACGAGCTGCTGCAGGACAAGGTGATCCCGCTCTACTACGAGCGCGGCAAGATGGGCTTCTCGCCGGAGTGGATCCAGATGGCGAAGCGCTCGATCATGACGCTGCTGCCGCGCTTCAACAGCGAGCGGATGGTGGGCGAGTACCTGACCCGCTTCTACATTCCCGCCTCGAAGCGCGGGCACGAGTTCGTGGTCGACGACTTCAAGATCGCTCGAGATGTCGCCGCCTGGAAGCGGCGTGTGCGGCCCGCCTGGCCGCGGGTCCAGCTGCGCTGCCTCGCGCTGCCGGATCGCAACACGCGCTTCGGCGACCAGGTGCGCTTCTGCGTCGGCGTGCGGCTGGAGGAGCTTTCGCCATCGGACGTCACCGTGGAGCTCCTGCTGACTCCCGCACTTGCGCTCGCGCGCTCACCGAAGCCAGTCGAGTTTGCCTTCACCCATTCCGGCGAGCGTGGCGACAACGGCGAGCACATCTACCACCTCGACCTCGCCCCCGAACTCTGCGGCAAGCTCGAGTACCGCATCCGCGCGTACCCCTCCCACCCGGCACTCGCCCACCGCTTCGAGATGGGCCTGATGAAGTGGGTTTAATTGGTGTCGGACACCAATTTTTCGTAGATTTCCTGGTACTTCAGGGCGGCGGCCGCCCAGCCGAAGTCGCGAGACATGCCGTTCAGCTGGAGGGCGCGCCATTGGGCGGGATCGCGGAAAGCGGAGATGGCGCGGCTGCAGGCTTCGAGCAGCGCCTCGGGCGTGGCCTCGTTCATCAGGAAACCCGTCGGCGCCACATCCACCGCGCGATGCTCATCGAACACGGTGTCGACCAGTCCACCGGTGGCGTTGGCGATCGGCGGCGTGCCGTAGCGCTGGCTGTACATCTGGTTCATGCCGCACGGTTCGAAGCGCGAGGGCATGAGGAAGATGTCGGCGCCCGCCTCGATCAAATGCGCGAGCGGCTCGTCGAAGCTGATCGAGAGTCCCACGTCCTGCGGATGACGCGCCTGCAGCCCGCGAAGCCTTCCGACCAGTTCCTTGTCTCCCGTGCCGCACACCGTGAACTGTGCACCGAGCGCCAGGATCCTCTCCGCAGCCGCAACGACGATGTCGATACCCTTCTGGTGCGTGAGGCGCGTCACCATCGCCATCAGCGGCTTGCCCCCATCGCCCCCCAATCCCAGCCGCTCGCGAAGCGCCGCCTTGTTCGGGCGCTTCGCCTCCAGGTTCCGTGCACCGTAGCGGCTGGGGATGTGCGCGTCGTGCTCCGGATCCCACGTCACGGTGTCGATGCCGTTCAACACTCCGTGCAAGCGATCGCTCCGCTCCCGCAGCACGCCATCCATCCCGAACCCGAGCTCCTCGCCCTGGATCTCGCGCGCGTACGTGGGGCTCACCGTGCTGATTGCATCGGCATATACCAGCCCGCCCTTCAAAAACGAATGCCGCCCGTAGAACTCCAACCCCTTCGTCCCCAGGCTTTCCGCCGGAAGCTCCAGCCCGGCGATGCGCGAGAATTCGAAGACCCCCTGGAAAGCGAGGTTGTGAATCGTGATCAGCGACGCCGCACGCGGCCGCATATCGAAATGCAGGTAAACCGGCGCCAGCGCCGCGGGCCAGTCGTGCGCATGCACTACGTCGGGCCGCCACGCGATCGGCGAATGCGCGCTGCCCAGCAAAGCCGCCATCCGCGACAGAACGCCGAAGCGCAGCGCGTTGTCTGCCCAATCCGAACCGTCGTCGGACTGGTAGGGGCCACCGTTGCGAGCAAAGAGCGCGGGGCAATCGATGATCAGCAGGGGCACGCCGGTGGGCAGCGTCCCCTCCAGCAGCCGCACTTCCTTGCCGAGCACCACGGCCGATCCCAGGCCCTTCGCGCCCGGATTGCCGGCGAGGACAGCGGGATAGCCGGGCAACAGCACGCGGGCGTCCAGGCCGAGCGCACGCAGTGCCGGCGGCAGCGATGCGCTCACATCACCCAGCCCACCCGTCTTCACCAGCGGGGCGCATTCGGGTGTCGCGAGGAGTACTTTGAGCGGAACTGCTTCGTGGGATGTGGAGGACAAAAGTGATCCTGGCCGAGACGTCGGCGCGACCAAGATTCTGCTGGAAGCGGGAGATTTCCGCAGCGGCGCTTGGAACCCGTTCCTCGAGCGGCGCTACTTCGTCGCGGATTTCGACAACTTTGTGGACGTGATCACCTCTTCCAGACCGCCCGCACCAGGTTCTCGTCCCGGCTATACCGAACCTTCAGATCGCCCTTGTACGCCTCGTGCAGCGCCTCGCCCAGCGCGCGCGCGAGCTGCGAATCGGTGGTGGTCACCTCGAAGGAGCCGTCCTTCTTCGCGTCCATCCCCATGATTCGCTGGAGGGGCCGCTCGGCCTTCTCCTTCTTCTCATGGTCCTCCATGAGACGCACGATCTCGTCCTTGTTCTGCTTGAAGAACTCGCCCTTGAGGGTGACGTAGCCCGCGGGGAATTTGTCGCGGATGCGCTGGCACGCCGGGCACAGCATCTCTGCGGCGTCGTCATTGGCTGTGAGTTTCGCCCAGGTCCAGCGCCCACCCATGAAGGAGGCGTGGCATTTGGGGCACACGGTAGGCTCCGGCGGCCGGGTGGCCGCGCGGTACGGATCCTCGTCGTTGGCGCTCTGCAGCTCGGCCTCGCGCCGGAGGTACGGGGTCCCCGCTCGTACGGACTTGAGGCTCATGACGTCGGCTCTCCGCGCTCTTCGCGGTGGCGCTTAACTTCCCCCCGCTGGATCTGGGTCTGCTCCTCGCGCTGCCGCAGCACCGCGTCGAACGCTGCACCGATGGCCGAATATGCGTCCTCATTGTCCATGGCGGGGGAGTGCTGCATGCCGCGGTATGTGATTTGAGGTTCTTGCATGTTGCTTATGAGACATCCCTCGTTTGTGGTTGGCTCCCGATCCCCGGTAAGCCGCTTGGGGCCTGCCCGGGGGACTACGCCGACTGGACTATGCCGCCGGAACCGACTGACCTCGTCCTGACTTGGGCGGCAAATAAAGTGCCCATGAACCGACATACCAAGGAATCGCGATGGAAGAGAAACTGGCTTGGCTGGAAGCGGCGATGAATGCCGCGGGCGTGTCCACCGTCTACAACGCTGAAGATTGGGATCGATTCATCCAATCTCAAGCCGGCATCCTCAAGCCCCAGGGCCCGACGCCCTTCGCGCGGTAACACCCCCGAACCCCTGAAGCGGGCCTCCTCCTGTAGGCCCGTCTCCCTCCGCGCCGCCTCCGGGCGGCGTTTTTTTTAGTTACTGCTTCAGCGCACCGCCTGGAGGATGGCCTTTGCGGCCAGGGCACTGCCGTGCAAGCTCAAGTGGTGCGAATCCAAGTAGATAGGCTCCGTCCGCGTCCCCGGCCCGCAGAATTCCGGATCGCATATAGCAGGTGTCGGATCGGCAACGGTGGCCGTTGGGTGCCGTTCCCCGATGCGCGCGATGATTCCGCGGATGTTCGCCTGCCGCCGCGCGACTTCGGGCATCGAAACGCTGCAGGCCAGTTCGAATAGCGGGATACGGGGTGGAAGAAAGCAAGTCACCGGATCGAACGGCAGCTCGGGCACGTCTATGACGATGACCACGCGCTTGCCGGCCGCTTCCAGGCGCTGCACGGAAGCCTCGAGGCCGCGCTCGAAGCCCTGTGCCTTGGTGCGCTCGTCGCGAGCCCCTTCGATACGGACCTTCGATGGGCCGACCCCCCCGAAATGCCTGTGTCCGTGCGCGACGTCGGAATCGTCCTGGTAATGGCCAAAAAATCCCAGGACGACCGTCTCGATATGGCCTTGCTGCTCGAGCCAGCGCAGGATCGCCTCCGAGTGAGCGCGGCAGTCCGGGTCGATGGCGACGACCTCGATCCCCGCGACCGGCGGGCAGGCGCTGTTCGCCAGCAACATCCAGCTGCGACCCGGGTCCTGAAGCGCCAAGCCGGGGAAGTAGTGGTTGGCGTGACTGTCGCCCCAGACAACCGCAGAGGCCTCGGATCGGGCGGAGACTCGACAGTAAGCGACCTCCGGGTCAATCGCTCGCACCGGGTCGGGACAGGTGCCGCCGCCTGTTTCGAGGGCCGGCCAGGCCAAGGTTTGCGCGAGTTGGCGCTGCTCGGGCCTCGGCGCCCAACGCTCGTTGACATACACGGCGCCACAAAGCGCCGACGCGCCAATCAACGCAAGACACGAGAAAAGCGCGGCGCGTTGGGGCGCGGCGGAACGGCGCACTGGCGTTTCAACCCACCTGAATGTAGCCGCGGCAAGCAGGAAGGCAACGCAAACGAGGACGATCCTCGCCATCGCGTCGAGCTCAACGCCTGACGCGGCCGGAAGCGAGAACAGCGGCCAATGCCACAGGTAGAGGGAGTAGCTGATGGCACCGATGTAGGTGACGGGCGCGCTCGCAAGCGTCCATTCAATCACGCGCCCCGGTTTGCCATCGCGGCTTCCGCTCCAGATGATCAGCGCCGTGCCGGCCACTGCGGGTACGGCACGGATCCCGGGAAAGGGAGAAGTGACGTCCAGCAGCAGCGCGCTTGCGACTATCGCGCCGACGCCCGCCAAGCCCAGCAGGTCCGCCACTTCCCTGCGAAGCGTCCAGGTATCCGACCCACCGCGATGTATCAGAATCGCGAGCGCCGCTCCGGTGCCGAGCTCCCATACGCGGCTGAAGGGCAGCAGGAACGTGCCCGAGCCATGGCGAACATTCGTCGCCTCGGTGATGAGGAGAGACGCGATACAAACGACGGCGCCCGCTCCAAGCACCCAGCGTCGCCCTCGCAACGCGAACGCGAGCAGCACTGGCCAGACGAGGTAGAACTGTTCCTCCACGCCGAGGGACCAGAGATGCAGCAATGGCTTCAGGTGCGAGGCAGCATCGAAGTAGCCGGCCTCTCGCCAGAGCGTGATGTTGGCGATCGACAAGGCGCCCGCGACACCATGCTTCCCGGTTGAGGCGATGGTGCCGGGATTTCCGAACGCAAACGCGGCCAGGACTGTCGCGACCAGCACCAGCGCCAGCGCCGGGAATAGCCGCCGTACGCGCCGCCCATAAAAGCGCAGCAGGGAAAATGTGTCTTGGTCGTGCTCCTTCAAGAGAATCCCGGTGATGAGGAATCCCGAAATGACGAAGAACACGTCGACGCCGATGAATCCGCCGGGAACGAGCGCCGGAAAGGCATGAAACACGACGACGCAAAGCACGGCGAGCGCCCTGAGCCCATCAATGTCGGCGCGCCACGCGTAAGCGGGACGGCGAGACTCGGAACGAGTTAAGATTTGCGCGCCACTGACTTCATCCACGATATGACTCTCGCGATTCGCGTTCAGGGCCTTTCGAAGTCATACCTGATTCGTCATGCGAGTCAGCCACGCTATTCCGCCTTAAGAGATGAAATCGCGTCGGGCATGAGCTCGATCGGGCGAAGGGCGACGAAGTTGTTGCGCGGGAAAGGCGGCGACGAGCCAAAATATCAGGAATTCTGGGCGTTGAAGGACATTTCCTTCGAAATCCGCAAGGGCGATCGCGTCGGAGTGGTGGGGCGCAATGGCGCCGGGAAGTCGACCCTCCTGAAGGTGCTTTCCCGCGTGACCGCACCCACGTCGGGGCGTGTCGAGGTCACGGGGCGGATGGCGAGCCTGCTAGAAGTGGGCACCGGATTCCATCCGGAGCTCACCGGGCGCGAGAACATCTTCCTCAATGGCGCGATCCTCGGCATGACCCGGAAGGAGATCCTGTGCAACTTCGATGCGATCGTCGACTTCGCCGCGGTGGAGACCTTTCTCGATACACCGGTGAAGCGCTTCTCGTCGGGCATGTACCTGAGGCTCGCATTCGCGGTGGCCGCCTTCCTGCAGCCCGACATCCTGGTCGTCGACGAAGTCCTCGCGGTGGGCGACGCGGAATTCCAGCGCAAATGCCTCGGAAAAATGGAGGAGGTCTCCAAGGCAGGCGGCCGTACGGTGGTTTTCATCAGCCACGACATGGGCGCGGTGAACCGGCTCTGCAGCAAGGCGATCCTGCTGCGGGAGGGAAAGATCCAGGCGATCGGGGAGGCCAGCGCTGTGACCTCGGAGTACTTGTCGGACGGCGCCGAGGACCTGGCGCAGCGAACGTGGGGCGAGTCCGCGGCGCCCGGCGACACGACCGCGAAGCTCGCCTCGGTGAAGGTCATCCAGAACGATGTGCGGACCTCCTCCATCGATATCCGCCATCCGCTGGCGATCGAGATGGAGTACAACGTGTTGAGGGACGGAGCGCAGCTGATGTGCGGGTTCTCGTTCTTCGACGCGGCTGGAACGGCCCTCTTCGTGAGCGCCGATTTCGACGACCCGGAGTGGGCCCGCCCGCGAAAGGCTGGAACCTACCGTTCGGTTTGCAAGGTGCCCGGGAACCTGTTTTCAGAAGGCTTCGTACGGGTCGCCGTTGAAGTGAGCACCCGTAGCCCGGTCTACGAGATCCACTTCATTGTTTTCGACGCTGTGTCCTTCCAGGTCGTCGATGCAAATGAGCCTGGAAGCGTGCGTGGCAATTGGGGGAGGCCGATCCCCGGCGTGATGCGCCCGGCGTGCACGTGGGCCACGACTGCAATCGGCTAGATGGATTTCTTTCACGCCCGGATTTCGGACGAGGCGATCCTGCTCGTAACGGAAACCCTGCGGTCTGGATTCATAGGCGAGGGGTCGAGGGTCCGTCAATTTGAGGGCGCATTGGCTTCGCAGTTGGGAATATGCAATCCCGTGGCACTGAACAGCGGCACCAGCGCCCTTCACCTCGGGCTGCTCCTTGCCGGGGTCACCCGGGGAGATCAGGTGATCGTTCCAGCGCAGACCTTCGTCGCCAGCGGCATCGCGGTCCTGATGTGCGGTGCCGATGTGGTGTTCGCGGATATTCAGCGCGCTACTGGCAATATCGACCCGCATTCGGTACGCGCGAAGATTACCGACCGAACCCGGGCGATCATGCCGGTCCACTGGGGCGGTTATCCCTGCGACATGGTCGAGCTATCCGAGATTGCCGCGCGCGCGGGCGTCCCGCTGGTCGAGGACGCGGCGCACGCCCTGGGCGCCACGTATCAGGGCAAACCCATCGGCAGCATTGCCGATTTCACCGCCTTCTCGTTCCAGGCGATCAAGCACCTGACGACCGGGGACGGTGGGTTGCTCGCTTGCCGCGACGACAAGGATGCCGCCGAAGCGCGCCGGCTTCGCTGGTTCGGCATCGACCGGGCGAGGGACGCCGCATCGAGCCTGGGAGAGCGCCAATACAATCTCGGAAAAGTCGGCTACAAATACCACATGAACGACGTCGCGGCCGCCATCGGCATCGGCAACCTGGTCTCTTTCGCGAAGGTGATCGCTCGCCACCGGGAAATCGCGGCGAGGTATCGGGGGGGCCTCGCCGGCGTGCCCGGCCTCGCCCTGCTGCAGACCGCGGCCGACAGGGAGCCCAGCTACTGGATCTACACTATCCTCGTCGAGCGTCGCGAAGACTTCGTGCGCGCGTTGAAAGGCCGCGGCATTCCGGCCTGCGTTGTCCATCGACGAATCGATCGCAATGCGGTGTTTGGCGGTGTTCGGACCGACCTGCCCAACCAGACCTATTTCGATGAGAACCAGATCGCCCTTCCAGTCCACTCGGCGTGCACGGATGACGAAATCGATAGCGTCGTGGCCGCCGTGCGGGCGGGCTGGTAGCTATCCATGAACGATCCCGAGTTCTATACGCATGAAGAGCTGGTCGCCATCGGCTTCGAGCACGTCGGGTCCAACGTGTCCATCAGCCGCAAGGTTTCCATGTATGCGATCCGCGGGAGCATTGGAAGCAACGTTCGCGTGGATGACTTCACGATCCTCAAGGGACGCGTGGTCATGGGCTCGCATGTTCATATCGCGGCACACTGCCTGGTATCGGGCGTTCGCGGGGTCGTGGAATTGTCCGACTTCTCGACTCTTTCGGACAGCGTGAGCATCTACACGGGATCCGACGATTACCGGGCGGACGCGCTTTCGAGTGCTACGGTTCCGGAGCGATATCTGTCGACGATCAGTGGAGATGTGTTCCTGGGGCGTGCGGCGCTGGTTGGTTCGCACTGCGTGTTGCTTCCGGGTACCGTCCTGCACGAGGCAGTGAGCGTCGGTGCGCTGTGCGTCATCAATGGCTCGTATGAAGCCGGTTCGATCGTCGTTTCGGCACCGCCCCGGACGCTGATAAAGGGGAAGCGCAACGTCGAAGCGATCCTTGCGAAGGCGAACGAAGTGCTCGGCGAGTCTGGCTGAACCATGGCTGACCGCCAGGTATTGGTGCTCGGCGGTTCCGGCTTCGTTGGCCGCAACGTCGTCGCAGCATTGGAACGCCGAGGCATCCGGAATTGTTCGGCGTCGCGTGCCCAGGGGATCGACTTGCGCGACGCAGGTCAAGCCCTGCGTCTTCTCGAGGCCACGCAACCCAGCTTCGTCATCAACTGCGCGGCCCATGTCGGGAGCCTCAACTACGTCACCAGGCAGGCTGCCCAGGTCGTGACAGACAACACCCGCATGATCCTCAATTTGTACGAGGCGTTGGCGAAGGCAAGCACGCACTCGGTCATCATCAATCCGATCGCCAACTGCGCGTATCCCGCAAGCGTCGAATCGTTATCGGAGAGCGCGTGGTGGAACGGGCCCCTCCACCAGACTGTCCTGTCTTACGGAGCGACGCGGCGAATGTTGTGGGCGGTGGGTGAGTGTTTCAAGATGCAGCACGGCATTCGCAGTATTTCGCTGCTGGTGCCCAATATGTATGGGCCGTTCGATTCCGAGGATCCCAACAAGGCTCACGCGCTCGACGCTTTGGTGGTGAAATTCCTGAAGGCGCAGAAACGCGGCGCAAACGAGGTCGAGGTGTGGGGCACCGGAACAGCGATAAGAGAGTGGTTATATGCGCCCGACTTGGGACGCATTGTTGCGGACATCATCGAGGCGCCGCAAACGCTCGGCCTGGACGAGCCCGTGAACATCGGGCAGAACTTCGGGCTCAGCGTGCGGGAGCTTGTGGGCGTGATCACTACGGAGCTGCAGTACGCGGGAGGGGTCAAGTGGGATCACTCGATGCCGGACGGCGCGCCGCGCAAGGTGATGGATGACAGGAAGTTCAGGTCGATCTTCCCGAAATTCAGATTCACTTCCCTCAATGTTGGGGTGCGTGAGACGTGCGACTATTTTCGGCGGACGTTGAATCCGCAGCCCGCCAAAGCCCATCACATTTGATCACCACGAAGGCGAGCCCAACCCCGGCGTCCGGTACCGCCACGCACGGACTGCTGCTTTCCGCGGTGGTCGTCACCAAGAATCGGGCGGCCTACCTCGAACGGTTTCTCGAAGGGCTGTTCAGGGAAATCGACGGCGATTACCCGAACACCGAGGTCGTCGTCATCGATGGCGGGTCCCGGGGCGGCACGGCGGAGATCCGGCGCAAGTACGAGGGGCGGATCGCCTATTG
>JBDSRZ010000168.1:0-11791 GCA_039929025.1 Usitatibacter sp. | reverse complement strand
CCAGCTCTACGCCGACCTCACCGCCGCCGGCGTCGATGCCTTCCTCGACGATCGCGACGAGCGCCCCGGCGTGCTGCTCGCCGACCAGGAGCTGATCAGCATCCCGCACCGCATCGTGATCGGCGATCGCGGCCTCAAGGAAGGCGCGATCGAGTATCAGCACCGCCGCGACGCGGCCGCGACCAGGGTGGCGGTGGGCGAGGCGATGTCCTTCCTGCAGGCGCGATTCGAGCATGCGCGGGCGCCCAAGGCGTCGTAGCCTCGTGGGCGCGGGGCCTCGCCTCCTCCTCGCCGCCACGCTGCTCGCGGCGGCGCCGCTTGCCATGGCCGGCGCGCAGCAGTACGAGGTGCTGTCGGCGTCGGTGCGGGCGAGTCTCGCGCGCGCGGTGAACGACCGCACCACCGTCGACGAGCGCGACCTCGACACGCGCGCGTGGGTGCGTGCGATGACGCGCCGGGTGCAACCGCGCTTTGCCGACGAGGAATCGGCGCGCCACTTCCTGGCCCTCGTCCGCTACGAGGCGACGCGCGCGGGGCTCGATCCGCACCTGGTGCTGGCGGTGATCGAGGTGGAGAGCAAGTTCCGCAAGTACGCACTGTCGAAGGCCGGCGCCCGCGGGCTCATGCAGGTGATGCCGTTCTGGGTGAAGGAGCTCGGGGAGCCCTCGCACAACCTCTTCCACGAGCGCACCAACCTGCGCTATGGCTGCACGATCCTGCGGCATTACCTGGACCGCGAGCGTGGCAACCTCGCCAATGCCCTCGGCAGGTACAACGGCAGCCTGGGAAACCCAGGTTATCCCGACCTGGTGATGGGCGCGCTGCGAAGCCGCTGGGCGCTGGGCGCGACCGCCGTGGCGCCGGCGCGGGACCCGGTCAAGTCCTCGAGCGCCTTCCTGGTCACCCGACCCACGCGGTCGTAGACCGCCTTCCCGGCCGGATCGTAGATGCGCGTCGTGGGCAGGGCCTTCGGGTCGCCCAACTGCTTCGCAACCTTGTCGTTCCAGAGCACCAGCGGGTAGTCGTGGCCCACCTTGGCGGCGAACTGCTTGACCTTGGCCACGTTGTCCGCGTCGGTCGCGACGCCGATCACCACCACGCGCCGATGTTCGCGATGGAACTGAGCGATCTCGGGGATTTCCTGGATGCAGGGGACGCACCATGTGGCCCAGAAGTTGACCACCACCCAGCGCCCCTCGTACTCCTTGAGGCGGTGCGGCTGGCCCCTGGTGTCCATCAGGTCGAATGCGAGCACCGGCGCAGCGCAGGCGAGCGTGGCGAAGATCGCACAAATCTGCCATGACAGGCGCAATAAGAGTCTGGTTTTCAAAAGCATTTCCCTCGCTTATGCTTCGGCCAGCTTACCGGAAGATGAACGCTCGAAAATGCCGCTCGCCCTCAGCATTCCCGCCGACCGCACCGCCCCGCCCAAGGATCTGGAGATCCGGCCGAAGCAGGTGAAGGCCTGGATCGATACGCTTCCGTTGCAGCAGAGCCTGGATGCGGGACGCCGCCTGTGTGTGCACCTCGCCGCCGTGAACCGGGCCAAGTTGGACACCGATGTCCGGCTCGACATCCTCGAAATCTACCGGCCTTACGCGGCGACGATGCTCGAAGATCTGGACGCCGTCTATTCGAAGGCCGCGCTGCCGCTCTCCCCGCGAGCGCGTGAGGCCCTTACCCTCGCGCGCGACTTCGCCGCGGAGCTCGCCACCGGTTACAAGATCGCCATCAGCGAGAAGAGCGGCAAGCTCTTCGGCGGCAAGAAGCAGCTGCCGTTGCTGGTGATGCGCGCGATCGAGTACATGGCCGCGGGCCTGCTCGCAAGCTACAAGGCCTACACGCCGGCGCCCGCGCGCCTGTGGAACGAGATCCACCAGCTCTACGTGCATGCCGAACAGGAGGGAATCGCACGCCAGCCCGCGGACCCCGACAACAAGGCGAGCGTCGCGGACGCCTATTGCGAGGCGCTGCTCCTGTCGCTCACCGATCCCTATCGCCTCGCGCAGGGCGATGCCGAGAAGGTCATCGCGCAGATGCGCGGCTACCGTGGCCTGGCGACCCTGGGCCAGGCTCGGCCGGGCACGTCCCCCGGCGGCCATTTCCTGGTGCCATGCGACACCGACAGGCCGCCCAAGCCCCTGCTCTCGGCGAACGACGACACCGGCGGCCCCAACTGGCGGCTCCTCGACACCAACGCCATCGTCGACAAGTTGCGCATGAAGAAAACCGCGATGGAGACCGGCAATGTCTCCGCGACCATGAGCAAGGCGATGGGCCCCGAGGGCCTTGCCCTGGTCGCCAAGCTGATCACGCTCTGGGGCGATCCACCGAAGCGCTCCTCCCGGCGCGATCCCGCCGAGATGACGGTCGCGATCGCCGCGGGCCTGAAGGCGGTGTCCCATTTCGTTTCGCTGGAGCCGAAGCTCGACCTCGCCACCGAAGACGAGATGCTGAGGCGCGGCATCACCATGCCGCTCTTCGCGCTCCCCATGGACGACGCCTCGCAGCCGATCCCGGTGTTCGAATGGGACGTGGTGAACCAGAGCCGCGGCGGCATCAAGGTGCGCCGCAGGGGCCCGACCCAGCAGCCGATTGCCGTGGGCGAGCTCGTGGGCATCAAGTCGCCCGGCAAGGCGCACTGGACCATCGGCGTGGTGCGCTGGATCACCATTTTCGACGAGGGCGGCATCGAGTTCGGAGTGCAATACCTCGCCCCGATGGCGCGCATGGTGTGGGTGCAACCGACCGTCACCACCAGCCCGCAGGCAAAGCTCGGCCTCATGCTGGGCGACGGCTCGCAGGCGCAGGATGCCCTCATCACGCCGCCCAACACCCATGCAGAGCTGCGCGAGTTCGAGATCACCGAGGAGGGCGAGGTCTGCTGCGTGCGCGCGAGCGGCCTGGTCGAGAAGACGGGTCGTTTCGAGCTCTTCCACGTGAAACCTTCCTGATTTCCGCTGCGGTGGCCGCGCTAGGCGGTCTCTGGAGGCGGCGACTCGGGAATCGCGTATCCGGTCCGTCCCTCGCGCACCACCAACCCGCTCGCTGTCATGTGGTGCAGAGCATCCTCCAGCTCGTCCTGGGGCATGCCCGTTCCGCGCCGCAACCGCTCGAAGGTCACGGACTTGCCCTGCGCCTCGAAGAGCATGCGCGCCACCGCCACCGCGTCGCCGAAGCGCGCCTGCCGGTTCACGACGCGCTTCCACTTCTTGCCCGGCCAGTAGTCGAGGGACGCGGTGAGCTCGGCGCCGAAGAGCACCACCAGCCACGAGAGGTAGATCCACAGCAGGAAGAACGGCACCGCGGCGAACGTGCCGTAGACGACGCTGTAGGCCGGGGCGTGCGTCATGTAGAAGGCGAAGATCTCCTTGGCGAGCTCGAACGCGACCGCCGCCATGATGCCGCCGGCCGCCGCGTGCTTCCACGACACCCGGCGGTTGGGCACCAGCCGGTAGAGCAGGAAGAAGGCGATCGCGCTCACCGAAGCCGGGACCGCCTGGAGCAGCACCGAGTGCGCCTGCCTCGGCACGTCGACGCTCGTCGAGAGCGCGAGGAGGTAGGTGGTGATCGAGACGCTCACCGCGATCAGCGCGGGGCCGATCGTGAGCAGCACGAGGTAGCTCATCATCGAGATCCAGAGGGGCCGCGCGTTGCGCACGCGCCAGATGCCGTTGAGCGAGCGGTCCACGGTGAACATGAGCGCCACCGCGGTAATGAAGAGGAACACCACGCCGATGGTGGTGAGCCGGCCCGCGTTATGGCGGAACTGCACCATATACACGGTGATGATCTTGCCGGCGATCTCGGGAGCCAGGTTCAGGAGCAGGAAGACCTTGATCTGGACCATCACGTCCTCGAAGAACGGCAGCCGCGAGAGCAGCGCCACCGCGATCGCGAAGACCGGCACGAGGGCGAGGAGCGTGGTGAATGTGAGGCTGCCCGCGATCTGCGGGCAGCGGTCCTCGGTCCAGCGCTTGAGCACGAAGCGCAGGAAGCCGAGAAGGTCGAGGAGGCGGGTGCGCACGGTTATCATGGTACCTCCATGCGCGATGTCCTCGTCCTCTACTACAGCGCCACCGGCTCGGTGCGATCGCTCGCGCAATCGCTCGCGCGCGGCATCGAGAGCGTCGAGGGGATGCGCGCCCGCGTGCGCACCGTGCCGAAGGTGGCGACGGTGATCGACAGGCCCATGCCGGCGGTGCCTGCCGAAGGCGCGCCGTACGTCGAGCCCCGCGACCTCGATGAATGCGTGGGCGTGGCGCTCGGCTCGCCGACGCGATTCGGTAACATGGCCGCGCCCCTCAAGTATTTCATCGACGGGCTCGGGACCGAATGGGGTCGCGGGACCCTCGCCGGCAAGCCCGCGGCGGTGTTCTCCTCCACCGCGTCGATGCACGGCGGACAGGAGACCACCCTCGTGTCGATGATGCTGCCGCTGCTGCACCACGGGATGCTGATCGTCGGCATTCCCTATACCGACCCCGACCTGAATGCGACGCGCTCCGGCGGCACGCCCTACGGCGCCACCCACGTTTCCGGAACCGCCAACGACCGGCCGGTGAGCGACGAGGAGTCGCGGCTCGCGTTCGCGCTCGGCAAGCGCCTGGCGCAGACGGCGCGGAAGCTCTCGGGGTGATCGATCCCCGGCCGCGCGCGGTCGCGACGGCCGCGTGGTGGGCCGCGGTAGCCTGCCTGGTGGCGCTGATCTTCCTTGGCCTCGCCTGGGAGCTCTTCCTCGCGCCGGTGAAGCCGGGGGGATCGTGGCTGGTACTCAAGGTGCTGCCGCTGATGGCGCCGCTCTTCGGCGTGCTGCGCGCGCGCCGCCATACCTTCAAGTGGACGACGCTCCTCATCTGGTTCTACGTGGCCGAAGGCGCTGCGCGCGCCTGGACGGACGGCGGGCTTTCCGCGCGGCTGGCGGCGGCCGAGCTGGCGCTCGCGCTCGCCTACTTCGGCGCCACGGTGACCTGGCTGCGCTCGACCCGCTCCGGGGCCAGCCTCACGGATTGATGCACGCCCTGCGCGGCGTCAAGCCGCGCGCTTCGCGAACCTCGCGCGCGCGAACGCGATCGCGAGCGGCGCGAGGCTCACCGCGATGATGCCGAGGATGATCGCCGTGAGGTTGCCCTTGATCCAGGCGATGTTGCCGAAGAAGAAGCCGGCGTAGGTGAGCGAGCCCACCCACAGCACCGCGCCGGCGGCGTTGAACATCGTGAAGCGCCACGGATCCATCTGCCCCATGCCGGCCACGAAGGGGATGTAGGTGCGCACGATCGGCAGGAAGCGCGAGATCACCACCGCCTTGCCGCCGTGATGCTCGTAGAAGGCGTGCGCCTTCTCCATGTGCGCGGGATTGAGCCAGCGCGCCTTGCGGTCGGTGAAGAAGCGCCTGCCGAGCCAGCGGCCGATGGCGTAGTTCACGCCGTTGCCGAGGAAGGCGGCCGCGATCAGCAGCGCCACGACGACATGGACGTTCATGGCGCCCGTGGCGGCGACCGCGCCCGCGACGAAGAGCAGCGAGTCGCCGGGCAGGATCGGTGTCACCACCAAGCCCGTCTCGCAAAAGATGATGGCGAAGAGGATCGCGTAGATCCATGCGCCGTGCCGCTCCACCATCGCGACGAGGTGCGTGTCCAGGTGCAGGACGATGTCGATGAACTGCGCCAGGAACTCCACGTCAGGGCATCTGCGGCTCGAGCGACTTCTTCTCCGGCTTCACGAAATCGATCCGCGAGGCCCCCAGGTACTTGGCCAGCGGCGCCGCCACCAGCACCGACGAATAGATGCCGAAGCAGATGCCGATGGTGAGCGCGAGGGCGAAGTAGTGCAGCGCCGCCCCGCCGAAGAAGTAGATCGACAGCACCATCGCCTGCGTGCATCCATGGGTAATGATGGTGCGCGAGATGGTGCCGGTGATCGAGGCGTCCATCACCTCGTCGACCGAGGCCTTGCGCATCTTGCGGAAGTTCTCGCGTACCCGGTCGAAGACCACCACCGACTCGTTCACCGAATAGCCGAGGATCGCCAGGATCGCCGCCAGCACCGGCAGCGAGAACTCCCATTGGAACATGGCGAAGAAGCCCAGGATGATCACCACGTCGTGCAGGTTCGCGACCACGGTGGCGACCGCGAAGCGCCATTCGAAGCGAAACGCGAGGTAGATCATGATGCCGAAGCAGACGAAGAGGAGTGCCAGCGCCCCGTCGGTCGCGAGCTCCTTGCCCACCTGGCCGCCGACGTACTCGACGCGCTTCACCTGCGCGCTCTTGTCGTCGCCCTTGAGCGCCGCCATTACCGCGTCGGCCTGCTTCTGCATCTCGACATTCTGGCTCGAGCCCTCGACCTTCTTCAGCGGCATGCGCACCAGCACGTCGCGCGAGGTGCCGAAGTTCTGCACCGAGATATCAGTTAGCCCGATCTTCTGCAACGTGGTGCGGATGCGCTCCGGTTGGGCGGGGTGGTCGTAGGCCACCTCCATCACCGTGCCGCCGAGGAACTCGATGGAGAAATGCAGCCCGCGGCCTGCCAGCAGCCCGACCGCCAGCAGGAAGGTGATCAACGAGATGATGTTGAACACCTTCGCGTGCCGCATGAAGGGGATGCTGCGCCTGATCTTGAAGAATTCCATGGTCTAGATCGCCACTTTCTTGGAGTCCCTGGCGCCGTCCTTCTTGTGCCAGGAGGTGTCTCCGATCGACAGCCGCGGCACTTTCTTGCGGCCTCCGTAGATGAGGTTGATCAGGCCGCGCGACACCACCACCGCGCTGAAGATCGAGGTCATGATGCCCAGGACGTGCACCACCGCGAAGCCGCGCACCGGCCCCGAGCCGAAGGCGAGCAGCGCCAGGCCCGCGATGAGCGTGGTCACGTTGGAATCCAGGATGGTGCCGAAGGCGCGCTCGTAGCCTGCTTGAATGGCCATCTGCGGGCTCATGCCGGAGCGCAGCTCCTCGCGCACGCGCTCGTTGATGAGCACGTTGGCGTCGATCGCCATGCCGAGCGTGAGGGCCACCGCCGCGATGCCCGGCAGCGTGAGCGTGGCCTGCATCATCGACAGCAGCGCCACCAGGAAGAGCAGGTTGGCGGCGAGCGCCGCGACCGAGACCACGCCGAAGAGCGCGTAGTACGCGATCATGAAGAGCGCGATGGCGATGAAGCCGCCGATCACCGCCTTGTAGCCCTTGGCGATGTTCTCCGCGCCCAGGCTCGGGCCGATGGTGCGTTCCTCGATGATCTCCATCGGAGCCGCCAGCGCCCCGGCGCGCAGCAGGAGGGCGAGGTTCCTCGCCTCCTCGGTGCTGGGCATGCCGGAGATCTGGAAATTGGCTCCGAGCTCGTCCTGGATCACCGGCCAGGTGAGCACCACGGTGCTGGTCTTCTCCACCAGCAGCATCGCCATGCGCTTCTTGATGTTCTCGCGCGTGACCTGGCGCAGCATCCGCCCGCCGGTGTCGTCGAGCGCCATGCGCACGATCGCCCCGCCGCCGCGCTCGGGCGAGTCGAACCCGGGCTGCGCATCCTTCACGCGGTCCCCGGTGAAGATCACCTGCTTCTTCACCAGCACCGGGTTGCCGTCCACATCGAGGAACTTGTCGGTGCCGAACGCCGCGGGGGTGCTGCGGTACTGGTTGAAGGCGTCCCGGCCGGGGCCCTGCGCGTGCTCCTCGGAAACCAGGCGCGCCTCGAGCGTGGCGGTTCGCCCGAGGATGTCCTTCGCGCGCGTCGGATCCTGCACGCCGGCCAGCTGCACCACAATGCGGTCGGTGCCCTGCTGCTGCACGATCGGCTCGGCGACTCCCAGCTCGTTCACGCGGTTGCGCAGCGTCTGGATGTTCTGCGCCAGCGCCTGCTCCTGTTCGCGCTTCACCACCTCGGGCTTGATGCTCGCCACGATCGCGCCCTCGCCGTCCACCTCCTGCTCCTTCAGGGAGAGGTCGGGCATCTGTTCGCCGAGCGCCTTGAGCGCCGCGGCGCGCTGCTCCGGCTCGCGGAATTTCGCGACGATGCGGTCGTCGCGGTCGCGGGCGAGGCTGGAGTAATAGATCTTGCGATCGCGAAGGAGGCTGCGCAGGTCGCCCAGGTAACGCTCGACCGACTTGTTCTTCGCCGCGGCCATGTTCACCTCCAGCAGGAAGTGCACGCCACCCCGCAGGTCGAGGCCGAGGTACATCGGCTTGGCGCCGATCGCCTGCAGCCACTTCGGAGAATCGGCTACCAGGTTCAGGGCCACCAGGTATTGCGCCGGGGTTCCCGCCGGGACCACCTTGGCCTGGATGATGTCGCGCGCCTTCAGCTGCGTGTCGGTGTCGGCGAAGCGATAGCGCAGATACGTGTCCGACTGCTCGGTTCCCCGGGTGTCGATCTTCGCGGCCTTGAGCGCCTCGTCGATCGAGGTGCGCAGCGCCTCGTCGACCTTTACCGCGCTTCTCGCGCCCGAGACCTGGACCGCGGGCACCTCGCCGAAGATGTTGGGCGCGGCGTAGAGGGTGCTCACCACCAGCGCCACCGCGATGACGATGTACTTCCAGAGGGGATAGCGGTTCATTGCGACGCTCTCGCCACCCCTCTGCCGGGGGAGAGGGGGCCCACGTGGAACAGGGCTTCGCGAGCGCGAGCGGCCGTCATTGCGAGTCCTTGATCGTGCCCTTGGGCAGCAGCGTGTTCACCGCCGACTTCTGCACCTGGATGGAGACGTTGGGCGCCACTTCGAGGGTCACGTAGTTGTCGCTCACCTTGGAGATCTTGCCGAGGATGCCGACCGCGACGACCTCGTCGCCCTTCTGCAGCGCGTCGACCATGGTGCGGTGCTCCTTTGCCTTCTTCATCTGCGGCCGGATCATGAGGAAATAGAGGATCACGAACATCAGGACGATGGGCAGCATGCCCATCAGGGAGTCGCCACCGGTGGGGCTGCCGCCGGCAGCCTGGGCGAATGTGGTTCCGATCATTGGGGTGCTCTCCAGAGGGAAGTTCTTGATGCGACAGGGAATTTCCCTGCGATTGAAGCCCGATATTTTAGCACGCCGGCCTCGCGATTCCCACCAGGAACGTGGGCTCGTTTCACACGCTTGGGTACCGGGTGCGCTTTTCAACCCCGCCGGAAGTCATTCGGGCGTCAACCCCGCCGGAAGTCATTCGGGCGGCTCGCCCGCCCTCGCCGCCTCGAAGCCCCGGCGCCAGGCCGCGAATTCCCCACGCGCGATCGCCTCGCGCATCCCGGCCATGAGTTCCTGGTAGTAGTGCAGGTTGTGGATGGTGTTCAGGCGCGCGCCCAGGATCTCGTTGGCGCGGTGCAGGTGGTGCAGGTAGGCGCGGCTGAAATTGGCGCAGCCGTAGCAGGCGCAGCGCGAATCGAGCGGCGCGGTGTCCTCGCGATGGCGCGCATTCTTGATCTTCACGTCGCCCGCGCGCGTGAAGAGCCACCCATTCCTCGCATTGCGCGTCGGCAGCACGCAATCGAACATGTCGAATCCGTGGGCCACCGCGTTCACGATGTCTTCGGGCGTTCCCACCCCCATGAGGTAGCGCGGCGCGGCCTGCGGTAGCCGCGGACCGGTGTGCGCAACCAATCGCAGCATGTCTTCCTTGGGCTCGCCCACGGACACGCCGCCCACCGCGTAGCCGTCGAAGCCGATGCCGGTGAGGCCCGCGAGGGATTCGTCGCGCAGGTCCTCGTACATGCCGCCCTGCACGATGCCGAAGAGCGCGTTCGCGTTGCCGGCGTGGGCCGCATTCGAGCGTTCGGCCCAGCGAAGCGACAGCCGCATCGAGGTCGCCGCCTGCTCGCGCGTGGCGGGATAGCCGGTGCACTCGTCGAAAACCATCACGATGTCGGAATCGAGCGTGCGTTGGATGCGCATCGACTCCTCCGGCGTGAGGAAGAGCGCGTCGCCGTCGATCGGCGACTGGAAGGCCGCGCCCTCCTCGGAGATCTTGCGCAGCTCCCCCAGGCTGAACACCTGGAAGCCGCCGGAATCGGTGAGGATCGGGCCGTCCCAGCCCATGAAGCGATGCAGTCCGCGGTGCGCGGCGATCACCGCGAGCCCCGGGCGCAAAAACAGGTGGAAGGCGTTGCCGAGGATCATCTGCGCGCCCGAGGCCTTCAGCTCCACGGGGCTCATCGCCTTCACGGTGCCGTACGTGCCTACCGGCATGAAGGCGGGCGTGTCGATCGCGCCGTGGGCGACCTCGAGCGCTCCGCGGCGCGCGGCGCCGTCGGTCGCGTGGACCGAGAACCTCATCGCCAATGCGGCGGAAAGGTCTTGTCGAAGAACGGCAGCGACTCGATCCCGGCCCGGTGCGCCTGCTTGTGCTCGAGGACCAGCCAGACTCGCCACGAATAGGGCGACCCATGGCCGTGATAGAACTCGATTGCCATCTCATTTCTCCCGATCGAGAGTGAATCCATCCAGTGGGACGACTGGCGTACGCCCCGCCGCCAGGTCTGCGACAACGCGGCCGGTGGCCAGGGCCAGCGTAAAGCCCAGGGCGCCGTGCCCGACGTCCAGCCACAGGTTCGCATAGCGCGTGGCGCCCAATACCGGCGTGCCCCTGGGCGTGGCGGGGCGCATGCCGCACCAGGGGCGCAATGAGCTGAAGTCGGTGGCGCGCGGGAAGGCCGCCTTCACTTCGTCCACCAGCTGGTCGACGCGCTCCACGTCGATCTCCGCGCGCTTGCCGGACAGGTCCGCCATCCCGGCCACCCGCAGCTCGTCGCCGATCCGCGCGTAGACGACCTTGCGCTTGTAGTCGGTGACGCTGATGCGCGGCGCCCCGGCGTCCTCGGTCACCGGCAGCGACAGGCTGTAGCCCTTGAGGGGATACACCGGCGCGCGGATACCGAGCGGCTTCAGCAGGTAGGGCGCATTGGTGCCGAGCGCCAGGACGTAGGCGTCGGCCTCGAGCACCCCGGCGCTGGTTTCCACGCCCATCAGCCGCCCATGCCACGGGAGCAGGCGCTGCACTTCGATGCCGAAGCGGTATACGACGGGGTTCGCGCCGGCGGTCATGAGGCGCTTCAGCTCGTTGCAGAACTTGTAGGTGTCGCCAACATCCTCGCTTGGCGTGTAGATCGCCCCGCAGATGCGCGGGCCCATGTGCGCGAGCGCGGGCTCGAGCTCGACCGATTCCTGCGCGGAGAGCGCGCGCTGCTCCGCCCCGAGCTTGCCCTGGTACTCCATCAGCCGCCGCGCCGACTCGAACGAATCGCGCTGCGTATGCACCACGAGCTTGCCGTTCTGCACGTAGTCGAAATCGATGTCGTGGCTGCCCACCAGCTCGTGCATGAGGCTCCGGCTGTAGAAGGCGAGGCGCAGCAACCGCTCGGTGGTGATGTCCGCGGTGCGCTGGTTGCACGCGGCGAGGAACGCCAGGCACCAGCGCCACTGGTCCGGATCCAGCGACGGACGGAAGCGCAGCGGCGAGTCGCGGCGCAACAGCCACGGCGGGATCTTCGGGATGACCGACGGGCTCGCAAGCGGCGCGACGTAGCTGTATGAGAGCTGCCCGCCGTTGGCGAAGCTGGTCTCGAGTCCCACGCCCTCGTTGCGGTCGAGCACCGTCACCTCGTGGCCGTCCTGCCAGAGGTACCAGGCGGCGGCGACGCCGGCGACGCCGGCTCCGAGGACCAGGACTTTCATGGGGGTGGCGAGGTTAGCAGGGCCGCCCGAGGGCGGCCCTTGCGAAGCAAAGCGACTTACAGCAGCGGCACGATCAGCAGCGCCACGATGTTGATGATCTTGATCAGCGGATTCACCGCCGGGCCGGCGGTGTCCTTGTAGGGATCGCC
>JBDSRZ010000167.1:0-4486 GCA_039929025.1 Usitatibacter sp. | reverse complement strand
GCAGCGCCACCAGGATCGCGAGGAAGAGCGTCGCCACGCGAACCGCCTTGGTGATGACGACTCGGGTCGACATCTCCAGTTCCTTGGCGGCGAGCACCCGGCTTTCCGTGACGCGCGAGATCCACGCTGCGAGCCCGAGCGTGAGGGCGAGCGCCGCGAACGCCTGCAGGATCAACCACAGGGTGATGCGCTGCTTGTCCGCGCCGACGGTGAGGCCGACTTCTTCCAGGGCCTGGATCAGGCCCGGAAGGAGGCCGGTGATGTGAAGCGCCACGCCGACCCAGGCGATCCACGCGATCGCCTTGATCGACGCGCGCAGGAATGCCCCAGGCGGCAGGATGTGGCCGAGGATGTAGATCGCGATGCGGATCACGATCCACGCGACCAGCAGCGTCTGCACGATGTCGAGCAGCACCGTTTGCTGGTGGCGGGCGAGGATCGCGCGGCCGACCGCCAGGAAGGCGTAGGCGAGGAGCGGGTAGGCGACGCGCTCGAAATCGCCCTCGCCGAACTTCCAGCGCGGGGACGGCGTGACCTGCTTGCAGATGGCGCGCGCGGCGAAGAAGCCGAGGGCCATGGCCCCCGCGCCCACCGCGAGCTGCCAGAGCCACTCGGTCGCGGTGGCGCCGTGCGCGACCTGGTCGAGGAAGCCTTTCAGCGGCGATACGTCGAAGTCGAGAGCCATATTCCGGTCTAGGGCCTGGTTTTCTCCAGCACCGCGGCGAAGAACCCGTCGGTCTCGTGGATGTGGGGATATAGGCGCAGGTACTCGCCCGCGTCCTTGAGCTTCACACCCTGGCGCTCGAGGATCGCGGCCGCGGAAACCAGGTGGAATTCGGGATTGCCCGCGAGGAACGCGTTGACGATGTCCTCGTTCTCTTCCGGGAGCAGGCTGCACGTTCCGTACACCAGGCGACCGCCCGGCTTCACCAGCGCCGCGGCCGCCGCGAGGATCGAGCGCTGCTTCTCGGTCAGCTCCTTCAGCCCCGCTTCATCCTGGCGCACCTTGAGGTCGGGATTGCGTCGCAGCGTGCCGAGGCCGGTGCAGGGCGCGTCGACGAGGACGCGGTCGATCTTGCCGCGCAGGCGCTTTACCTTGGCGTCGTTCTCGTTGGCGATGCGCTGCGGGAAGACGTTCGACAGGCCCGAGCGCTTGAGCCGCGGCGTGAGCCTCGTCAGGCGCTTGTCGGAGACGTCGAAGGCGTAGAGGCGGCCGGAGGAATTCATCTGCGCGCCCATCTGCAGCGTCTTGCCGCCGGCGCCCGCGCAGAAGTCCACCACCATCTCGCCGCGGCGCGGCTCCACCAGCATGCCGAGGAGCTGGCTGCCCTCGTCCTGCACTTCCACGGCGCCGTCGAGGAACATCGGGTGCCTGTTGAGCGCGGGCTTCTCGCGCAGACGCACGCCCATGGGCGAGTAGCGCGTGGGTGAAGCGGCGATCTCGTCGTACGCCAGGCGATCGAGCACCGCGGCGCGCGGCGCCTTGTGGGAATTCACGCGCAGATCCAGCGGCGCCGGCTGCTGCAGGCCGCGCGCGAGCTCCAGCAGCGCGGCCTCGTCCATGCCGCGCCTCAGGCGCTCGATCACCCAGTCGGGCAGGTCCGCGCGGATCTCGAAGGCAAGGGTGTCCAGGTCGAGGGCCTTCAGCGCCGCGAGCCACTCCTTCTCGCCGCCGCGCAATGTCGATTCGATCTGGCCCACGCCGATGCCCTGCAGTTTCACCAGGGTGGCGAGCGCGATCTCGCGCGGTGTCGCGTTCGGCGTCACGTGCTCGAGCAGGCGCCGGCGGCGCAGGGCCGCGTACACGGTATCGGCGACCAGCGCGCGCTCCTTCGAGCCGAGACTGCGGTTGTCGCGGAAGTACTGGCTCAACAGGGCGTCGGCCGGCGCCCGGGCCGGCAGCACCACGGTCAAGGCCTGGACGATCGCATCGAGCTGCCCGCGGGAAAGATTCATGGACCTAGCGGGTCGTGACCCGGGTTGCGACCTGCTCGACCATCAGGCGGTTGCGCGCCACGGGAAATCGCAGCTTCACCGGGAGGTTGTGGTGATCGATGCCGAGCCAGACATCGACCACTTCGCGCGCGTCCTTCTCATCGACATGGCGCAGGTGCAGTGCGCGCACGTGGCCCAACGGGATGTCGATCTCCTCCGTGCCCACCACCTGCAGCGCGAACTTGTACATCTTGCGTTGGGTGAAGACCTGCAGGTTCATCGACTCGCCGTGGGGCGGCAGGTGCGCGAGCTGGAAGATCATCGACAGCCAATCCACGGTGTTGTCGGTGAGCGGCGAGGTCTTGGTGCTGTCGACGCGCGAGAACGTGACCTTGCGCCCGGGCCAGTCGAATTCGAGGCCCTCGCGGACGTTGTTGGGACGCGTTTCCACGAAGCGCTCGGGACGCAGTCCCGATTCGGTCACCGTGCCGCTGCTTTCCTGCTGGATCCGTCCCTCGAGGAAGAGGGTGAAGAAGCCCTCGGCCTCGGCTTCGCCGCTGATGCGGTAGTTGTCGCCGTCGCGCTCCCAGCGGTAGACCGCGCGTCCGTCGGCGAAGGCCGAGGTGATCTGGTACGAGATCGAGATATTGCCCGGCAGCGCCGCCACCGGGAATTTCTCGGGCTCCGGCGCGATGGGGACCGCGGGCTGCGCGAGCGCCAGCAATTCGGGAGCGGGCGCGAGGGTCGGGGGCTGCGAAAGGGACGGGGACGCGTCGGTGGCGGTTTCCAGCGGCGCCATCGCCAGGATGTCGGGAGAAACCGCGGGCGCCAGTGGCCTGCGCGCGATGGCGCGGGGACGCGGTGTCACGGGCCGCGGCGCCGCCGCGGGTTCGGGCGCGGCGACGATGGCGGCGGCGGGGTCGAGCGTGGCGGAGTACTCGGCGCCCGTGGCCTCGGCGACCGCGGTGAGGCGCCGCGGCGTGCCGACCAGGATCGCGGCGTGCACGGCCGCCGACAGCGCCACGGCGAGAAGCACGAGGCGGTAGCGGTCGAAGAATGCGGCGGCGGAAGGCATCACTTCGTATGCAGCAAGACCAGCATCTGGTCGAGCCTGAAGCCCTTGGGGTCGTCGAACACGATGCGCACGGGGAAGTTGAAGCGATCCTTGGCGAGCCAGACGTCTGCGCGGCTCTCGTTGGGCGTGCTGGTGACGCGCTCGAAATGCATTGTGTCGAACTCGCCGGCCGGGGTGGTGATCCTCTCTTCCCGCACCAGGCGGTAGGTGTAGATCTCCACCTTTCGGCCGTTGGCCATCGGCACTTTCATCGCACCTTCGACGGCGCGCGCCCGCATGAACTGGTACATGAGCGAGAGGCGGTCCTGGGTGTCGGCGGGCAGCGGCACTTCCGAGCTCTCGCCCCGGAAGGTGGAGCGCATCACGGCGCGCTCCCAGTCGAAGGTGGCGTCGACGTCGCGGCGCGGATCCCGGGCGCGCTTCTGCTCGAAGCGTAGCGGCTTCAATCCCGTGCCCACGATCTTGCCGCTGCTCTCGAGCGTCACCTGGTCGTCGAAGATGAGCTTCAGCGGACCCTCGGAGCGCGTGACGCTCTGGATGAAGTAGTCGTCGCCCCTGCGCGTGAAGGTCTCGTTCACGCGGCCGATTTTCACGCCCGAGTTCATCACCTGGTACTCGGCGGTGATCTCGTTCGGTATCGCGAGGGCGCCGGTGGAGGCGAGAAGGAGCGCGGCGAGGAGCTTCATTGGATTTCCCGGGGAGAGATCACGCAGTCGGAAGCAACGCCCGACCCACGGACCCGGACGACCGTGGCCCCCACAAACTCGACTCGATCCTCGAGGAACCAGCGCACCGCGCGCGGGTAGACCTGGTGCTCCGCGGCCAGCACGCGCTCGGCGAGGGTGGCCTCGGTGTCGCCGGCGAGCACCGGCACCGCGGCCTGCGCGACGATGGGCCCGCTGTCGAGCGCGGGCGTCACTACGTGCACCGTGCAGCCGTGCAGCTTCACGCCCGCGTCGAGCGCCCGGCGGTGGGTGTGCAGCCCGGGAAACGACGGCAGGAGCGACGGATGGATGTTGAGGATCCTTCGTGGAAAGCGCGCGATGAATTCGGGGGTGAACACGCGCATGAAGCCTGCAAGAAGGATGAGGTCGGGCGCCAGCTTTTCAATGGCCTCGCCCAGTGCGGCGTCGAACGCCTCGCGCGTCGCGAACGCCTTGTGGTCGATCACCTGCGTGGCGATCCCATGCGACCTTGCCCATTCGAGCCCCGCGGCATCCGGGCGGTTGGAAATCACCGCGCGGATCTCGAGCCCGGTGCGCGCCTCGACGATCGAACGCATGTTGCTGCCGCGCCCCGAAATCAGGATGACCCCGGACCTGGTTCTCCCTCTCCCCTGGGAGAGGGCCGGGGTGAGGGTCACGCTGTTCTCCCTCTCCCCTGGGAGGGCCGGGGTGAGGGTCACGCTGTTCTCCCTCTCCCCTGGGAGAGGGCCGGGGTGAGGGTCACGCTGTTCTCCCTCTCCCCTGGGAGAGG
>JBDSRZ010000166.1:0-11004 GCA_039929025.1 Usitatibacter sp. | reverse complement strand
GTCGGTTTCGGCCGCGCGTTCGAGCAGCTCGAGCGTGCCTTCCAGCGTCTCGAGCAGGTAGGCCTTGGTCTGGCCCAGATCCGGCAGGTCGGGTGACCAGGGCCGCTCGGCGCCGCCTTGCAGCGGGTTCCACCAATCGTCGGCCTGCGGCTCGATCGCCGCCAGCCGCGTAGGCCGAACCGGACAGTCGATGCCGAAGGCGCGCTGCGTGTTGCGCGCGATCCACCATTCGGCGAACCAGCCGATGTGGCCGGCCAGCCAGATCGGCGGCAACACGCCCTCGCCTCGCTCGACCGGCAGCGCGGCCGAGCCGAGCGCATCTTCGTAGAGCGAGAGCAGGTGCAGCGTGTGGTTGCGCGCGTCGATCAGCGCCAGGGAGAGCAGTTCGCGGCCGGCCCGGCGCATATCGGGCGTGTCAATTGCGTGCGACAGGGAATTTGGCGCGGCCATGGCCCATTATCACGAGCGTCCGGGCCATGGCGGGGCCGCGGGAATACACCCCCCTCGCAGCCTCGGGCAGGTTGCCGGGCGCCGATAGAATTCGCGGCATCTCAAATGACAGCCCTCCAAGGGAGACAAGCATGAATGTGCTTCTCAGGTTTTCGCGCGCCATCGATTGGCTCAACGCACAGATCGGCAAGTATGTGATCTGGCTCATCCTCGCCTCCACCGTGATCAGCGGCGTCAATGCCGTGGTGCGCAAGGTGTTCAACATGAGCTCCAACGCGTTTCTCGAAGTGCAGTGGTACCTGTTCGCGGCCTCGTTCATGATCGCGGCCGGCTATACGCTGCTGAACCAGGAGCACGTGAAGATCGATGTGATCTCCAGCCGCCTGTCCAAGCGCAGCCAGATCTGGATCGACATCATCGGCTTCGCTTTCTTCCTCACGCCGATCTGTCTGGCCATTCTGTGGTACGGCATTCCGTTCTTTCTGCAGGGTTTCCGCTCCGGTGAGATGTCGAGCAACTCGGGCGGGCTCATCCGCTGGCCGGTGTACGCGATGATCCCGCTGGGCTTCAGCCTGCTGTTGCTGCAGGGCTGGTCGGAACTGATCAAGCGCATTGCCTTTCTGCAAGGCCGCATCGACGACCCGACCGCCAAGCGCGATGAAAAATCGGCCGAGGAAGAGCTCGCCGAATCGATCCGCCGTCTCGCCGAAGCCAGCGGCAAACCTGTCTGATCGAGTAGGTAGCACGCCATGGAATTCATCATCCAAAACTTCGCCCCACTGATGTTCGTGGGCCTCATCGCATTCCTGCTGTTCGGCTTTCCGGTGGCTTTCAGCCTCGGCGCCTGCGGCCTGTTCTTCGGCTTTGTCGGCATCGAGCTCGGACTGCTGCCCGAGGCGCTGATGCAGGCGCTGCCGCTGCGTCTGTTCGGCATCATGCAGAACGACACGCTGCTGGCGATCCCGTTCTTCACCCTGATGGGGCTGATCCTCGAGCGCAGCGGCATGGCGGAAGACCTGCTCGACACGATCGGCCGGCTGTTCGGCGCGATCCGCGGCGGCCTCGCTTACGCCGTCGTGTTCGTCGGCACCCTGCTCGCCGCCACCACCGGCGTGGTCGCCGCCTCGGTGATCTCGATGGGCCTGATCGCGCTGCCGATCATGCTTCGCTACGGCTACGACCGGCGCCTCGCCGCCGGCGTGATCGCGGCGAGCGGCACGCTCGCCCAGATCATCCCGCCCTCGCTGGTGCTGATCATCCTCGCCGACCAGCTCGGGCGCTCGGTCGGCGACATGTATGCGGGAGCTCTGTTGCCGGGCCTGCTGCTCTCGGCGTTCTACATGCTGTACGTGGCGGGCGTGAGTGTAATGAAGCCAGAGTGGGCGCCCGCGCTGCCGCCGACCGCGCTCGCCGGGGAATCGCGTGCGGCGCTGGTGCGGCGCGTGCTGTTCGTGCTGGTGCCGCCGCTCGGGCTGATCTTCCTCGTGCTCGGCACGATCTTCCTCGGTTGGGCGACACCGACGGAAGGCGGCGCCATGGGTGCCGCGGGCGCGCTGGTGATGGCGATGACCCGCCGTCGCCTGACGTTGCCGCTCATGCGCCAGGCGATGGATACCACCGCGAAGCTCTCGACCTTCGTGGTCTTCATCCTCATCGGGGCGCGTGTCTTCAGCCTCACCTTCTACGGGGTCAATGGCCACGTGTGGGTCGAGGAGCTGCTGCTCAACCTGCCCGGCGGGCAGCTGGGCTTCCTCATCGTGGTGAACTTGCTCGTGTTCCTGCTGGCGTTCTTCCTCGACTTCTTCGAGCTCGCCTTCATCGTGGTACCGCTGCTCGTGCCCGTGGCCGCCAAGCTCGGCATCGACCTCATCTGGTTCGGCGTGCTGCTGGGCGTGAACATGCAGACCTCGTTCATGCACCCGCCCTTCGGCTTCGCTCTCTTCTACCTGCGCAGCGTCGCCCCCGCTCAGCCCTACCTCGACAAGGTGTCCGGCATCCTCACCGCGCCCGTAACGACGGGCCAGATCTACTGGGGCGCGGTGCCGTTCGTGGTGGTCCAGGTCGTCATGGTGGGACTGGTGATCGCGTTCCCCCAGATGGTCATGGTCTACAAGTCGCCCGAGGCCGATACCAGCAAGGTGAAGATCGAGATTCCCGCGTCCGAGGAACCGGCCGCGCCGGACGACATTCTCAAGGACCTGCAGAAGGACGGGGCAAAGAAGGACGACGACAAGGAGATTTCCCCGGAGGACAAGGCCGCCGCGGAGATCGAGAAGGCGCTCGGCGGCAAGTGAAAAAAAGCCCGCCGTCCAGCGGGCTTCTCGAGCAGACCGGAGCGTCTACTTGATCGTCCCGATGGTGTGCATGAAGTCGTCGAAGCCCTTCTCCGCCACCCGGAACCACAGCAGCTGCTCGGTGCGGAACGCGACCATCGAGTCGTAGATCTTCTTGAAGGCGGGACTCTTCTGGCCGGCCTCCTTGTAGACCTCGAGGGACGCCTTGTAGCTGGCGATGAGTATCGCCCGCGAGAAGCCCCGCAGCCGGGTGCCGCCGGCGATCAGCCGCTTCAGCGCCGCCGGGTTCTGCGCATCGTACTTGGCGACCATCCAGGTATTGGATTCCCAGCACGCGGCCTCCATGATGTTCTGGTATTCCTTCGGCAGCTTGTTCCATTCGGTCAGGTTCACCATCGTGGAAAGCTGCGGGCCGCCCTCCCACCAGCCTGGGTAGTAGTAGTACTTCGCAACCTTGTTGAAACCGAGCTTCTCGTCGTCGTAGGGCCCGACCCATTCCACGGCATCGAGCGTGCCTTTCTCGAGGGCGGGATAGATGTCGCCGCCGGCGATCTGCTGCGGCACGACGCCCATCTTTTCCATCACCTTGCCGGCGAAGCCGCCGATGCGCATCTTCAGGCCCTTCAGGTCCGCGACTGTCTTGATCTCCTTGCGGTACCAGCCCCCCATCTGCGCTCCGGTGTTGCCGGAGGGCATGTTGTAAATGTTGTAGCCCTTGTAGAACTCGCGGAAAAGCTCCAGACCGCCGCCGAAGATCTGCCAGGCGTTCATCTGGCGGGCATTGAGGCCGAAGGGGATGGCGGTGTCGAGCGCGAAGGCCGCGTCCTTGCCCCAGTAGTAGTAGGGCGCCGTGTGGCCGCACTGCACGGTGCCGGCCTGAACCGCGTCGAGGACTTGCAGGCCGGGAACGATCTCGTTGGAAGCGAAAACCTGGATCTGGAACTTGCCGCCGGTCGCGGCGGCCACGCGCTTCGACATGCTCTCGGCGGCGCCGTAGATCGTATCGAGCGACTTGGGGAAGCTCGAGGCGAGGCGCCACTTGATCTCGGGGAGGGCCGCGGCCTGCGCCCGGCTCAACGTCGGAATCATCGCGGCGCCCGCGGCAACTCCCGCGCCCGCCGCCTTCAGGAATTTCCTGCGCTGCATGGTTCGCTCCTCTGTTGGATGGTTGGCTTGTTCTGGGATCCGGGCGGGAGCCTCGAATGGAGCCAAGCCTAACCAGAACCACCCTGCGCGGCAAGGGACCCGCGCGCACCGTAGCCCGGCAAGGCCTGAACTTCGCTAATCCCCGGCGATGGTCATCTTGCCGACGAGGATCGAGCCTGTGTGCTTGGATCCGCGCGCGAGCACGTCGGCGCCCACCGCTTCGATCGCGCGGTACATCTCGAGCAGGTTGCCGGCGATGGTGACCTCCTCTACGGGGTACTGGATCTCGCCACGCTCGACCCAGAAGCCCGCCGCGCCGCGGGAGTAGTCGCCGGTGACGGGATTCACGCCCTGACCCATGAGCTCGTTCACCAGGAAGCCGCGGCCCATCTGGCGCGCGAGGCCGGCCAGGTCGAGCGTGCCGGGCCTGAGCACGAGGTTATGGTTGCCGCCGGCGTTGCCGGTTGTCTCGAGGCCGAGCTTGCGCGCCGAATACGCGGAGAGGAACCAGCCCCGGAGAATTCCGCCTTCGACAACCGTGCGCGACTCGGTGGCCACGCCTTCGGCATCGAACCAGCCGCTCGCCATCTCGCCGGTCAGGTGCGGCTCCTCGACGATTTCCACCACCGGCGAGAACACCGGCGTGCCGAGCTTGCCGATGAGGAAGGATGAATTGCGGTAAAGGCTTGAGCCACTCGCGGCGCTCACGAAGTGGCCGAGGAGGCTCGAGGCGATGCTGGCTTCGAAGAGGATCGGCACTTCCATGGTGGCCAGGCGGCGGCCGCCCAGGCGGCGCACCGCTCGCTCGCCCGCGATGCGGCCCACGGCCTCGACATCGTCGAGGCGCTTCGGATCGCGATGCGAGGTGTACCAGTAGTCGCGCTGCATGCCGTCCTTGTCCTCGGCGACCACGCTGCAGCTCACGCTCGCCTTGGAGCTGGGATAGCCGCCGCAGAAGCCAGCCGAGTTGGCGAGGATGAAATCGGAATCGTAGGCGGAGACCGTCGCGCCCTCCGTGTTGGTGATGCGTTTGTCGACCGCGAGCGCCGCGGATTCGCTGCGCTTCGCGAGCTCGATCGATTCCTCTACGGTGAGGCCCCACGGGTGAAAGAGGTCGAGGTCGCCGCCACCGCCGCGATAAAGACGCGCTTCCGGCGGCAGGCCCGCGGCGGAATCCTCGGCGGTATGGCGTGCGATCGCGCACGCGGCTTCGACAGTGCGCTCGACCGCCTCCGGTGACAGATCCGAGGTGCTCGCGTTGCCGCGCCGCTGGCCGAAGTAGACCGTGATGCCGAGACCCTTGTCGCGGTTGTACTCGACCGTCTCGACCTCGCCACGGCGCACGGTCACCGACTGGCCGACCGCGGCCGAGACCTCGACCTCGGAAGCGCTGGCGCCCTTCTGCTTCGCAATCTCGAGCGAACGGCGCGCGACCTGCTCCATCGCCTCGCGGGCGAGGGGCAATGCTGCGGAGACGATGGGATGGTCGGGCATGGGAGTGCGGGGCGTGGACGGTAAACGAAGTGACCGGGACAGGTCGAAAGGTTCTACACTCTCTCAGCTGGAATCGAGCGAAAACCCCGAATGGAAGAAGAAGATTTTATCAGCAAGACGCAGAGGAAGCGGATCGCGGCCGAGCAGCAGGACGTGGGCGCCGCGCTGGTGAAGCTGCCACTGGAGCAGATCGAGCAGATGGGGCTGCCGGAGGCACTCCTCGAGGCGGTGCTCGAATGCAAACGCTTGACCACCCACGAGGCGCTGCGGCGCCAGAAGCAGCACATCGGCAAGATCATGCGCAACACCGATGCGGCGCCGATCGCGGCGCAACTGGCCGCGCTGAACGCGCCCTCGCGCAAGGACACCGCCCTCTTCCACCTCGCCGAGAAGTGGCGCCAGGACATGCTGGACGACGCGGGCAAGATCGACTGGTTTTGCGCCGAGTTCCCCGGCACGAGCGCGGCGCAGCTACGCTCGCTGGTCGAGCAGGCGAAGGCCGAGCGCGCCGCCGAAAAACCGCCGCGAAAATTCCGCGAGCTATTCCACGTGCTGAATGGGATCGTGAACGGGCAGGCGCGGACGTGAGCGCGGCACACGACACCGTCCGCGTGGGCCTTGTCGCGACCAGCGACCGCGCCTCCCAGGGGATCTACCGCGACGAAGGCATTCCCGCACTCGAGCAATGGCTCGCCGCCGCGTTGCTAAATCCCCTCGAGATCGAGCGGCGCCTCATTCCCGACGAGCGCGCGGTAATCGAGGCCACGTTGAAGGAACTGGTGGACCAGCGCCGCTGCGATCTGGTGGTCACGACCGGAGGCACGGGCCCCGCCGCGCGCGATGTGACGCCGGAGGCTACGCTCGCGGTCGGCGAGCGCGAGATGCCCGGCTTCGGCGAGCAGATGCGCCGCATCAGCCTCGAGTTCGTTGCCACCGCCATCCTCTCGCGCCAGGTCGCGGTGATCCGCGGCAGGGCGCTGATCCTCAACCTGCCCGGCCAGCCCAAGTCGATCCGCGAGACCCTCGAGGGACTGAAGGGCCCCGACGGGCGCGCGCTCGTCGCGGGCATCTTCGCGGCTGTTCCCTATTGCATCGACCTCATCGGCGGTCCCTACCTCGAGACACGCGAGGAGGTGGTGAAGGCATTCCGCCCCAAATCCGCTGTCCGGCCCTCACCCCAACCCCCTCCCGACGGAGAGGGAGACCCGAGGAGCTGAATTGGACCTGCTGCGGCACCTCGAGCTCGACACCGGCGCGGACCCCGTGGGTACCATCATCTGGATGCACGGCCTCGGCGCCGACGGCTGGGATTTCGTCCCCATCGTGCGCGAGTTGCCGCTGCCGCAGGACGTGGCGCTGCGCTTCATCTTCCCGCATGCGCCGATGCGCGCGGTGACGATCAACAACGGCATGGACATGCGCGCCTGGTACGACATCAAGATGAACGACATCTCCCGCCTGCCCGACGAGGGCGGCATCCGCGGATCCCAGGCGGCTGTCGAGCGGCTGATCGCGCGCGAAATCGATCGCGGCATCGAGGCAACGCGCATCGTGCTGGCGGGTTTCTCCCAGGGCGGCGCGATCGCGCTGCAGACGGGCTTGCGCCACGCCAATCGCCTGGGCGGGATTGTGGCGCTCTCGACCTACCTGCCGCTGGAGTCGTCGCTCGAAGCCGAGGCCTCGCCAGCCAACCGCGCCACGCCGATCTTCATGGCGCACGGCACCGACGATCCGATCGTCCCGATCAAGCTGGCGGAGGTGTCGCGCTCGTCGCTCGAGGGACGCGGCTACGAGGTCGAGTGGCACACGTGGCCGATGCCGCACTCGGTATGCGGGCCGGAGCTGGAGGCCATCGGCGCTTTCCTGGGCCGCGTGTACGGGGGAGGGGCGCGCCCGGCGCGCTCCTCGATCCTGCTGCCTTACTAAGCATGCGATTATTCAGCCTCCACGACGCTGTTTAGGAGGTTCTCTTGTTTTCCCGCCACTTTATAGCCGCTGCGCTGTCCACGCTTTTCTTCGCCTCCCCGGGAAGCGCGCAACGGCCCGCCCCCCGAGACGAGTTCTTCTGGCTGGGCGAGATGAACAAGGCGAGCACCGTCATCAACACGGATGAAGGTCTGCTGGACAAGGCAATGGCACCGCGAGTGGCTGCGGGCGTCGCCAAGGTCATCCATGACGGTAGCCAGCCGGGCGCGAAGCGGCCCTCAACCGTCATCACCTTCGAGCCGCTGATGATCGAGGCAGCGGGACAGGAAGTCACCCTGCTGCACGCGGGGCGCTCGAGCCAGGACATGCACGCCACCTATCGTGCAGCGATCCTGCGCGAAGATCTGCTCGCGCTGGCTACGCAGCTCAACAAGACTAACCAGGCGCTTGTCGCACTGGCCGAGAAGCACGTGAGCACGATCGTTCCGAACTACACCAACGGCGTCGCGGCGCAGCCCAACAGCTACGGTCACTACCTGCTGGGGCATGCATCCGGCCTGGAGCGCGACGGCGAGAAGATCCGGCAGGCCTACGCGCGGATCGACCGCTCGCCCATGGGCACCACGGTCCTCAACGGCACGAGCTGGCCGCTGAACCGCACGCGGATGGCCGAATACCTCGGGTTTTCACGGATCGTCGAGAACGCCTATGACGCGTCCCAGATCTCTTCCATGGACCAGCCCGTCGAAGTGGGGGCAATCGTCGCCAGCATCTCGCTTCGGGCAGGTCATTTCATCGAAGACCTGATGGGGCAGTATTCCCACTCGCGGCCATGGATCCTGCTTGCCGAAGGCGGTGGCAACACTTACGTGTCGAGCGCGATGCCGCAGAAGCGCAACCCCGGACTCCTCAATAGCGCGCGCCGCGACGCCTCATCCGCAATCACGCTCGCGATGGGACCGATGATTCGCGCGCACAACATCCCGCCCGGCATGGCGGATCCCAAGGAGGTGCGCGACAACAGCGAAGTTGTGCGCGGCGCCGTTCGCGTGCTCACGGCATGGGAAAGGATCCTGGGCGCGCTCGTGATCAGCCCCGAGCGCGCGCTCGAAGAGCTCAACAGCGACTGGACCGCGTCACAGGAGCTTGCCGACGTGCTCATGCGGAAATACAAGCTGCCCTTCCGCGTCGGACATCATTTCGCCTCCGAGATCGTCGACTACGCCAAGGCGAACAACATCCGGCCGCTCGATTTCCCGTACAAGGAAGCGCAGCGCATCTACCGGGAAGCGATCAAGGGCCAGGGCGGCCAGGCGGAGCTGCCGATGTCCGAGGCGGAATTCCGTGCCACGCTGAACCCAGTGGACATCGTCAGAAATCGCGCCACCGTGGGCGGCCCACAGCCCGCGGAGATGAAACGCCTGCTCGCGCTGTCTACCCGGAATATCGCGGAACAGGGGCAGTGGATCAGAAGCAGCCGTGGCGCAATCGACAAGGCGCTCGCCAACCTCGATAGCGACTTCGCGAAGTTGTTGGGAAAGTAGCGGGAGCCGGCAAGCCCATCCTCTGAGTTCATGACCCTCTGAGCCCCACGAGGCCGCTGACGAATCGCTACGAGCCAATCGCGTATTGGCTCGCCGACACATTCTCCCGGCCGTTGAAGGAGGCGCCTGCGTAGGGGTGGCTTGAGGCCGGGACGTGTCAAGCCGGGAGCAGAGGGCCACGCATTGCCGTTCATGTGCCCTCCGCGCGCAACGGCTCAAGGACCTGCCTGAGGTGGGCCGGGAGTTCGACCGGCCGGCGCGACTTCCGGTCCACGTAGACATGGACGAAGTGGCCCTGCGCGGCGGCGACATCGCAGCCCTCGGCGAAGAGCGCGATCTCGTAGCGCACACTCGAGCGCCCGATGTGCGCGACCCGAAGGCCCGCGGTGACCGTCTCGGGGTAGGTGAGCGGCGTCATGTACTGGCAGGCAACGTCAACCACCAGGCCGATGACCTCGCTCTCCTGGATGTCGAGAGCGCCGCGCGAGATGAGATAGGTGTTCACCACGGTGTCGAAGTAGGCGAAATAGACGACATTGTTCACGTGCCCGTAGGCATCGTTGTCCATCCAGCGCGTGGTGATGGGCTGCGCGTGCGGATAATCGCCGCGCCGCCCGGGCGCGGGCCGCCTTGTGGTCTCGCTCATGGCGTGGAAGGGGCGTCCCGGCCGCCGATCAGGAGGCGCCGAGCGTTTCCTGTTTAGGGGCGGGTGCCAGGAACGTCGTGGTGCGCGCGAAAGCGCCGGGCACGATCGAAAGGCCGCCGGCGAGGAATGCCTCGACCTCCTCGCGCCGCGCCAGGGTGTCCTGGTAGCCGAGCTGGATCAGCTCGCGGCAGTAGCCCTGCTCGAAGAGGAGGTAGCTCGCGAGGTTCGCGCCACCGCGGCGCATCGCGCCCACCGAGCGCAGCAGGAAGCGGATCGAGAACGGCAGGCTGCCCACGTGGCGCACCGCGATCGCCTCGAGCGGCTCCGAGGGCGTGAGCACCAGCACGTCCACGTGGTGCAGCGTGAGGCCCATCTTCTTCAGCGCCTCGACCGACGAGCAGCTCACCGTGCGGTTGATGCGCTCCAGGCGCTCCAGGTCCACGGCAAGGCTGTCGAGGAAGATGGAGTTCATCACGTGGCCCGCGACCTGCGCGAGCGTGGGATAGAGGTCGCCGCGGGTGCGGTCGGGGGAATCGTTACGGATCTTCGCGGTGCCGACCACGATCACTCGGTCGGCGCCCAGGTGCAGCGCGGGGCTCACCGGGGCCACCTGCCGCATCGATCCGTCGCCGAAGAACTCGCGGTTCAGGTGATACGGGGGAAACAGGAACGGGATCGCGCTCGATGCCATCAGATGCTCGACTTTGAGGCGCGCCTTGATGCCGATCCGCTGCGAGCGCTTCCACGGCTCGAGCTCGGCGGCGCCCTGGAAGAAGCTGCAGCTCTGGCCCGAGGTATAGCCCGAGCAGGTGATCGCCACCGCGTCCAGCGCCCCCGCCTCGATGTTGCGCTCGATGCGGTCGAAGTTGAGGTAGCGCGACAGCAGGCTTTCGAGCGGCCGGTTGTCCAGCAGCGAGATGCGCTTGTTCTTGAGGAAGGCGCCGAAGAGCAAGCCCCCGAACCAGCGTGCGCTGTTGGCGACCACGCCGGGGAAGTCGGCGCGATAGACGTGGCGCGGCTCGAAATGCCGCCATACCTCGAGGAGGTTGTCGACCGCGTGGCCAAAGTTGTCGGCGTAGACGGCGAGCGAGCCCGCGTTCACCGCGCCGGCCGAGGTGCCGCAGATGATCTTGAACGGATTGACCTTGGGGTCGGGGACGATCTCCTTGATCGCCTGGAGTACGCCCACCTGGTAGGCCGCGCGCGCACCGCCGCCCGCCAGCACCAGGCCCGTCTTGCCCCCGCCTGTCCACGCCGAATCCATCTCGCTCCCCGGGGCGGCTGGCTCAGGATCGACCGGCCGCCGCCCGCCCCTTCTCTTTGCGTAATGGTGTACCCGCAGCGCGGGCGTTTTGCAACATCTCCTCGGCGTGGCGACGCGTGGCCTCGGTGATCTCGAGGCCCCCGAGCATGCGGGCGATCTCGCCCAGGCGGCCGAGCGCGCCGAGGGATTCGACGCTCGCCACCGCGCCGCGCGGGCCCATCTCCTTGGCCACCTTGAGCT
>JBDSRZ010000165.1:0-16034 GCA_039929025.1 Usitatibacter sp. | reverse complement strand
AGGGCACCGCCAAGGACACGAAGGAGGTCGGCAGCGTCCTCTACAACCGCGGCATGATCTCCGCGATGCTCACGGTCGAGGCGATCAAGCAGGCGCAGTCCAAGTACGGCAAGCGCGTGGTCACCGGCGAGGAAGTGCGCTGGGGCGCCGAGCACCTGAACCTCGATGCCGGCAAGATCAAGGCGCTGGGGTTCGGTGACATGGTGCAGCCGCTCAAGACTTCCTGCAGCGACCACGAGGGCGTGCGCCGCGGCCGTATCCACACCTGGGACGGCAAGGACTGGAGCTACACGTCGGACTGGTATGAGGCCGACATGAAGATCCTGAACCCGATGATCAAAGCCTCCGCCAAGGCCTACGCGGCGGAGAAGAAGATCACCCCGCGCGACTGTTCGAATGAGAAGTAGGTCGTAATGGCAACGGCGGCGAACCCTCTCCCCAACCCTCCCCCTGGGGGGAGGGGGCAAACGTGGGGCGCGGTTTCCAAGTCGCAAGCAGCGCCGTTGTTGGACGTGAACGGCATCGAAGTCATTTATAACCATGTGATCCTGGTGCTGAAAGGCGTTTCGCTCGCGGTTCCCGAGGGGGGCATCGTCGCCCTCCTCGGGGCCAACGGCGCGGGCAAGAGCACCACCTTGAAGGCGATCTCCAATCTGCTGCGCGCCGAGCGCGGAGAGGTGACCAAGGGGGCGATTCACTTGCGCGGCGAGCGCGTCGACGCGATGAACCCCGCGGACCTGGTGAAGCGAGGCGTGATCCAGGTGATGGAAGGCCGCCATTGCTTCGCGCACCTCACGGTGGAGGAGAACCTGCTCACCGGCGCCTATACCCGCAAGGTTTCCCGCGCCGAGATCCGCGACGAGCTAGAGCGAGTCTACGGCTTCTTCCCCCGCCTGAAGAGCCGGCGCACGTCGCAGGCGGGCTACACCTCGGGCGGCGAGCAGCAGATGACGGCCATCGGTCGCGCGTTGATGGGCCGCCCGTCCGTGATCCTGCTGGACGAGCCCTCGATGGGCCTCGCCCCCCAGATCGTCGAGGAGATCTTCGAGATCGTGAAGAACCTCAATGCGAAGGAGCGCGTGAGCTTCCTGCTCGCCGAGCAGAACACCATGGTGGCGTTGCGCTTCGCCGACTTCGGCTACATCCTCGAGAATGGCCGCGTGGTGATGGAAGGCGACGCGGCGCATCTGTCGGAAAACGAGGACGTGAAGGAGTTCTACCTCGGCATCTCCAGCGGCGCCCGCAAGAGCTTCCGCGAGACCAAGCACTACCGCAGAAGGAAGCGGTGGCTGGCGTAGCCACGGGCTTCTTCGACGCCCTCGAGGCCCGCGACCCGGCCGAGCGCGAGCGTGTCCTTTTCGAGCGCTTGCCCGCGCAGATCGCCTTCGCCCGCGACAACACGCCGTATTACGCGCAGGTGCTGGCCGAAATCGATCCCGCGCAGGTGAGGAGCCGCGCTGCGCTGGCGGGCCTGCCGGTCACACGCAAATCCGACCTGCCCGCTCTGCAGAAGGCGCGCATGCCGTTCGGCGGGCTGAACGCCTCGGCGCCCGCGCACCTCGCGCGCATTTTCATGTCGCCCGGCCCGATCTACGACCCCGAAGGCCGGCGCCCCGACTTCTGGCGCGCCGCGCGCACGCTCTTCGCTGCCGGCTTCCGGCCCGGCGACGTGGTGCTCAACTGCTTCTCCTACCACCTCACGCCCGCGGGCAGCATGTTCGAGACCGGTCTGCACCACCTCGACTGCGCGGTGATCCCGGGCGGCGTCGGCCAGACCGAACTCCAGGCCAACGTGATCGCGGACCTGCAGCCGGTGGGATATGTCGGCACGCCGTCGTTTCTCAAGATCCTGCTGGAGAAATGCGACGAGCTGGGCCTCGCCTCGGGGTCGATCAAGCGCGCGCTGGTCTCGGGCGAGGCGCTCATGCCCGCGGTGCGCGAGTTCATGAAGTCGCGCACCGTCGACTGCTACCAGGCCTACGGCACCGCCGACCTCGGGCTCCTCGCCTACGAGACGCTGGGCCGCGAGGGGCTGGTGGTGAGCGAGGACCTGATCCTCGAGATCGTGCGGCCCGGGACCGGCAATCCGGTCGCGCAAGGCGAGGTGGGCGAGGTGGTCGTCACTACTTTCAACAGCGACTATCCGCTGGTGCGCTTCGCCACCGGCGACCTTTCCGCGGTCCTTGCCGGGCGCAGCCCCTGCGGGCGCACCAACGTACGCATCAGGGGATGGATGGGCCGCGCCGACCAGACGACCAAGGTGCGCGGTCTCTTCGTGCATCCCCACCAGGTGGCCGAGGTGCTGCGCCGCCACGGGCTCGCGCGCGGCCGCCTGGTGGTCGAGAACGAGGGCGGCGAGGACCGCATGACCCTTCGTGTCGAGGCCGGGCCGGGGGATACGGCGGTGGTCGAGGCCACGCTCAAGGACGTGACCAAGGTCCGGGGTGCAGTGCTCGCGGTAGCCACGGGCTCGCTTCCCAACGACGGCAAGGTGATCGAGGACCTGCGCACGTATTCGTAGTGCCGAGACACTACCCACAAATCAGTGGGGGTGAGCGGTAGGCAGGCCTGCGTCCCTCCGACCCTGCAATCTTCGTGAATTCAAGGAGATGCTGCTTGGCATTGGCATCCGCCGCGAATGAATCACATGGCCCACGGTCCATGTTTGATATGCCCCCTTGCGTGGGCTACACTTACGGGCTTTTATTGGCCTTCCCGGGGGTTTTCCCCCGGGGGCACAGCAGAACCGAACAGCAGCGAGGATCAATGGCCAAAGCTAAGCTCCTGACCGAGGCGGAAATCACCAAGGCGCCGAAGTCGGATTACATGAACGCGGCGCAATTGCGCTTCTTCCGCGAGCGCCTTCTCGCCCTCCAGAAGGAGCTGCGCGACAACGCAGGCGCCACTACCGAGCACCTGCGCGAGCTGTCCTTCGCCCCCGATCCCGCCGACCGCGCCACGCTCGAGGAAGAGCACGCCCTGGAGCTGCGTACGCGCGACCGCGAGAGGAAGCTGCTGAAGAAGATCGACCAGGCGCTGGCCCGCATCGAGGACGGCAGCTATGGCTACTGCGAGGAAACCGGCGAGCCGATCGGCGTCCAGCGCCTCCTCGCCCGTCCGACCGCGACCCTCACCATCGAAGCCCAGGAGCGCCGCGAGCTGAAGCAGAAGCTCTACGGCGAGTGAGTCCGGCGCGCGGCCTGCCGCACGCGCCCCCAATTCAATATTTTTCCCGCGGGTATCGGCCGCGAGGTCGTCCACGTGCGGCCCTATAATCGCCGGATGATTACATCCGATCGCGCGAGGCCATGACGCCGGCGACCGGCTTTGCCGCCGCGGTCCAGCCGATCCAGGCGCAAACCGTCATCAGCACGCCTGCTACGGGGCTCGCCGCGGGCGAGGTACGCATCGCGATCGACGGCCGGGAGCTTGTCGCCTACCGCGCGATGCCCGCAGGCGGAATGAACCTGCCCACGATCATCCTCGTGCACGAGATCTGGAGCGTGCACGAGTATTTCAGGGACCTCTGCCGTCGGCTCGCATTGCACGGTTACCTCGCGGTCGCTCCCGACCTCTTCGCGCGCCAGGGCGATGTTTCAAGCGCCGAGATCGAGGACATTCGCAGGATCGTGGCGACCGTCCCGGACGCGCAGGTGATGGAGGACCTCGACGCGACCGCCGAATGGGCGGCGATGAACGGCGGCGATCCCGCACGGCTTGGCATCACCGGCTTCTGCTGGGGTGGTCGCATCACCTGGCTCTACTCCGCGCACAGCTCGAAGGTGAAGGCCGCGGTCGCGTGGTATGGGCCGGTGGCGAAGCCCAGCACGCCGCTTACGCCGCGCCAGCCCGTCGATGTGGCGGGCGAGCTGAAGGCGCCGGTGCTCGGGCTCTACGGCGGGGCCGACGCGGGCATTCCAAACGATACCGTGCATCGCATGCGCGCCGCGATCACGGCCGCGGGCAAGCCTTCCGAGATCGTCCTCTACCCCGATATGCCGCACGCATTCCACGCCGACTACCGGCCCAGCTACCGCAAGGACGCCGCCGAGGACGGATGGCGGCGCATGCTGCAGTGGTTCGAGCGCCACGGGGTCGCTTGATTCCTGGCGCCGTCCGCGGCAGCGGGCCATGAAGGAGCAGGTCACCGAGATCCGGGAGGAGGCCACCCGGCAGTTGCGCGCGGTGCTGAAGGACCAGGGCCTCGCCACCGTCTTCCAGCCGATCTTCAGCTTCCGCGAGGGGCGCATCATCGGTTTCGAGGCGCTGGTGCGCGGCCCCGAGGGCTCCGCGATCGAAAGCCCCTTCGACCTGTTCGCCGCCGCGCAGCACGCCGGCCTCGCCCTCGAGCTCAACATTGCGTGCGTGCAGCACATTCTGCGCACCTTTTCGCGCAGCAACCTGGACGGGAGCGTGTTCGTCAACGTCTCCCCGCAGGTCATCATGCAGCGCGGCCTGGAGCAGGAGCGCGCCGCACGCTTCATGCACGGCCTGGGCCTGGAGCCGGGGCGCGTCGTGATCGAACTCACCGAGGATTATCCGACGGTCGACTTCCGCCTGGTGCACGAGTCGCTGATGCAATACCGCGCGATGGGATTTCGCGTCGCCATCGACGACCTAGGCGAAGGCTTCGCGAGCCTGAGGCTCTGGTCGGAGCTGCGCCCCGAATTCGTGAAGGCCGACAAGCACTTCGTGTCCGGCATCGCCACCGACCCGGTGAAGCACCAGTTCCTGCGTGCGATCCAGCACATCGCGGAAAACTGCGGCTCGCTGGTGATCGCGGAAGGAATCGAGAAGGCCGAGGACTTCCGCGTTGCCAAGGACATCGGAATCGCCTGCGGGCAGGGCTGGTTCATCGGCCGCCCCGCGCAGTCCCCCAATACACGCCTGCCCGGTGAGGCGGAGCTTGTCTTCGCCGACATGCGCGTGCCGGTGGCGCCGGCCGCGCGCCTGCGCGCCGGTACCGAACCCACCGCCCACGACTTCGTGCGCGCGATCGATGCCGCGACGCCCGGGCAGACGATCGCCTCGCTCCTCATGCGCTTCGCGGCGCATCCGACCCTGATGGCGATCCCGGTGATCGACGCGGGTGGCGTGCAGGGCGTGGTCCCGCGCACGCAGGTGGAGCTCGTCGCCGCGAGCCCCGAGGCGCAACGCCTCCTCAGCCGTGCCTGCATCGAGGTGGCCGACGAGACGCCGATCCGCGTCGAGGCGGACCTCGACCTGGGGGCGCTCACCGCGCTGCTGGTCGAATCGGACGCGCGCCATCTTGCCGACGGCTTCGTGATCGTTTCGAAGGGCCGCTATCTCGGCATGGGACGCAGCCAGGACGTCATGCGCGCGCTGCAGAATTCGCGCGTGCTCGCGGCGCGCTATACGAACCCGCTCACGCTCCTGCCCGGGCAGGTGCCGATCAACGAGCACCTCGAGCGCCTGCTCACGAGCCCGGTCCCATTTACCGCATGGTTCGTCGAGACCGACCAGATGCGCGGCCTGAACGACTGCGACGGCTTCGCCAAAGGCGACGCGCTGATCCACGCGACCGCGCGCCTGCTCGAAGGCGCCTGCGCGCCCGGGGTGGACTTCGTCGGACACGTCGCCGGCAGCCGCTTCGTGGTGCTGATGCAGAGCGAGGACTGGGAAGCCCGGGCGGAACGCGTCCTCGCCCAGTTCCCCGCGGTGGTCGAGGCCCAGGTGTCGGCGGAGGTCTTCGCGCGCGGCTATTTCGTCGCCCGTTCCCGCGACGGCGCCGAAAAGGTGCGGCCGCTCCCGCGCCTGGTGATCGGAATCGTGCCGGCGCTGCCCGGTGTGTTCGAATCGCGTCACGAGGTCGTGCTCGCCGCGAAGCACGCGGCGCAGGAAGCGCTGGCGCAATCCGGCAGCGCCGTCTACATCGACCGCCAGTACGGCAACGCCTATCCGCAGTCGCTGCTTTTCGCCCCGGATTGAAGTCGCCGCCAAACCTGCCAGCGCTCCTTGCCCTGGAACACAGCGATGGAATCGGCCACCGGCTCGTCCGCGATGCGCTCGAACGCCGGCGAGAGGAGAGCGTCGAGCTCTTCCTGCCCGCGCAGGCCGAAGGGCGGGCCGCGCTCGTTGCCGTCGAAGTGGAAGAACCCCGCGAGCCGCCCGCCGGGGCGCAGGAGTTGCGCGACGCGCGTGCCCCAGTCGCGCCACAGCCTTCGCGGCAAGGCACAAAGGAAGGCACGCTCGTAGACCGCATCGAAGGGGGCTTCGGCGATGGGTGCGAAGAAATCGGCCTGGCGCACGTGGTGCGCGTGTGGACCAAGCACCGTGCGCGCCACATCGAGGGCGGCATCGCTGAAGTCGATGCCGAGCACGTCACGGCCCTGCTCGGCGAGGAACCGTACGTCCCACGCGCTGCCGCAGCCCGGGACCAGCACGCGCTGCATCTGCGGCTCGGCCGCGGCGAAGAGGCGCAGCTGCGCGGGCACGCGACCCGCATCCCAGGGCGCGAAGCGCGCGCCGTAGCGAAGATCCCAGAACTCGGGATCCGCGGGGTCGCGTCGCGGAAAATCGGGTATCTCCACGGGTGAATGGTAACGTCCGCACCATGAAACGAATCCTCCTGGGGGTGGCGGCAGGCCTTGCCGCTGCCGCTTGCGGGCCTGGCGCGGAGGCGCCGCGCGCGACCCTTGTACTCCAGAACTGCCGACTGCCGGGCGTCGAGGCGATCGCCCGTTGCGCGAAGCACGAGGTGTTCGAGGATCGCGAGGCGCAGGCGGGACGGCGGATAAGGATCAACATCGCGGTGGTCCCGGCGCGCAATCGCGCGCACGAGCCCGACCCGGTAGTGGTATTCGCGGGCGGACCCGGCCAGGGCGCCGTGTCGCTCGCGGCGCAGGTGATGCCGCTCTTTTCCCGCCTGAACGACCTGCGCGACATCGTCTTCATCGACCAGCGCGGCACCGGCGCCTCGCACCCGCTCAGCTGCGAGCCCGACGAGCCGCAGAAGCTGCAGGCGCTGTTCGAGGACGCGATGCCCGAGCGCCTGGTGCGCCAGTGCCTCGAGCAGCTAGAAGCGGACCCGAAGCTATATGTGACGCCGCTCGCGATCGCCGACCTCGAGGAAATCCGCCAAGGGTTGGGCTACGAGAAACTGAACCTGTGGGGCGGCTCGTACGGTACGCGCGTGGCGCTCGAGTATCTGCGCCGCCACGGCAGCCACGTGCGCACCGTGACGCTCGACGGCGCCGCGCCGGCGACGATGAAGCTGCCGCTTTCCTTCGTGACCGACGGCGAGACCGCGTTGAAGCGGATGCTCGACGCCTGCGACGCGCAGGTGCTTTGCCGCAGCACCTATCCGGAGCTGCGCGCGACCATCGCCGCGTTGCGCAGCCGCCTCTCGCGCCGTCCGGAGCGCACCTCGATCCAGGATCCGCGCACCGGGTCGCGCGAGACCATCCAGGTGAACGAGAACGTGCTCCTCTCGGGGATGTTCAGGCCCCTCTACGTGGCGGAGATGGCGAGCCTGCTGCCGCTCGGCCTCGCCGCGGCCGCGGCGGGGGACTTCAGCCCGCTCCTCGCACCCAACCTCGAGTTCGCCAGCGATATCTCGGAAAACCTCGCCGTGGGCATGCACCTGTCGGTGATCTGCGCCGAGGACATCGCGCGCGTCACGCGCCAGGATCTCGAGGTGCTCGATGCCTCCTTCTTCGGTCACGCGCTGGTGGACGATTTCGTGCGCGCCTGCGCCTTCTGGCCGCGCGGAAAGCTTCCGGCCGACTACTACGACCCGGTTACTTCCGATGTGCCGACCCTGATCCTTTCCGGCGGCATCGATCCGGCCACGCCTCCGCGGCATGGCGATGCGGTCGCGAAGACACTCAAGAACGCGCGACATCTGGTGGCCCCGCACCTGGGGCACGGCGTGAGCCTGCACGGCTGCGCGCCGCGGCTCATCGAGTCGTTCATCCGCAAGGCGGACGCGGCGGCGGTGGACGGCAGCTGCCTCCAGCGCATCCCGCGGCCGCTCTTCGCGCTGCCGCTCGGCGTGATGCGCGACGCGGCCCCGCCGCGGGAGAAGAAGAAATGATCGAGGCCCGCGACCTCGCCAAGCGCTTCCTCAGCCGCGAGGTGAAGGGCGGCGTGGTGGAAGCGGTCCGCCATGTGTCGTTCGTCGCGCCCGACGGCGGCATCACCGGCCTCCTCGGTCCGAACGGCGCGGGAAAGACCACGACACTGCGCATGATCTCGACGCTCGTCCAGCCCAGCGCCGGCCGCGCGGTCGTCGACAGTTTCGACGCCGCGGTCGATCCGATCGCCGTGCGCTCGCGTGTCGGCATGCTTTCGGAAGCGCGCGGCCTATACGCCCGGCTCACGGCGCGCGAGAACGTCGCCTACTACGGCGAGCTGCGGGGGCTCACCCGCGAGGGCATCGAGGCTTCTCTCGCGCGCATGTCCGAGTGGCTCGACATGGCCCCGCTCCTCGATCGCCGCGTCGACGGATTCTCCACCGGCGAGCGCATGAAGGTCTCGATCGCCCGTGCGCTGGTGCACGACCCGCCCAACGTGGTGCTGGATGAGCCCACCAACGGCCTGGACGTGATGACCACGAGGAGCCTGCGCGAGGTCATCCGGCGGCTGCGCGAGGCCGGCAAGTGCGTGCTCTTCTCGAGCCACGTGATGCAGGAGGTCTCGGCGCTCTGCGATTCGATCGTGATCGTGGCGCGCGGATCGGTGGTCGCGAGCGGGTGCGCCGAGGAACTCCTCGCCGCGAGCGGCAGCACCAACCTCGAGGACGCCTTCGTCCACCTCACCGGCGAGGCCCTCGAGCCGGCGGCGGGAGGCGCGCGATGAGGGCGGCGCTGCTGGTGGTGTACCTGAAGGAGCTGCGCGACAGCCTGCGCGACCGGCGAACCGCCCTGATGGTGTTCATCGCCTCGATCCTCACCGGTCCGGTCACGCTGATCCTCGTCGCGCAATACGTGACCGGGCTGGAGGAGAAGGCGGCGATTCTCAAGGTACGCATTGCCGGCCAGCAGCACGCGCCGGCGCTCGTCAACTTCCTGCAGCGCTCCGACGTGCTGATCGAGACCGCACCGGCCGATTACGAGAACCTGATTCGCGGGGGCCGGCTGGACGCGGTGATCGTGGTGCCGAAGGAGTTCGACCAGCGCTTCCTCACCGGCGAGGCGGCCAAGGTCGAGATCGTCTACGACGACTCGCGCGCCGAGTCGAACCCCGCCACCCGCCAGGCCGAGCGCCTGCTGCGCGCCTTCAACCGCGAGACCGGGATGCTTCGCCTGGTGTCGCGCGGCGTGAGCCCGGACATCATCGAGCCGGTGAAGGTGCAGCACGTGAACATGGCCACACCGCGCCAGAAGGGCGCCTTCCTCCTCTTCCTCATCCCGATGTTCGCGATCCTCTCGCCGCTCCTGGGTGGAATGGCGGTGGCGATCGATTCCACCGCCGGGGAGCGCGAGCGCGGCTCGCTCGAGCCGCTGCTCGCCAACCCGGTGGCGCTCTGGAAGATCGTGGTCGGCAAGTGGCTCGCGGCCTGGACGTTCGCGGCGGGCGTGGCTACCCTCACCCTCGGCGGCTTCGTGCTCGCGGCCGCGCTCTACGCGGGCAAGCGCCTCGGTGCGTTGATGACTTTCGGTGCGCCGGAGTTCGCGCACTTCGTCGTCCTCACCATTCCCTTCGCCGCCATGACGGCCGCCCTCCAGATGCTCATCTGCACCTACGGCCGTTCCTATCGAGAGGCGCAGACCTACGTGAGCTATCTCACTACCCTGGTCACCTTCGTGCCACTGGTGGTGCTCTTCGCCGGGATGAAGGACGCGCTCTGGCAGCTCTTCGTCCCCGCGCTCGGCCAGCAGGTGGTGTTCTCGCGCATCGTGCGCGGCGACGCGCTCTCCGCGGCCGACTGGCTCATCCCCTCGGCGATCGCGATGGCTATCGCGGGCGTGGCGGTGGCGGCCGTGGCGCGGCTCCTCCGTGAGGAGCGCATCGTGTTTGGACGGGGCTAGGCCGGTGATCGACCTGAAGCGGGTTTTCGGAGAGGGCGGGACGCTCGAGCGCGCGGTGCCCGGCTTTCGCCATCGCGCGCAGCAGCTCGAGTTCGCCCAGGCGGTGCTCGAGGCGATCGAGTCGTCGGGCGTTCTCATCGCCGAGGCGGGCACCGGTACCGGCAAGACCTTCGCATACCTCGCGCCCGCGCTGCTGGCCGGCGGCAAGGTCATCGTGTCCACCGGCACCAAGACCCTGCAGGACCAGCTATTCCATCGCGACCTGCCGCGCGTGCGTGCCGCGCTCGGCATTCCGGTGGATACCGCGCTTCTCAAGGGGCGCGCCAACTACGTATGCCTGCACCACCTCGAGGTCGCCGCGCAGCAGGGGACATTCGCGGCGCGCGAGGATGTCGTGCACCTGCAGAAGATCGCGAGCTTCGCCAGGCGCACCATGAGCGGCGACCGCGGCGATTGCGCCGACGTCCCGGAGAACTCTCCTGCCTGGGCGCAGGCCACCTCGACTCGCGAGAATTGCCTCGGATCGGCCTGCAAGCACTACCAGGACTGTTTCGTGATGAAGGCGCGCAAGCGAGCCGCCGAGGCCGACGTGGTGGTTGTGAACCACCATCTCTTCTTCGCCGATGTCGCGTTGCGCGACGAGGGCGCCGCGGATCTCCTGCCCAACGCGGGCACCGTCATCTTCGACGAGGCGCACCACCTGCCGGACCTCGCGCGACTCTTCTTCGGCGAGGCGGTCTCCACCGCGCAACTCGTGGAGCTCGCACGCGACGTGCGCGTTGCCCAGGCGCAGCACGCCCGCGAGGGCAACGACATGGGGGATGCCGCCGACGCCATGGAGCGGGGGGCGCGCGACCTGCGCATCGCCCTCGGGCAGGCTTCGGGGCGGATGGCGTTGAGCGCGATCCGCGATCGAAAGGGGTTCGACGCGGCGCTCGACGCCCTCGCGGAAAGGCTCGCGGAGCTGGTGCGCACGCTCGAGGCCCAGGAGGAGCGCGCCGAGGAGATTCGCAACTGCCGCGTCCGGGCGGGCACCCTCCTCGGGCAGGTCTCCCAATGGCGCGAGGCCGACGCTCGCCCACGGGAGGATGCCTACGGCGAACGCCTGGATGGAGCCACCGTCCGTTGGGTCGAGGCGTACGCGCATTCGGCGGTGCTGTATGCGACTCCCCTCGACGTGGGACGCATCTTCCAGGCACAGATGGAGGGCAGGGAGCGGGCGTGGATCTTCACGTCGGCCACCCTCTCGGTGAACGGCGACTTCTCCCACTACCAGCGGGAGATGGGCCTTGCCGACGCCGCAATGCGCAGCTGGCCCAGCCCCTACGATTTCCACAACCAGGCGTTGCTCTACGTGCCCGAAGGACTGCCCTACCCCAATACCGAAGGCTATCCGGAAGCGGTGATCGAAGCGGCCTGGCCGGTGGTGCGGGCGAGCGGCGGGCATGCGTTCCTGCTCTTCACCAGCCTGCGCGCCATGGACCGCGGCTTCGATCGGCTCACCGCGAAGCTCAAGGCGGAAAAGCTCGACTGGCCGCTGTTGCTGCAGGGCAGCGGCTCGAAAAACGAGCTGCTGGAGCGCTTCCGGCGCTCGCCGAACGCCATCCTGGTGGCGTCGCAATCCTTCTGGGAGGGGGTCGACGTGAAGGGGGAGCAGCTGTCGGTGGTGGTGATCGACCGGCTGCCGTTCAACCCGCCCGACGATCCGGTGCTGGCAGCCTGCATCGAGCGCATCAACCGCGCCGGCGGAAACGCCTTCATGGACTACCAGTTGCCGCGCGCGGTGATCGCCTTGAAGCAGGGGGCGGGGCGACTCATCCGGGACGAGACCGACCGTGGGGCGCTGGTGATCTGCGACCCCCGGTTGGTGGAAAAGCCTTACGGCAAGAGGATCTGGCGCTCGCTGCCCCCATTCCGCCGCACTCGCGCACTGGCGGACGTGGAGGCGTTCTTCGCCCCCAGGGCCGTTCGGACTACTGCGTCGGCGTGAGGAACTTCCAACCCTCGGGGCAGCTCGCGACCTTCGGGTAATAGGCCTTGGCCGAGGCGCAGTAGTTCATGTAGGCCGGGCCCTGCGTAGGCGCACCGGCTGCGCCGGAAGGGGTAGCGGAAACGGGCTCCCGATCGACCTCGATGTACTCGGGCTCGCGGATCACCTCGCGGTAGACCACGCGCGGGCCGTCGTAATAGCTGTCGTACCAGGGGCGGCCCCAGTAGTAGGAGCCGTAGAGGAGCGGCGCGCCGATGTAGAACCCAACCCGGGGACCGTACCAGCCACCCCAATGGCCACCGCGATGCCCGCTCCAGCCGTGCTTGGCCTGCGCCTGGACGTCGGCGGCCGCCAACATCGCGCCCGCCGCGACCGCCACTGCCACCAATATCTTGATTGATTTCATGAAAATTCCTCCTTCGGATGGATCCTGACGCTTCGGCAGGCGGGCCGGTCTTCCCGGCCGCAAGGCCTCTAACGCCCAGCCCCGCGAATCGGATGACATCGACACGCCTGCGAGGACCCTCAAGTTTTGCCAATCCACAAAATCCTCCTGCTACGATGAACCGAAAGACCCACGCAGACCATGAACCCAGGGGAGCAACACCTTGAATGCCCGCCAACAAGGCACCGGCCTTGACCATTACTGGCTGCCCTTCACGCCGAACCGCTATTTCCAGGAACACCCGAAGATCCTCGCCAGTGCCAAGGGGGCCTACTACACCACCGACGACGGGCGAAAGCTCTTCGATTGCCTCTCGGGGCTGTGGTGCACGCCGCTCGGCCACGCGCACCCCAGGATCGTCGAGGCGCTGACCCGCCAGGCGCAGACCCTCGACTACTCGCCCGCCTTCCAGTTCTGCACCCCGGTCACCCTGACCCTGGCCGCCCGCGTGGCCGGGATGGCGCCCGAAGGCTTGACACGGGTGTTCTTCACCAATTCCGGGTCGGAGGCGGTGGACACCGCGCTAAAGGTGGCCTACGGCTACCACCGTGTGCGCGGCGAAGCGAGCCGCATGCGCTTCATCGGCCGTGAGCGCGGCTACCACGGTGTCGGATTCGGCGGCATTTCGGTGGGTGGCATGGTGGCCAATCGCAGGATGTTCGGTCCCATCATGCTGCCCGGCATCGACCACCTGCCGCATACGTACAACCTGTCGCAGATGGCGTTCTCCCGCGGGCAGCCGACGTGGGGCGCGCATCTCGCCGACGAGTTGGAGCGCCTGGTCGCGTTGCACGACGCCTCCACCATCGCGGCGGTGATCGTGGAGCCGATGCAGGGCTCCGCCGCCGTGGTGGTGCCGCCGGTGGGCTACCTGGAGAAGCTGCGCGCCATCTGCACCCGGCACGGCATCCTGCTGATCTTCGACGAGGTGATCACCGGGTTCGGACGCCTCGGAGACAATTTCGGCGCGCAACGCCTGGGCGTCACGCCCGACATCATTACCTTCGCCAAGGGCGTCACCAACGGCGTGATCCCCATGGGCGGAATCATCGTGCGGGACGAGATTTTCCAGGCGTTCATGGGTGCCGGGGCTCCGGCGCACGCGATCGAGCTCTTCCATGGCTACACCTACTCGGGCCATCCGATGGCCGCGGCCTGCGGACATGCGGCGCTCGACATCATGGAAGAGGAAGGCCTGATCGCGCGCGCCCGCGATCTGGAGCCGGTGCTCGAAGGCGCGGTGCATGCGCTGAAGGGGGAGACCGGGGTGGTCGACATCCGCAACATGGGCCTCGCCGCAGCGGTGGATCTCGATCCGATTCCCGGCAAGCCGGGCCTGCGCGGCATGAGGGTTTTCGAGCGCGGCCTCGAGGAGGGATTGCTGCTGCGCCTCGCCGGCGACGCGATCGCCGTGGGCCCGCCGTTCATCTCGACGCCGGACGAGCTCGCGCAGATGGGTGAGGGGATGCGCCGCGCGATACGCCACGTCTTCCAGCAGGGGAATGGGGAATGAGCGACCACGGAGACGGTATCCGCGCCGGCCGGCTGAGCGCGCAGGAATACGCGGCCAACTTCGGCGACTCGCACGCGCCGCTCGATCGCGCGCAGGCACTGATCGAGGCCGACCGCTGCTACTACTGCTACGACGCGCCGTGCATCAAGGCGTGTCCCACCGGCATCGACGTGCCCACTTTCATCCAGCGCATCGCCCAGGACAACCTGCGCGGCGCCGCCAGGGCGATCCTCGAGCAGAACATCCTCGGCGGGATGTGCGCCCGCGTGTGCCCCACCGAGGTGCTGTGCGAGCAGACGTGCGTGCGCAACACCAGCGAGGACAAGCCGGTCGAGATCGGACTGCTGCAGCGCTACGCCACCGACGCGTATTTCGCACGGCCGGGAGCGCCGATATTCACTCGCGCGAAGGCAAGCGGCCGGCGGGCCGCGGCGGTCGGCGCCGGGCCCGCGGGCCTCGCCTTCGCGCATCGGCTCGCGATGCTGGGGCACGACGTGGTGATTTTCGACGCCAATCCCAAGCCGGGGGGTCTGAACGAGTACGGCCTGGCGACCTACAAGGCCGTCGACGGCTTCGCTCAACACGAGATCGAGTGGCTGCTGTCCATCGGCGGCATCGAGGTGCGCAGCAACCGGGCGCTCGGCCGCGACATCGTGCTCGACGACCTCCTGCGCGATTTCGACGCGGTGTTCCTCGGGATGGGCCTGGCGGGGGTGAACGCCCTGGGTGTGGCCGAGCCGCAGGCCGCCGGCCTGCGCGATGCGGTGCGCTTCATCGCGGAGCTTCGCCAGGCACGCGATTTCTCCCAGGTTCCGATCGGCCGCAGGGTCGTCGTGATCGGCGGCGGGATGACGGCCGTGGATGCCGCGGTGCAGTCGAAGAAGCTGGGCGCCGAGGAAGTGACCATTGTCTATCGCCGCGGCGAGGAGGCGATGAGCGCCTCGGGTTACGAGCAGGACTGGGCGAAGAGGAGCGGCGTGACCATCAGGCATTGGGCGGCTCCGAAGGAAGTGCTGGCGGAGGGCGGGCAGCTTCGCGGGATGCGGTTCGCCTGCACGCGCGCCGAGGGCGGCAGGCTGATGGAAACCGGGGAGAGCTTCACGCTCGCAGCCGACATGGTGTTCAAGGCCATCGGCCAGACCTTCGAGGCCGCGCCCGCGGGCCGCGCGATCGCGCTGAAGGCCGGGCGCATCGTCACCGACGAGGAAGGCCGCACCTCGCACGCCCGCGTCTGGGCGGGCGGCGATTGCACCTACGGGGGGCGTGACCTCACCGTCGAGGCGGTCGAGCACGGCAAGCGCGCGGCCCTCGCGGTGGACCGGGTCCTGCGCGGGCCGGGCGCGGCCCCGCAGCCGTGTCCGGAACGAGGCAAGGCGCAGGAGACCCGGGATGGCTGACCTCACCGCGAGCTTTGTCGGCATCGCGAGCCCGAATCCTTTCTGGCTCGCCTCCGCGCCGCCGACCGACAAGGCCTACAACGTGGAGCGCGCCTTCGAGGCGGGCTGGGGCGGGGTGGTGTGGAAGACGGTGGGCGAGGATCCGCCGATCGTGAACGTGAACGGGCCGCGCTACGCGGCGCTGCTGTCGCAGGACCGGCGCGTGATCGGCTTCAACAACATCGAGCTCATCTCCGACCGACCGCTCAAGGTGAACCTCGACGAGATGCGCGAGGTGAAGCGCCGCTGGCCGGATCGCGCGGTGGTCGCCTCGCTGATGGTGCCGTGCACCGAGAAGGACTGGAGCGAGATCCTCGCCAAGGTCGAGGACACGGGATGCGACGGCGTGGAGCTCAACTTCGGTTGCCCGCACGGCATGAGCGAGCGCGGCATGGGATCGGCCGTGGGGCAAGTCCCCGAATACATCGAGATGGTCGCGGGCTGGTGCAAGCAGCACACCAAGCTGCCGGTGATCGTGAAGCTCACGCCCAACATCACCGATATCCGCTTCCCGGCGCGCGCGGCGAGGACGGGGGGGGCGGATGCGGTGTCGCTCATCAACACCATCAGCTCGATCATGGGCGTGGACCTGGAGCGCATGACCATGAGCCCCGCGACCGACGGGCGCGGCTCCCACGGCGGCTATTGCGGCGTGGCG
>JBDSRZ010000164.1:0-21097 GCA_039929025.1 Usitatibacter sp. | reverse complement strand
AGCTCGTTCTTCTCGAGCACGCCGTCGATCCAGCGCGACACCGTCATGCCGGACTTCTCCATCATCGCCTTGGAGGCGAAGCGCGACTTCATCCATTCGTAGTCGACGCCCCAGACCTTGCACCAGTGCTTCCAGGCGCCCTCGGCGATGCCGTAGTAGCCCGGAAGCGAATCCGGGTTGGGGCCAACGTCGGTCGCGCCCTGCACGTTGTCGTGGCCGCGATAGATGTTGGCGCCGCCGCCGGAGACGCCGATGTTGCCGAGTGCCAGCTGCAGGATGCAGGAGGCGCGCACGAAGGCGTTGCCAATCGTGTGCTGGGTCTGCCCCATGCACCAGATGATCGTCGACGGGCGGTTCTTCGCCATGGTCTCGGCGGCGATGTAGACGTCGGCCTCGGAGACGCCCGTGACCTCGGTCACCTTGTCCGGGGTCCACTTCTTCATCACGTCCTCGCGCACCTTGTCCATGCCGTAGACGCGGTCGTTGATGTACTGGGTGTCCTCCCAGCCGCTCTTGAAGATGTGGTACAGCATGCCGAAGATGAGGGCCACGTCGCTGCCGGAGCGGAAGCGGATGTACTGGTCGGCCTTGGCGGCGGTGCGTGTGAAGCGCGGGTCGGCCACGATCATCTTGGCGCCGGTTTCCTTGGCGTGGAGCGCGTGCAGCATCGACACCGGGTGCGCTTCGGCGGCGTTGGAGCCGATGAAGAACATGCACTTGGAATTCTGCAGGTCGTTGTACGAGTTGGTCATCGCCCCGTAGCCCCAGGTGTTCGCCACCCCTGCGACCGTGGTCGAGTGGCAGATGCGCGCCTGGTGGTCCATGTTGTTGGTGCCGAACATGGAGACGAACTTGCGGAACATTTGCGACTGCTCGTTGTTGTGCTTGGACGAGCCGACCCAGAAGACCGCGTCGGGGCCGCTTTCCTTGCGGATCGCGAGCAGCTTGTCGCCGATCTCGTTGATCGCCTGTTCCCAGGTGATCCGCTTGTACTTGCCGCCCACCAGCTTCATCGGATACTTGAGGCGGTGCGAGTGCTCGGTCATGCCGTGCTCGCGGATGCTCGCGCCCTTGGCGCAGTGCGCGCCCAGGTTTATCGGCGAGTCGAACACCGGCTCGTGGCGCACCCACACCCCGTCGGTGACGACGGCGTCGATGGCGCATCCGACCGAGCAGTGCGTGCAGACGGTGCGCTTCACCTCCGTCTTGCCGGTCTTTGCCTGCGCCTGCGCCTCGCCGATCATCGCGAGCGGCAGCTGGCTCGCGAAGGCGGCGGCGCCGGCGGTGAGGCCGGTGCCCTTTAGGAAAGTGCGGCGGTCGACGGTCTTCCCCGCGAGCGACGAGACGGCGCGCGCGAGGGGGTTGATCGGCTGCGCGGGGGCTTCGGATTTGCGCGTGAGCAGCATGGCGGGCTCCTCAGACTTTTGCGGTCTTGTAGTACTTCAGGATGTGCTCGGAGGCGTGATAGCCGGAGGGCTGGCTCGCGGCATCGGCGAGCCCGGCCTTCGCGGCGGACTTCCTGCCCCCCGCCACGAGCGCTCCGGCAACTCCGGCGCCGCCCAGCCCCGCGGCCAGAAGGAAATTGCGGCGGTTCGTCGACCTGGTGGTTTTCATCGTGAGCCTCCTTTTGCGAAGATCTGCGTCAATCGAGCTGGAACGAAGTGGATTCGAGTGCGACGACGGCCACGCCCAGCGCGGCGACGTTGCGATAGTAATTGGCTTTGGGCGAGGTTCCCAGCGCGGCAAAGAACTTCCTCGCGGAGGCATCGAGGTGGGAATGGAAGAAGCGCTTCTGGTCGGCGAGGGCAGCGGGTTCCCGTCCCGCGCCGCCGGCGGCCAGCACGCGCATCACCTCGAACAGGCCCGCGAAGTGATCCTCGGGCTCGGTGATCTCGCCGCGTCGGGCAAGCCCGAAAGAAGCAAGGTCGGCCTGCAGCCGCACCCTCGGATGGTCAATGGAAGGCGCGCCGGAATAAAAGCCCGAATAGATCGACACCGCCGCCTTTCCCATGCCGCAGAAGAGCGCCTCGTATTCCTCGCGGGCGGCGTCGGGATCCATCACCGACGAGGCGTCGACGAGGTTGCGCCACGCCTCGCCCAGCGCCGGATCGCCATCCGCGGGCAGCGGCGCCGCGGCCGACAGCGCCGCGAGCAGCGCCCTGTCGGGGGCGTCGGCGCAAAGGCGCGCGAGCAATGCATAAAAGTCGGCGCGCGCCGAGTCCTCCGGCGCTGCCGCGCGGCGCATCGCGACCGGCGTGGCGACCGCGCTCATGAATCCGCTCCTAGGCGCAGCACCGACACCTCGTCCTTGGACTTCATCATGTCGACCACGCGGCAGTCCGCGCACATCTGCAGGCGGCGCAGCGCCGCCCCGCCCGCGAACATCGAATGGCCGGCGAGGCGGCCCATCATCGCGTCGACCATCAGCGTGGTGCCGAAAGGCTTGTTGCAGCTCACGCAATGGAAAGGCTGGGTCTCGTTCAGCACCCGCGCCTCGCGCACGGCGGGCGTGAGCAGCAAACGCGGGGACAGCGTGATCGCGCCCTCGGGGCAGGTGTTCTCGCACAGGCCGCACTGGACGCAGTTGCGCTCGAGGAACTTGAGCAGCGGCACGTCGACGCCGTCCATCAACGCCGATTCCGGACAGGAACCGACGCAGGCCATGCACATCGTGCACTTGCCCTGGTCGACGCGGATCTCGCCGAACGGGCTGCCGGCCGGAAGCGCGATCGAATCGACCTTGCGCGGCGCGTGCTTCGCCAGGTGCTCGACCGCGAACTCGATCGAGGTGCGCTTGTCGTTGCCAAGGAGGAAAGTAGCCGGCGCTGTGGGAATCGCAGCGGGCGCGAGGCCCTGGAATCCCGACTGCAGCGCCTGCGGGGAGCGAGCCTCGAGCACGGTGAAATGCGTGCCCTCGTAGCCCAGCGCCGCAAAGATCGCCTCGCCGATCGCCATCTGCTTGCGAAGGGCGGCGACGTATTGCGCGTCTTCGGACCCGGCGCAGAGGACCACGACCTGGCTCGCCCCGAAAGCGATCGCGGGCATCAGCAGGTCCAGGCCGGTCGAAGCCACGTGCCAGCTCTCGAGCGGCAGGGCGCGCGACGGCAGGCCCATCCTTCCCGCTGCGGCGAGCGCCAGGAGCTCGCGGCCATCGGTGCCGTTGTGCAACACGATGCAGGCGTCGGAGCCCCCCGCATGGCGATAGCTCGCCAGCAGCTGCTTCAGCTGCGCACCGCGATCGGCGACGCGCGGATATTGGTAGACCATCGCGCCGGAGGGACAGACGGTCGAGCAGGCGCCGCACCCCATGCACAGGTGCGGGTCGACCTTGACCTTGTCGCCGTCGGAGGAGATTGCCTCGGTCGAGCAGATCTCGATGCAGGCGTTGCAGCCGGTGACTTCCGAACGGCTGTGGGCGCAGATGTTCTCGCGGTAGGCGAAATAGCGCGGCTTCTCGAACTCGCCGACGCAGTCGCGCAACTGCTCCACGACCGAGGCGAGCGCCTGGTCGTCGGCGGGCGCGTGAAAGTAGCCCTGCGGCGGCTGGCGCATCGCGAAGAGCGGGTCGTCCGAGAAATCGAGCACCAGGTCGAACTTGGCGGGAGTCGAAGCCGACTTCGCGGGGCCTGCGTCGGTCACGAGGCCGGTGATGGCCACCGCGAAGTCGCCGAGGAATCCCGCGACCGACCCGATCCCGCCGCTCCAGGCCGTGTGGCCGGTGGACTCGCGCCGGGTGCCGAGCTCGAGGACGGTGACGTGCAAGTCGCCGGCCAGGCTCGCGGCGGCGCGATGGGCGCGGTCCGGCGATTCACCGGCGACGATGAGCAGGTTGCCGCGCGACCGGTAGGAAACGCTCGCCACGGGATCGGGCGGCGCGAGGTTCACGAGGGATGCGAGGGCGGTGACCTTGGGGAGGCATCCTTCGGGATCGGAAGACCAGCCCCAGCTTTCGAGCGTAAACGGGTCATGCCGGGGATCTTCGCCGGTGGCGCGGCCGACCCCGATCGCGGATTCAGGCGCTTCTAGCCCTACGTTCATGCGGTCGAACTTTCCGTCATCCGGTACGAATGCCGAAAAGCGCTCCTCTCGTTTGTTGGCCCCGGCCCTCCCGAGGTGGGCGCTTTTCACGCCTCATTTCAAAGCATCTTACACCGACTGAGCAGCCAGATTCCTATTTGGCCGGCGGCGATTCGATCACCCGCGGTGCCACTCCTGGCGCTTCCAAAGTATCGGATGGCGCGGGCTGCTCCGGTGTTGCAAGGGCCTCATTCTGTGGTTCTTTTTGCGCCTCCTCGGCGGTCGCGTCGGTCGCCGCGGGCGCTTCTTCCGGGGGCGGCTGGTAATCCCCCAGCCGTGCCATCTGGGTCATCTTCTCCAGCCAGCCTTCCGGCAGCGGGTCGGCCTTGGAAAAGTCGTCGATATAGACGTCCAGCCCGTCCATCACGTTGAAGCGCGGGTCGCGGAAGAGCGTCTTCAGGGCCTGGCGCTTCAACACCTCGCCAACCTCCGGTCGCATGAACGCGGTGAAGTCCGACTCGAAGCTCAAGGATTCCACCGGCGGCAGGGGTTGGGGCTGCTGGGGAACGGCGGCGCCTTCCGCGGCGATGGCTGCTGGAGTCGTTCCCGCGGAGTCCACATCCGCTTTCCCAACTGGGGCCGGGTTCGCGTTCACCGCCGGCGCCGCTGCCTTCGCGCGCTTCAGGCGCGACCAGCGCGACAGGAAGTCGTCGCTCATTGGCCTTCCTTGCGCAGCACGCCTTCCTTGCCTTCGAAGGAACGGGGCTTGCGGCGCTTCTTCGGCTCCGGACGGTAGTTCGCCTCGACCCATTCCCCCAGCCACGCGGCCAGATCCGGCCACACCACGGCGCGTTCCACGCGCTCGGACGAGTCCATCCAGCGGGCCGCCTCGTTATAGGAGAGCGTCACCTGGAACGGATAGGGCTCGCCCGTGGCTTCGGCGAGGCGCAGGCTAACGAAAGCGCTCGGCGACTCACTGGAAACATTGAGGAAGTAGCCTTCGGCCTCGTCGCGGTAGAGGATCACGTCGAAGCCCGGATGGATCCGTTGCAGCACGTCGGCGTCGCGAACGATGGTCCGTACCTCGCCACCTGCGTCGGGAACGACGCCGACGAGGCTCCAGCGATGGGTTTCCCAGCGGCTGTCTACCGCCTCACGCTGCAGGATCACCGAGAGCTTCTGTGTGGGTCTTTCGAGCATGCCAACACTATACAATTCAATCCATGGCCCGCACCGTCATCGAGGTGAAAGACCAGAGGAGCGCGTTGCCCTTTCCGGCGGCATTGCGCTTGCCCGGGGCACTCGCCGACACTCGCGGCCGGGCGCTGCGCGACTTGCGCGTCTCGGTCACCGACCGCTGCAACTTCCGCTGCACTTACTGCATGCCGCGGGAAGTGTTCGACGCCGGCTACGAATTCCTTCCGCATGCCGAGATCCTCACCTTCGAGGAGATCGTGCGCGCGGCGCGCATCTTCCGCGGCCTGGGCACCGAGAAGATCCGCTTGACGGGCGGCGAGCCGCTGCTGCGGCGCGGCATCGACCGGCTGGTCGCGATGCTGCGCGAGGCGTTGCCCGACGTGGACCTCACCCTCACCACCAACGGCTCCGCCCTCGCCGCGCACGCCGCCGCGCTCAAGGCCGCGGGCCTGGACCGGGTGACGGTGAGCCTGGATTGCCTCGACGACGCGACCTTCCGCCGCATGAACGACGCCGATTTCCCGGTGGCGCGCGTGCTCGCAGGCATCGAGGCCGCGGCCGCCGCGGGCCTGGCGCCGATCAAGGTGAACATGGTGGTGAAGCGCGGCGTGAACGACCACCACGTGGTCGACATGGCGCGGCACTTTCGCGGCACCGGCCATGTCGTGCGCTACATCGAATTCATGGACGTGGGCTCCACCAACGGCTGGCGCCTGGACGACGTGGTCCCCTCGGCCGAGGTGGTGCGCCGCATCGCCGAGCACTTTCCGATCGAACCCGCCGAACCCAACTATTCCGGCGAGGTGGCCGAGCGCTGGCGCTACCTCGACGGCGCGGGCGAGATCGGAGTGATCTCCTCGGTGACCGAGGCCTTCTGCTCCACCTGCACGCGGGCGCGCCTGTCGACCGACGGCCAACTCTATACGTGCCTCTTCGCCCAGCGCGGCTACGACATCAAGGGCCTTCTGCGCGCGGGCCGCGAGGATGAGGCGATCGCCGATTCCGTGGCGGCGATCTGGCAGCACCGCGACGACCGCTACTCCGAGGTCCGCTCCGCCGAGACCGCTCGCAGCCGCAAGGTCGAAATGTCCTTCATCGGCGGCTGAGCACGATGGGGTACCGCCCGATCCTCACGCACAACGCGCGTCCCGCCACCTACACCGTGGAGGCGCGCGACGAGACCGGCAACGTCGTCCCCACACCGATCGCGGGCGAGCATCCCCTCACCCTGTACGTCGACAAGAAGGAACTGGTCACGCTGATGACGCTCGGCGCCGCACCGGAGGCGCTCGCCATCGGGTTCCTGCGCAACCAGCGGCTGGTGGAGTCGATCGAGGAGATCGAGGCCGTCCAGGTCGACTGGGAAGTGAATGCGGTCGCCGTCACCACCTATACCGGCCTCAAGGATCTGGAGAGAAAGACCGAGAAACGCACCGCCACCACCGGATGCGGCCAGGGCACGGTATTCGGCGACTTGATGGCCGACATCGAGAACGTCCGCCTCGACGACCGCATGCGCTTCACGGAGCAGACGCTCTTCGACCTCCTCAACGCCGTGCGCGTGCACGAATCGATCTACAAGCAGGCCGGGGCGGTGCACGGCTGCGCGCTCGCCCACGGCTCGAAAATCCTCACCTTTGTCGAGGACGTCGGCCGCCACAACGCCGTAGACGCGATCGCCGGATGGATGTGGCTGGAGGGCATCGACGGCCGCGACAAGATCTTCTACACCACCGGGCGCCTGACTTCCGAGATGGTGATCAAGGCGGCGCAGATGCAGATCCCGGTGCTGGTGTCGCGCTCCGGCCTTACCAAGATGGGCCACGAGGTCGCGACCCAGGTCGGCATCACCATGATCGGACGGGCGGTAAACAAGCATTACCTGCTGTTTACGGGCGGGGAACGCCTGGTGAAGGCACAGCTCGTCCATGGATGACATGGGTGTTGCCCGATGAATGAGATCACCGGCGTGGTGCTCGCCGGCGGCCAGGGCAGTCGCATGGGCGGGGTCGACAAGGGATTGCAGGTGTTTCGCGGCAGGCCGATGGTGGCGCACGTGGTCGAGCGGCTGGCACCCCAGGTCGCCGAGATCCTCATCAACGCCAATCGCAATCCCGACGAATACGCGCGCTTCGGCCACCGCGTGATCGCCGATGAGATCGAGGGCTTCGCCGGTCCGCTTGCCGGCTTCGAGCGTGGCCTCGCGCACGCTGCCCACCCGCTGGTGATGACCGTGCCCTGCGACTCCCCCTTCCTGCCGGCCGATCTCGTGGTGCGCCTGGCTGATGCGCTGCGAAAAGCAGGCGCCGACCTCGCGGTCGCCAGGACCGGCGACCAGGCGCATCCCGTATTCAGCCTGATGAAGCGCGACGTGCACGGATCGCTGCGAGACTTTCTGTCCTCGGGCCAACGCAAGATCGACAAATGGTACGGCAGCCTCGAGGTGGTCGAGGTCGCGTTCGATGACGAATCCGCCGCGTTCCTCAACATCAACACGCGCGAGGAGCTCTCCAGCCTCGACCCGCGCCCAGCCTGAAGGTCCCCATGACCGCTCTCACCATCACCCAAGCCTCCTGCGCCGACGACTACGACCCGAACTCGATGCCGGTCGCCAGGGCGCGCGCCTTCATCCACCAGTTCCTGCAGCCGGTACGCGGGACACTTCGGGTGCCGCTGCGCTCGGCGCTCGGACGCGTGCTCGCCGAGGACATCCTCTCCCCGGTGGACGTGCCCTCGCACCGCAACTCGGCGATGGATGGCTGGGCGATGCGCGGCGCGGACCTGAAGGCCGATGGCGAGGCCACGCTCGCCGAGATCGGCGCGTCGTTCGCCGGCAAGCCCTTCCCCGGCCGCGTCGGCGGGGGCCAATGCGTGCGGATCATGACGGGCGGCGTGGTGCCGGAGGGCGCCGATACGGTCGTGATGCAGGAACGGGCGAGGGCCGATGGAAAGTCGGTCACCTTCGCAGCGGGCCAGAAGGCCGGCCAGAACGTGCGCCAGGCGGGCGAGGACCTGAAGGCCGGGTCGGTGGCACTGCGCCGCGGGCGCATCGTGCGGCCCGCGGAGCTCGGCCTCATCGCTTCCCTCGGCATCGGCGAGGTGGCGGTGTTCCGGCCGCTGCGGGTCGCCTACTTTTCCACCGGCGACGAGCTTAGGGGCGTGGGCTCGGCCCTCGGCGAGGGCGAGATCTACGATTCGAACCGTTACACCCTGCACGGCATGCTCACGCGGCTCGGTTGCGAGACGCTGGACATGGGCGTGGTGCGCGACGACCCCGCGCTCATCGAGCGCGCATTCGCGCAGGCGGCGGCCAACGCCGATGTCGTGATCACCAGCGGTGGCGTCTCCGTGGGCGAGGCCGATTTCGTGAAGGACATGCTCGGCAAGCTGGGGGAGGTGGTCTTCTGGAAGATCGCGATGAAGCCCGGGCGCCCGCTCGCCTACGGCAAGATCGGCGCCGCCCATTTCTTCGGCCTGCCCGGCAACCCAGTGTCGGTGATGGTCACGTTCTACCAGTTCGTGCGCGATGCGCTCCTCGAGCTCTCGGGCGCCGATCCGGTGGAGCCGGTCCCGACCTTCCAGGCGACCTGCAGCGCGCGGCTGAAGAAGGTGCCGGGACGCACCGAGTTCCAGCGTGGCGTGCTCACCCGGGGCGCCGACGGCATCCTCTCGGTCCGCCCCACCGGGGAGCAGGGCTCCGGGATCCTCAAGTCGATGAGCGACGCCAACTGCTTCATCGTCCTTGGCGATGCGACCGGCAACGTCGAGCCCGGAACCACGGTCGAGGTGCAGCTCCTCGAGGGAATCATTTAGCGGCGGGTTCGCGGCCGGCTTGACGAGCTGACCGGCGGTCATTTATGCTCCGGCATTAACTGACCCTCGGTCATTTCAGCATGCGAACCGGCCAGCGCGCCATCGGCAGCGAGGACAAGGAAGAGCGCCGCCAGGCGATCCTCGACGCGGCGCAGAAGCTCTACGTGAAGCACCCCGGCCGCATGGCGAGCGTCTCGGAGGTCGCCGCGGCCGCGCGCCTCGCCAAGGGCACGGTGTATCTCTACTTCCCCAGCAAGGAAGAGATGCTGCTCGCGCTCCACGAGCGCCATGTCGCGGAATTCTTCGCGCGCCTGATGCGGCGCCTCGCCTCGCCCGCGCCGGCCGATTTCGACACCGTGTTCGCGATCACGCTGCGCTATCTCATCCGCGGACCGGGCTACCTCTCGCTCACGAGCCGCTGCTTCGGCCTCATGGACCGGGAGATCCCGGCCGAGGCCGCGCTCGCGTTCAAGGCGCGAGTGGCCGCAACCCTGCAGCTCGCCGGCACCGCGCTCGAACGCCACTTCCCCCTGGTACCCGGCAGCGGGGTCACGATGCTGCTGCACAGCTACGGGTTGATCGTGGGTCTTTGGCAGCTGCTGCACCCCAACGAGCGCTTCGGAAAGGCGATGGACCTGCCGGAGCTGAAGGTGCTCAAGCGGGACTACGAACGCGAGATCGAGAAGGCGCTGCGCGCGCTCTGGAGCGGCACCATCGGCGCTTCCTTGCCGGCGCCGGCAAAGACCCCGAGGAAAAAGAAATGAAGCCAATCCTTGCCGCGATGCTCCTCGTCCTCCTGGCCGCGTGCGGCAACGAGAAAACCGTCGCGGACGCGCCGCGGCCGGTGCTGACCCAGACCGTGGTCCCCGGCGCTGCCTCGACCCGCGAGGTCTACTCCGGTGAGATCCGCGCGCGTCACGAGACCGAGCTCGGGTTCCGCGTCGCCGGCAAGCTGGTGGCCCGTACCGCCGACGCCGGCGCGCGCGTGAAGCGCGGCCAGGTGCTGGCGCGCCTCGACCCGATGGATGCGCGCCTTGCTGCGCAGGCGGCGGCCGCCCAGGCCACCGCGGCCGACGGCGACTTCGCGCTGGCGAGCTCCGAGCTCGACCGCCATGCCGAGCTGCTGGCGAAGAAGTTCATCAGCCAGTCGGCGTACGACGCCAAACAGAACGCCTTCAACGCCGCCAAGGCGCGGGTCGAGCAATCGCGCTCCCAGGCGGCGATCTCGGCCAACCAGCAGGGCTACACGACGCTCGCCGCCGATGCCGACGGCGTGGTGGTCTCGGTATCGGCTGAACCCGGCCAGGTGGTCGCCGCGGGGCAGCCGGTGTTGAGGCTCGCGCACTCGGGCGAGAAGGAAGTCCTCGTCAATGCTCCCGAGAGCCAGCTCGCCCGCTTCAAGGTCGGGCAGCCGGTGCTGATCTCGGTGTGGGCCGATGCGTCGAACGCCTTTGTCGGGCGCGTGCGCGAGATCGCCGGCGGCGCCGATCCCGTGACGCGTACATACAGCGTGCGCATCGCCGCGTCCAACGCGCCCGAGCAGGCGCAGCTCGGCATGAGCGCGAACGTGGTGCTGAATTCCGGCGACGACCCGACGCTGGTGCTGCTGCCGCTCTCGGCGATCGCGCGGGACGGCGCCAACGCCGCGGTATGGATCGTCGATCCCGCCACCAGCAAGGTGAAGCTGCGCTCGGTGGTGGTCGGCCAGTACCGCGAAGACGGCGTGACGATCACGGCGGGGCTTCACCCGGGGGACGTGGTGGTGACCGCGGGCGTGCACAAGCTGCGCCCTGACCAGACCGTGCGCCTCGCGCAAGCCGCATTTCCCGGACCGGCGGCGCAGAAGCCGGCGCCGGTGCGCTGAGGCACTCCCATGCTGCGGCGTTTCAACCTCTCCGAATGGGCGCTCGCGCACCAGGCGCTGGTGCTCTATTTCATGGTGGTGCTCGCCGTCGTCGGCGTGGGCTCGTATATCCGTCTCGGGCAGGCCGAGGACCCCGACTTCTCCTTCAAGCTGATGGTGGTGCGCACCCTCTGGCCGGGCGCCTCCGCCGAGGAGGTCGAGCGCCAGCTCACCGACAAGATCGAACGAAAGCTCCAGGAGACTCCGCGGCTCGATTTCCTCCGCAGCTACTCGAAGCCGGGCGAGTCGGTGGTGTTCGTGTTCGTGAAGGACTCGTCCCGCCCCGACGAGATCAGGGACACCTGGTACCAGGTTCGAAAAAAAGTCGGCGACATCCGCGCGATCCTGCCCCAGGGCGTGGTCGGGCCGTTCTTCAACGACGAGTTCGGCGACACCTTCGGCAACATCTATGCGCTCACCGGGGACGGCTTCACGTACGCGCAGTTGAAGGAGACCGCGGACCGCATCCGCAACCAACTGCTGCGCGTGAAGGACGTCGCCAAGGTAGAGCTGGTGGGCGAGCAGGACGAGAAGATTTACGTCGAGCTCTCCAACGCCAAGCTGGGCACCTTCGGCGTCGAGCCCGCGGTGGTCTTCGCGGCGCTGCAGCAGCAAAACGCGGTGGCGGCGAGCGGCAGCTTCGAGACGCCCACCGACCGCATCTACGTACGCGCGAGCGGGGCGCTCGACTCGATCGAGAGCGTGAAGGCGATCGCGATCCGCGCCAACGGCCGCACCTTCCGCCTGGGCGACGTGGCGAGCGTCTATCGCGGCTTCGCCGATCCGCCGCAGCCGCGCATGCGCTACATGGGCAAGGAGGCGCTCGGCATCGCGGTGTCGATGGTGCCCCGCGGCGACATCATCGCGCTCGGAAGATCGCTCGACGTGGAGCTCGCGCGGGTCGAGAAAGACCTCCCCGTGGGGCTCGAGCTCGACCGTGTGAACGACCAGCCGGCGACGGTGAAGCGCTCGGTGGGTGAGTTCACCCGTTCGCTCGCCGAGGCCGTGGGCATCGTGCTGGTGGTGAGCTTCCTCTCGCTGGGGCTACGCACCGGGCTCATCGTCGCGCTCTCGATTCCGCTCACCCTCTTCGTCACCTTCTTCTTCATGTACTACGCCGGCGTCGACCTGCACAAGATCTCGCTCGGGGCGCTGATCATCGCGCTCGGCCTGCTGGTGGACGATGCCATCATCTCGGTGGAAATGATGGTGGTAAAGATGGAGCAGGGCTGGGAGCGCGTGAAGGCCGCGAGCTTCGCCTACACCTCCACCGCGATGCCGATGCTCACCGGCACCATCGTGACCGCCGCCGGCTTCCTGCCGATCGGACTCGCGCGCTCCTCCACCGGCGAGTACACCTTCTCGATCTTCGCTGTCACCACCATCGCCCTGCTGGTGTCGTGGGTGGTCTCGGTGGTGTTCGTGCCCTACCTCGGCTACAAGCTGCTTCCCGACTTCAGGAAAGCCGGGGCGCACGCCGACGAGAGCGCGGTCTACTCGCGCCCCTTCTACAGGCGTTTCCGCAAGCTCGTCGCCTGGTGCGTCGCGCATCGCCGGCTGGTGGTTGCCGCGACCGGGGCGCTCTTCCTCGTCTCGGTCTTCGCCTTCCGCTTCGTGCAGCAGCAGTTCTTCCCCGCGGCTAGCCGCCCCGAACTGATCGTCGACCTGAGGCTCGCCGAGGGCGCCTCGCTCCCGGCGACCGAGGCCCAGGTGAAGAAGCTCGAAAAGATCCTGATGACCGATCCGCAGCTGCGCGACCGCATCGACAACTTCGTGAGCTACGTGGGCAGCGGCAGCCCGCGCTTCTACCTCCCGTTCGACCAGCAACTGGTCAACGCCAACTTCGGGCAGTTCATCATCAACACCAAGAGCGATGAGGCCCGCGAGACCGTGCGCGCGCGACTGCTCAAGCGCTTCGAGGAAGACTTCATCGAGGTGCGCGGCCGCGTAAACCGCCTCGAGAACGGCCCGCCGGTGGGATTCCCGGTGCAGTTCCGCGTCGTGGGCGAGGACAAGCAGGTGATCCGCGGCATCGCCAACGAGGTGGCGGCGGTGATGCGCGCAAATCCCTGGTCGCGCGACGTGCAATTCGACTGGGAGGAGCCGTCCAAGGTGATCCGCCTCACGCTCGATCAGAACCGCGCGCGCGCGCTTGGCATCAGCACCCAGGAGCTCTCGCAGTACGTGAACACGGTGCTGTCGGGGTTCGCGGTGACCGCCTACCGCGAGGCCGACAAGCAGATCGACGTGGTGATCCGCGGCGCTCGCGACGAGCGCGCCTACGTGAGCCTGCTGAAGGACCTTGCGGTTCCCATCGGGCGGGGGCGCACCGTTGCGCTGGCGCAGATCGTGGACCTCTCCTACGGCTTCGAGCAGGGCATCTACTGGCGCCGCGACCGGTTGCCCGCGATCACCGTTCGCACCGACCTGAAGGACGGGGTGCAGGCGCCGGTGGTGAGCCAGCAGCTGAACGCGAAGCTGGACGAGCTTCGCGCGCGCCTGCCAGCGGGCTACCGCATCGACACCGGCGGCGCCGTGGAGGACGCGGCCAAGGGGCAGCAGTCGATCGCGGTGGTGGCGCCGATCATGATCATGGTGATGGTGACGGCGCTGATGTTGCAGCTGCAGAGCTTCTCGCGCCTGGCGCTGGTGCTCCTCACCGCGCCGCTGGGATTGATCGGCGTGGCCGCCGCGCTCCTCCTCTTCAGTGTGCCCTTCGGCTTCGTCGCGATGCTGGGCACCATCGCGCTCGCCGGGATGATCATGCGCAACTCATTGATCCTGGTGGACCAGATCGACACCGACATCCGCGAGGGCTCCGAGCCCGCGAATGCGATCGTGGAGGCGACCGTGCGCCGCTTCCGCCCCATCATGCTCACCGCCGCCGCCGCGGTGCTGGCGATGATCCCACTCACCCGCAGCGCTTTCTATGGCCCGATGGCGGTGGCGATCATGGGCGGGCTGGTGGTGGCCACCGCTCTCACCCTCCTCTTCCTGCCGGCGCTGTACGCGGCCTGGTTCCGCGTTCCGGCTCCGACGCGAGCTTGAGCCCGCCCCGGAGTTTGGTATCGTCGTGGTCATGAAACGACGCGATTTCGTCCGGGTTTGCGCCGCCTCGGCCGCCGGTGCCTCGCTTGCCGACCCCGCCTTCCCCAGCGGCCTCAATACGCGTACCTACGGGCGCGCGAAGCTCGTCGACGACAAGGGCCAGCCGGTCCGCGTCGATGCGCTCAGAGTCGGAACGAACTACGTATTCGACTATCCGTATTCATCCACGCCCTGCTTCCTGCTGCGGCTCGATCGCCCCGCCGCCGCGGCCATCGACCTGAAGACCGAGTCCGGCCAGCCCTATCGGTGGGCAGGAGGCATCGGCAGCCGCCGCGACGTGGTCGCCTATTCCGCGATCTGCGCCCACAAGCTCACCTATCCCACGCGCCAGGTGAGCTTCATCGGCTATCGCAATGAGCCCAGCCCCGTGGCGCCCCAGGGCAAGGTCATCACCTGCTGCTCCGACCGCAGTGTCTACGACCCCGCGGCCGGCGCGAAGGTGGTCTCGGGGCCCGCGCCGCAGCCCCTCGCCACCATCATGCTCGAGCAGGACAAGGCAGGCGACGTCTGGGCGGTGGGCACGTTCGGCGGCGAGATGTTCGCGGAGTTTTTCAGGCGCTTCGAGTTCCGCCTGCAGCTCGAGAGGGGGCCTCGCGCCCGGGCGCAGGTCGAAGGCACGACGGTGGTGAAGGCGCTCGAGGCCTACAGCACCCAGTGGGCAAAATGCTGAAACCGGGGACGTACCCTCCTCTCGCAATTTGAAACCGGGGTCCGTCCCCGGTTTAGATGGAGAAGTTCTCGCGGGCCACGGATTCGAGTCGCTTGAGGTCCTCGCCGCGGACGTTGGGCGCGAATAGCCGGATGAACTCGACGGTGAAGCCCCGCAGGTAGGTGCCGCGCTTGTAGGCGAGCCGCGTGGTCTGCACCGGGAAGAGGTGGTCGCAGTCGAGCGCCACCAGCCCCTCCTCCTTGCCTTCGCGAAATGCGCGCGAGGAGATGATCCCCACCCCGAGTTCGAGGCTCACGTAAGACTTGATGACGTCGGAGTCGAGAGCGGAGAGCACCACTTCGGGCTTGAGCCCGCGCGCGGCGAAGGTGCGGTCGATGGAGTTGCGTCCCGCGAACGTCGGATCGTAGGTGACGATGGGGTGCGCCGCGATCGCCTCGAGGGTGAGCGCCGGGCCCTTCGCCAGCGGATGGTCCTTGGGAACTACGACGCAGTGCCGCCAGGAGTAGCAAGGCAACGTGATCAGCTCCTCGAACTCGTCCAGCGCCTCGGTCGCGATCGCCACATCGGCCTCCCCGTCGAGGACCATGCGCGCGAGCTGGCGCGGATTGCCCTGCAGCAGCTTGAGCTTCACCTCCGGATAGCGTTTCTTGAAGGCGGTGACCACTGAGGGCAGCGCATAGCGCGCCTGGGTGTGCGTGACCGCCACTGTTAGGTGGCCGCGCGAAGGCCCGGCGAACTCCGCGCCTACGGCCTTCAGGCTGGCGACCTCGTCCAGGACACGCGCCAGCCGCGCGACGATCTCCACACCCGCGTCGGTGAGCGCGGTGAAGCGCTTGCCTTGGCGGACGAAGATCGCCACGCCCAACTCATCCTCGAGCGCGCGGATCTGCTTCGAGACCCCGGGCTGCGACGTGTGCAGCGCCTCGGCAGCCTCCGAAACGTTGAGGTCTCGCTTGGCAACCTCCGCTACGTAGCGAAACTGTTGAATATTCATAATATTAGCATATAACTAATTGTTATTATTATATCACAACAAAGTATTTTTAAGGAATATGCAGCCGGCCTATCCTGTGAAGCATGTATCGCTACAACCTTCACGACCAGGTCATCGTCGCCGAGCGCGTCGCCCAGTTCCGCGACCAGACCCGCCGCTTTCTCGCCGGGGAGCTGACCGAGGACGAGTTCCGCCCGCTGCGGCTGCAGAATGGTCTCTACATTCAGCGCCACGCGCCGATGCTGCGGGTCGCGGTGCCGTACGGGCTCCTCTCGTCGACGCAGCTGCGCAAGCTCGCGCACATCGCGCGTCGCTACGACCGCGGCTACGGCCACTTCACCACGCGCCAGAACATCCAGTACAACTGGCCGAAGCTCGAAGAGGTCCCCGACATCCTCGCCGAACTTGCCGAAGTCGAGATGCACGCCATCCAGACTTCCGGCAACTGCATCCGCAACATCACCACCGACCATTTCGCCGGCGTGGCAGCCGACGAGATCGTAGATCCGCGCGCCCTCTGCGAGATCCTGCGCCAGTGGTCCACGTTCCACCCCGAGTTCGCCTACCTGCCACGCAAGTTCAAGATCGCGGTGAATGGCTCGGTGGAAGATCGCGCCGCCGTCCTGCTGCACGACATCGGACTGCACGTGGTGCGCGGCGCTTCGGGTGAAGTGGGATTGCGCGTGATCGTCGGCGGCGGAATGGGCCGCACGCCGATCATCGGCCACGTGATCCGCGAGTTCCTGCCGTGGCGGCACATGCTCACCTATTGCGAGGCGATCCTGCGGGTCTACAACCGCTTCGGGCGCCGCGACAACATCTACAAGGCGCGCATCAAGATCCTGGTGAAGGCGCTCGGTGTCGAGGAGTTCAGGTACCTGGTCGAGGCCGAATGGGAAGCCACCAGGGATTCGCCCTCGGTCATCCCCGAGGGCGAGCTCGCGCGCGTCGCAGCGCATTTCCAGCCGCCTGCTTACGAACCGTTCGCCGCGGACGATGCCGGATACCTCGCGCTGCGGTCCTCCAATGCGGCGTTCGATCGCTGGGCGCAGAGGAACGTGCACGCGCACCGCCAACCCGGCTACGCGGCGGTGTCGCTGTCGCTCAAGAAGACCGGCGTTGCGCCCGGCGACGCCACCGCGGAGCAGATGGAGTTCGTGGCCACGCTCGCCGAGCGCTACAGCTTCGGCGAGCTGCGCGTCTCCCACGAGCAGAACCTGATCCTCGGCCACGTCCCCACCCGCGACCTCGAGGCGGTGTGGCGCGAGGCGCGCGAGCACGGGCTCGTCACGCCCAATATCGGGCTCCTCACCAACATCGTGTGCTGCCCGGGCGGCGACTTCTGCTCGCTCGCCAACGCCAAGTCGATCCCGATCGCCGAGGCGATCCAGGCCCGCTTCGACGACCTCGACTATCTGCACGACATCGGCAGCCTCGACCTCAACATCTCCGGTTGCATGAATTCGTGCGGCCACCACCATATCGGCCACATCGGCATCCTCGGCGTCGACAAGAACGGTTCCGAGTGGTACCAGGTCTCCATCGGCGGCCGCCAGGGCCGCGAGGCAGCCCTCGGCCAGGTGATCGGGCCCTCATTCGCCGCGGCGCAAATGCCCGACGTGGTGTCTCGCCTGATCGAGACCTACACCGAGCTGCGCCACGAGGACGAGCTTTTCGTGGACACCGTCCACCGCCTTGGCATCGCGCCCTTCAAGGAGCGCGTCTATTGCGGCGATCGCGAGTTGGCCCATGCTGCCTGACCGCGTGATCCGGATTTCCGGCGAGGACGCTCGTGTGGAGCCGGAGCTGTGGCGCTACGCCGGCCTGCCCGGGGAAGACGAAACGGCGCTGCCCACCGGGCCGGTGGTGGAGCCGCTCGCCGCATGGCTTGAGAAGCGCTCGGAGCTCGTCGCGCGCCCCGAGCCGGTCGGCGTGTGGCTCAACCCCGACGACGATCCGGCGCAAATTGCAGCGGATCTCGCGCACGTCGCGCTGGTCGCGGTGCACTTCCCGAAATTCGCCGACGGCCGCGGCTATTCGACGGCGTTCCTGCTGCGCACGCGCCATGGCTACAAGGGCGAGCTGCGCGCGATCGGTGACGTCGGGCGCGACCAGCTGTTCCTTCTCAAGCGCTGCGGCTTCGATTCCTTCGCCCTCGCGCCGCATCGCGATCCCGAGGCCGCGTTGGCGAGCCTGAACGACTTCAGCCTGCGCTACCAGGGCTCGGTCGACGACGCACGCTCCCTCTTCCGCCACCGCGCAGACGGGGACCTCACCGCATGACCGTCGCCGGCGGCATGATTTTGGCGCTCTCCCATGGCTAAGGTCCACATCGTCGGCGCCGGCCCCGGTGCCCCGGACCTGCTCACGCTGCGCGCGGCGCGGCTGCTGGCGTCCGCCGACATTGTCTTCCACGACGCGCTGGTGCATCCCGACACGCTCGCACTCGCGGCGAGCGCGCGGCTGGTCGACGTGGGCAAGCGCTACGGCAGGATCTCCACCGAGCAGCGCTTCATCAACCGCGCGTTGATCGAGGCGGCGCGCACCGATGGCGCGGTGGTGCGCCTGAAAGGCGGCGACCCGATGATCTTCGGCCGGGCGCAGGAGGAGCTCGAGGCCCTCGAAGCTGCCGGCATCGAATGGGAAGTCGTGCCCGGAATCACGGCGGCGCTTGCAGCCGCGTCCTCCCTCGGCATCTCGCTCACGCGCCGCGGCGCCGCGCGCAGTGTGGCGTTCGTGACCCCCCGCGTGGGCCGCGACGAAACCACGTCCGAATGGCTCCCCGCCGCACTCGGGGCCGATTCCGTCGCGCTCTACATGGCGGCCGGCGCCCCGCAGGCGATCGCCCGCGCACTGGTCGACGGCGGCAAGCCCGCCGCCACCCCGGCGGTGCTGGTGGAGAGCGCCACGCTCGCCACCGAGAAACGTCATTTCACGACCTTGGACGAGCTCGCGGCCAAGGCGCTCCCGCGTGCGGAAGGCCCGGTGGTCATGTGCGTGGGTGAGGTATTCCGCGATCGCGTCACGGTGCAGGAAACGACGGAGCGATGTCGCACCGGTTGAGCTGACCCTCGCCGCGTTCCTGTCGATCCTGAATGACTTCGAGACCTGGGAGTCCTACGACAACCTGGTGCTGGTGCAGAGCGTGCGTACCCAGCAGGAGCTCGCCTATGTGGAGCTGATCAAGGGGTTCGAGGCGAGCGAATACTATGCGGAGTTCGCGCACAAGCTGCGCTACGTGCGCATCGTGACGCGCGAGCCCGTGCCGGGGGCTCTGTCCGATCGCGTGACCAAATTGCTGGCGAGCGGCGTGTTGGAGGAGAATGTGGGATTGGAGCTCGACCACGACCGTTCGCGCATCATGCTGTGCGGCAACCCGGAGAGGGTCGAGGATTCCCGCAACATCCTCGTGGACCGCGGCTACCGCCTTTCCGGGCGCGGCGCGCCGGGCCACCTCGCAGTGGAAAACTACTGGTGATGCCGAACGAGTCGACCGAGACGCCCGAAACCATCTTCGCCCGCGCCGCTGGACGCGCGAAGCAGATGGGGCTCGCCTATGCGGGCGCGGTCACTCCGGCAGAAGCGCAGGCGCTCGCGCAATCGAGCGCGGCGAAGATCCTCGACGTGCGCACCGTCCCCGAGTACCAGCAGGTGGGCCATGTTCCAGGCACGCCGCTGGTAGTCTGGCCGCGCGACGGGCGGCAGGAGGACTACCAGGCGTTCGTCGACGAGGTGGTGGATAAGTTCGCGTCCAGCGAGCCCTTGCTGCTGTTGTGCCGCAGCGGCGTGCGCTCGCACCATGCGGCCCACCTCCTCACCCAGGCGGGCTTCCAGCGCGCCTACAACATCCTCGAAGGATTCGAAGGCGCCCAGGCCGGCCAGGGTTGGCGCGCCGCAGGCCTGCCATGGGAAACCGGCGCATGAAGAAGGTCCCGCGCGAGAACCTCGAGGGGATCCGCGACTGAAGTTGCGCTCGCCTAGAATGGAACCACATGATCCCGTGGCTCCAGGGCGACGCACCGTTCCCCCCGATCGCGAAGGCGCTCAAGAATCCCAATGGTTTGCTGTGCGCCGGGGGCGATCTGTCGCCCGAGCGCATCGTCGATGCGTACAGCCACGGCATCTTCCCGTGGTTCTCCGACGGCGACCCGATCCTCTGGTGGTCGCCGGATCCGCGCATGGTCCTCTTCCCGGAAGAGCTCAAGGTATCGCGGTCGCTGGGCAAGGCGCTGGCGCGCGGCGCATACGAGACGCGCTTCGACACGGCGTTCCGCCGCGTCATGGAGGAATGCGCCCAGCCGCGCGACGGCCAGGGCGGCACCTGGATCGTTCCCGAAATGATCGACGCGTACACCGCACTGCACGCGCAGGGCTACGCGCATTCGGTGGAGTCGTGGCGCGATGGCGAGCTGCTCGGTGGGCTCTACGGCGTGGCGCTCGGCAAGATGTTCTTCGGCGAGTCGATGTTCGCGCGCGCGACCGATGCCTCGAAGGTGGCGCTCGCGGGGCTGGTGGAACGGTTGCGGCGGGAAGGATACCGACTGATCGATTGCCAGCAGGCGACCGGCCACCTCGCCTCGCTCGGCGCCCGCGAGATCCCGCGCGAGGAATTCGTCCGGCGGGTGCGCGAGGCGATCGGTAGCGAGCCGCGAGGCGAGCGATGGACCCTTCCGGCATGTCGCTAAGCGGATCAAACGCCGATACAATATCTCCAGTCCGGCAAGCGCTGGTCCGAGGGAAATGGCGAAGCTCAACGATCTTCCGATCGCGAACCTGCAGTTCTACGCAACCGCGCCCTATCCGTGCAGTTACCTGCCCGGCAAGCTCGCGCGTTCGCAGGTCGCCACGCCCAGCTATCTCATCGACACGGATACCTACAGCGCGCTGGTCTCCGCGGGCTTTCGCCGCAGTGGCGCGTTCACCTATCGCCCCTATTGCGATCATTGCCACGCGTGCGTGCCGGTGCGCGTCGTGGCGGCGGAATTCGAGACCGATCGCGCGCAGCGCCGCACCCTCGCCCGCCACGGCGCCCTCGAGCCGCGCTACGGCGAGCTCAAGTTCAACGCCGAGCACTACGCGCTCTACCGGCTCTACCAGAGCGAGCGTCACCGCGGCGGCGGCATGGACCACGACAGCCGCGAGCAATACGCCCACTTCCTGCTGCAGTCGAACGTCGCCACGCGGCTGATCGAGTTTCGCGAGGCCGGCGAGCTGCGCATGGTCTCGATCGTCGACGAGCTGGCCGACGGGCTTTCGTCGGTGTACACCTTCTTCGATCCGCTGCTGCCGAAGGCGAGCTACGGCACCTACAACATCCTGTGGCAGATCGAGGAAGCGCGCCGCCGCGGCCTCGCCTACGTCTACCTCGGCTACTGGATATCGCAGAGCCGCAAGA
>JBDSRZ010000163.1:0-12181 GCA_039929025.1 Usitatibacter sp. | reverse complement strand
AGGCTCGATCAGGCCCGCCCCATTAGTTAGTGCCCGGTCGGCTGCTGCAGCGCCGCGATCGCGGTGAGGCGTGCGCGCCGGATGGCCCCGGGGATGTCATCGGGATGCTCTCGGGCGAGGGCGCCTGAATCGACCTTCCTCGCGGCTTCCAGCGCGAGCCGCAGCTCCCGCTGGGGCACACACCAATCCGACGCATGGGAATGCGCGTCGCAATGGGCGGCCTCGAGCAGGCGGTCGAGGCGTTCCGGGCGGCGGAATGCGTCGCAGCGCTCGAGCAGCGACAGGGTCGATTCGGCGTCGTTGAACGGGTGCTGAAGCAGGTCGCGCTCGCGAATGGCCGCGCAGGCGAGGCTGCGGCAGCCGCTTGGCGCATTCACCCGCTCGCCGAGGGCCTGCGCGCTGGCCGGTTCGAGGTCGAGGACGAGGAGGGCGTAGCGCACCGGCAACGCGTAGCCACGCGCGGCAGCCTCTTCCAGGCGCGAGGCGAAGCGTTCCGGCGCGACCGAGTCCGAGTACCACGCGTCCAGCTCGGGCAACACTCGCGCGAGCGCCCCGCATTCGCGCAGCACCACCACCATCCGCGCGGGCGACTTCTCCATCAACCCGCGCGCGAGCTCCTGCCAGACGCGCTCGGGCACCAGCGCATCGGCCTCACCCGCCTGCACCATGCGGCGCATGAGCAGTCCGGTTTCGGGCGCGATCGCGAAGCCGAAGCGGGCCGCGAACCGCGCCACGCGCAGGATTCGCACCGGGTCCTCGGCGAAGGCATCGCTCACATGGCGCAGGATGCCCGCGCGCAGGTCGCGCTCGCCCCCATGGGGATCGACCAGTACGCCGTCCTCGCCGCGCGCCATCGCGTTGATGGTGAGATCGCGCCGCTGCAGGTCCTGCTCGAGAGTCACATCGGGGGCGGCGTGGAAGCTGAAGCCCTTGTAGCCAGGGCCGGTCTTGCGCTCCGTGCGCGCGAGGGCGTACTCCTCGTGCGTCTGCGGATGGAGAAAGACGGGGAAGTCCGCGCCGACCGCCTTGTATCCGAGGCGCTGCATCTGCGCGGGGTCGGCACCGACCACCACGTGGTCGTGGTCCGAAACCGGTAGGCCCAGCAGCTCGTCGCGGACCGAGCCGCCGACGCGATAGGTCTTCAAATCGGGCTCCGGCCGGAGTTCACCCCGGATGGGTTTTGCCCGGGGCCGGGGTGACGGGGGAGGCGTACGGCTCGTCCTCGGCGACGAACTCCGTCTCCTTCGACGACTCGCCGATCCAGGCGCGTACGCCCGCCGCGGCGCGCATCGCATCGCAGTACCGCGCGCACTCCGGCGACAGCGCGACCTCGTAGGTCTTGAAGCGCATCACCACCGGCGCATACATGGCGTCGGCCGCGGAAAACTCGCCGAAGAGGAACGGGCCGCCGGCACCGAAGCGCCGACGCGCCTCGGTCCACAGAGCCTCGATGCGCTCGACGTTCGCGCGCACCGCGGGATTCATGCCCTTGCCGGGATGGGAGGCGCGGATGTTCATTGGCATGTTGGTGCGCAGGTCACGAAAGCCCGAGTGCATCTCGGCCGCGATGCAGCGGGCGAAGGCGCGAGCCACCGCATTTTTCGGCCACACGCCGCGGTCGGGATGCCACTCGTGCAGCGTTTCCATGATCGCCAGGGAATCCCACACCGATTGGTCGCCGCGCCGCAGTACCGGCACCAGCCGCGAGGGCGACCAGCGCGCGATCTGCGCGTCCCACTCGGGCGAGTGGAAGCGCAGCTTCACCTGCTCGAACGGGATGCCGAGGTGCCTCATCAACACCCACGGCCGCATCGACCAGGACGAGTAGTTCATGTTGCCGATGACGAGCGTCACGTCTGCCATGGTCACCTTCCCGCGTAATGGCGATAGCCGGAATAGCGCGCGCGGGCGCCGGTGGGCGCGAGGTATGCAGGCACCACCGCTTCCGGCGGTGAAGGACGAAAGCCGAAGATCGCCGGGAAGTCCGACGCGGTCACGTTGTCGACGCTCATCGAGCGCAGGTTGTCGCGCGTCATCAGCTTTCCGGGCAGGTGCTCGAACGTGAACGCCTGCAGCGTCGCAGCCGCGCCGGGCAGGGCGACGATGCGCGCTTTGCGGCCGGCGGCGTCGGCGGCCAGCCTCACCAGTTCCGCGAGCGTGTACACGCGCGGGCCGGCGAGCTCGTAGGCCTGCCCGAAGGTGCGCGGATCGCCCAGCGCGGCGACGAAGCAGCGCGCGACATCCTCGACCCACACCGGCTGGAAGCGCGCTCCCGCGGCGGCGAGCGGCAGCAGCGGCAATCGCGCGAGCGATGCGAAGAGATTGAGGAAACGGTCACCTGCCCCGAAGATCGCCGAGGGCCGGAAGATCGTGAATGGCAGTGTCCCCGCCGCCTGGCGCAGCGCGGCTTCCCCGCGCCCCTTGGTGCGCAGGTACTCGCTCGGGCCCTCGGGCGAGGCGCCCAGCGCGCTCATGTGCAACAGGTGACGCACACCGCGCGCGCGCGCGGCCTCGGCCACCTTGCGGGGCAGCTCGACATGGCAGGCCTCGAAGGTCTGGCGGGAGCTCTCGTGGAGGATGCCGCAGAGGTTCACCACCGCGTCCATTCCCTCGAAGGCGCGCCCGAGCGCCGCGGGATCGTGCACGTCCGCCACGGCGATCTCCACCGTGGGCAATACCGTGAGCCGCCTCGCGGTCAGGCGGCTCCGCGTGGGCACGAGAATCCGCTTTCCCGCCTCGGCGAGGTGGTCGGCGATGGCGCTTCCCACGAACCCGCTGCCGCCGATCATGCATATCTTCGCGATGCGCATCGAGATCCCTATGGAATGTTTGCGGCGAGGGCGGGATCGGCACCGTCGGCAGCGCGTCCGGGAATGGTCCCCACCATCTGCCTGAGGCTCGGGAGCTGCCCGGTGAGCCTGTGGCCGTAGAACCACGCGTTGGTGAATACCTGCTTCACGTAGTCGCGGGTTTCGTTGAAGGGAATGGTCTCCACGTAGATGGCCCCGTCGAGAGGGCGCGCGTCCCGCCAGCGCCTGGCGCGCCCGGGGCCGGCGTTGTAGGCGGCGGTGGCGAGGAGCGGGTGGCCGAGATCCATCAGCACGCGCGAGAAGTAGTAGGCGCCCATCTGCACGTTGACGTCGGGCTGCCCCAGCATCTCGACCTTGTAGGGCTGCACCGGGATCCGGCGCGCGACCCACTGCGCGGTCGCGGGCATGAGCTGCATCAGGCCCTGGGCGCCCACACGCGAGCGCACGTGCGCCATGAAGCGGCTTTCCTGGCGGATGATCGAGTACATCATTGACTCGTCGAGGCCCCATTGACGGGTCGCGGCCGAAACCGCCTCGCGGTGCGGGATCGGGAAGCGCTGCGAGAGGTCGTGCAGCTGCAGGGTGCGGTTGGCGGTGTTGATCGCGCGGTCCGGGATCGAGGCCACGCGCGCCATCTCCGCGGCGGCGAGGAGGTCGCGATCCTCCATTCCGCGAATCGCCCACATCCACTCGCGCAAGCCTTCGCTCTCGTAGCCGATGCGATAAAGGGCGAGCGCGCGCTCGAGGCCGGGCACGGCGCGGACTCGGCCAAGATCGGCAGGCTGGGGCCTCCAGCCGGTCCAGTCAGGAGCCACGACGATGCCGAGCTCCTCGGCGGCGAGGATGCCGTAGAAGGTGCGTTCCGAGGCGAGGCCGCGCAGCAGGCCCTGGCTCGCCTCCCGCTCTCCCAGGGAGCCAAGCGCGCGTGCGCGCCAGAAACGCCACGCCGGATCGCGCGCCTCGTCCGGTGGCAGCTGCTGGATCGCGGCTAGCGTGTCTTTCCAGTTGCCGGCGCGCAAGGCGGCGCGAACCCTCCACGCGGCCTGGATTCCGGAAAGCGGAGCGTCGGCGGCCTGCCCATACCACTCCAGCGCGCGCGGGTGGTGACTCATCGCACCCTGGTACGCGACTTGCGCCCACGCGTATTGCGTCGCATCGGGCCCGAGCCGCCCCCCGAGTTGCGCGAGGCGCTCGGCAGCCTCGCCCGGCTTGGCGCGCGCGAGGCGCGCGACCGCGAGGATCACCAGCTCGCGCGCTGCCGGGGTGAGGTGGGTCGCCTTCTCGCGCGCGAGGAATCCGGCGGGGTCGGCTGCGGCGCGGTCCAGCTGCTTGTCGTCCAGCCGTTGGCGCGGGGTGAGCAGCAGGTTGGCTCGCTTCGCCTCGCGCAGGTGGCCCGCCACGAGGAGCCTGCGAATGCGCTCCCAAACCGCCTTCTCTCCGATGACGCCGTCCGCGGCGAGCGCCTGGAACACCGGCTCGCACGCGGCCGGGGTCTCGCGGCCGGCGGCGAACAGCGCACGCGCCTCTGCTGCGACTTCGGCGTCGGCGCGGGCGAGGCGCTCCTGGAAGGCGTAGCAGGCGAGCTCGGCATCGTCGGCGACCAGGCGCGGATACTCGGCGCGGAAGGTCTCCCAGCTCGCGGTCGCCCCGAGCACGCGCAGCCATTCCCGCCGCAGGAGGTCCGCCAGCGGGGTGTCCGCGAAGCGCACCAGGAAAGCACGCACCTGCGCAGGGTCCGCACGCTCGACGCTGCCGGAAAGCATCCAGAAGGTCGCGTACGCCTCGAGCGGGTGGCCGCGATTGCGGGTCCGCCAGGCATCGAGCTGATTCGGTTTGCCGCGCTGAGCGGCCTCGCGCGCGGCGGCGAGATCGTCCAGCGCGTCGGCGCACGCCAAGGGTGCGAACGCGAGCGTGGCCGCGAGCAAAAGGCGGCATGCGCTCCGGACCCTCTTGATGCAAGTCAAGGCCATTCCCCCGGCGCTGGTTACGTTTCGCGGATAAAATTATAAAACTCCTCACCCGCGAAGTCCCGTCATTTCATGACTTTCGACGACCCCCTGTTCTGGACCGCGCTGCTGAAGATCATTGGCGTGAACATCGTCCTGTCCGGGGACAATGCGGTGGTGATCGCGCTCGCGGCACGCTCGCTCCAGGGGCGCCAGCAGAAGCAGGCGATCATCTGGGGCTCGGCCGCGGCGATCGTGATGCGGGTGATCCTCACGCTCTTCGCGGTGGCCCTCCTCGATCTGCTGTGGCTGAAGCTCATCGGTTCGGTCCTCCTCCTCTGGATCGGCGTGAAGCTCCTCATCCCCGAAGACGAGGGGCCGGACATCAAGGCGAGCGACAACCTGTTCGCCGCCATCAGGACGATCCTGATCGCCGACCTGGTGATGAGCCTCGACAACGTGATCGCGGTAGCGGCCGCGGCCGGCGGAAGCACCACGTTGCTGATCCTGGGCCTGGCGATCTCGATCCCGCTCGTCATCTTCGGCGCGACGGTGCTGCTGAAGCTGATGGAGCGCTGGCCGATCATCATCACCATCGGCGCGGGCCTGCTCGGCTTCGTCGCCGGGGAGATGGCCTGGGAAGACCAGGCGATCGCCGCGTTCACTTCCCAGTATCCGGCGATGATGAAATATGTCATCGCAATCATCGGTGCCGCGTTCGTTGTCTTGTTGGGCCGCTATTTCGCCCACAAGAGCCTCGGGAAATCCGCCACGGAACATCTCGAGCACATGGGGGCGCACCGCGAAACGGACTCCGCGGCCCTGGAGCGAAAAGACCAGGCCCGGTAGGGAGACCGGGTCCCCACGCCCACGTCCGGGCGTGCGGCACAAATCCCGAGGGTGCAGCCCATAACCATTCGAGGAGATCAAAATGAACCTTCGCCTTAATACCGGCCGCCTCGCGGCCCTCGTCGCAGTCGCGCTCGGCACCCTCACCCCGGCCTACGCCGCGTGGGAGCCGACCAAGAACGTGGAGTTCATCGTGCCCGCCGGCACCGGCGGCGGCGCCGACCAGATGGCGCGCCTCATCCAGTCGATCGTCGCCAAGCACAACCTCATGAAGCAGTCGATGGTGGTGGTAAACAAGGGCGGCGGCGCGGGTGCCGAGGGCTTCCTCGACGTGAAGGGCTCCAACGGCGACCCCCACAAGATCATCATCACGCTGTCCAACCTCTTCACCACCCCGCTCGCGACCGGCGTGCCATTCAGCTGGAAGGACCTTACGCCGGTGCGGATGATGGCCCTCGACCAGTTCGTCCTCTGGGTGAATAGCGAATCGCCGTACAAGACCGCGAAGGACTATATCGCGGCGGTCAAGGCCGGCGGCAACAACAAGTTCAAGATGGGCGGCACCGGCTCCAAGCAGGAGGACCAGATCATCACCGTGGCCCTGGAGAAGGTGGCGGGAGCCAAGTTCACCTACATCCCCTTCAAGGGCGGCGGGGAGGTCGCCACCCAGCTCGTCGGCAAGCACATCGACTCGACGGTGAACAACCCGATCGAGGCGGTGGCGCAATGGCGCGCGGGCAACCTGCGGCCGCTCTGCGTCTTCGACGACCAGCGCATGCCCTACAAGGCGAAGGTCACGAAGGACATGGCCTGGGGCGACATCCCCACCTGCACGGAGGCCGGCGTCCCGACCGATTACCTGATGCTGCGCGGCATCTTCATGGCAGGCGGCACCACCCCCGACCAACAGAAGTTCTACGCCGACCTGCTGGAAAAGGTGCGCCAGACCCCGGAATGGAAGAAGTTCATGGAGGACGGTGCGTTCAACCAGACCACGATGACGGGCAAGGAGTACGCCGACTGGGTGGCCAAGAACGAGAAGCTGCACTACGACCTCATGAAGGACGCCGGATTCCTCTCAGCCGGCAAGTAGCACCCCGGGGGCTCGCGGGCTGGCGCCGCGGGCCTCCCAACGACAACCATCCGGGGGTTGCATGCAGGACGGGCTAGAGGACCGCGCCGTCGGTTCGGTGCGCATGTGGGAAACGATCGTCGCCGTGGGATTCCTCATCTTTGGCGCGGTCGTGGTCTGGGAAAGCCGCCGTCTCGGCTCCGAATGGGCCTCCGATGGCCCGCAGGCGGGCTATTTCCCGTTCTACATCGGCGTCATCATCTGCATCTCGGCGGTGGTGAACCTGATTACCGCCCTCAATGCCGGGCCCTCCGGCCGCCAGCCTTTCGTCTACCGCAAGCAGATCAGGATGGTGCTCACGGTGATGATCCCGTGCGCCATCTACGTGGCGCTGATCGCCAATCCCGTCTACTCGCTCGGCATCTACGAGGCCTCGGCGCTGTTCATCGCGATCTTCATGCGCTACCTCGGCAAGTACGGCTGGGGGAGCGTCGTCGGCGTCTCGCTCGGCACGATGCTGGTGTTCTTCATCATGTTCGAGATCTGGTTCCAGGTGCCCCTGCCCAAGGGTCCGATCGAAGCGCTGTTCGGGTTCAGCTAGGGAAGCGCGCGCATGCAAGAGATCAACTCGCTCCTCGGCGGCTTCGCCGTCGCCCTCACGTGGTTCAACATCATGCTGATGTTCGCCGGCATCATCCTCGGCGTGATCATCGGCGTCCTGCCGGGGCTGGGCGGAGCCAACGGCGTGGCGATCCTGCTGCCGCTCACTTTCTCGATGGCGCAGCAGCCCGGGGGCGCCACTTCGGCGATCATCCTGCTCTCCTGCATCTACTGGGGAGCGCTCTTCGGGGGCGCCATCACCTCGATCCTCTTCAACATCCCCGGCGAGCCATGGTCCGTCGCCACCACCTTCGACGGCTATCCCCTGGCGCAGAAAGGTCGCGCCGGCGCGGCGCTCACCGCCGCCTTCACGTCGTCCTTCGTGGGCGCGCTGTTCGCGGTGCTGCTGATCACTTTCCTGTCGCCGCTGGTGGCGCGCTTCGCGCTCAAGTTCGGTCCACCGGAGTTCTTCTCGGTATACCTCCTTACCTTCTGCGCCTTCGTGGGAATGAGCAAGGGTTCGCCCTTCAAGACCATCGCCGCGATGATGATGGGCTTCGCGCTCGCCGCCGTCGGCATCGACACCGTCACCGGGCAGCTTCGCCTCACGTTCGGCTTCACCGATCTGCTGAAGGGCTTCGACTTCCTGATCGCGGTGATCGGCCTCTTCGGCATCGGCGAGATCCTGCTCACCATCGAGGAGGGGCTGGAATTCAAGGGCGCGAACGCGAAGCTCAACATGCGGGTGGTGATCGACACGTGGAAGGAACTGCCGAGGTACTGGAAGACCTCGCTCAGGAGTTCGCTCGTCGGCTGCATGATGGGCATCGTCCCCGGCGGCGCCACGCCCGCGAGTTTCATGAGCTATGGCATCGCCAAGCGCATGTCGCGCGATGGCGAGAAGTTCGGCACCGGCATGGTGGAAGGCGTGGTCGCGCCCGAGACCGCCGCGCATGCCGCGGGCACCTCGGCCCTGCTGCCGATGCTGACACTCGGCGTACCCGGCTCCCCCACCGCCGCGGTACTCCTCGGCGGGCTCCTCATCTGGGGGCTGCAACCCGGGCCGCTCCTGTTCGTCGAGAAGGCCGACTTCGTCTGGGGCCTCATCGCCTCGATGTATCTCGGCAACATCGTCGGCCTCATCGTGGTGCTCACCTGCGTGCCGCTCTTCGCCGCCATCCTGCGGGTGCCGTTTTCGATCATCGCCCCGGTAATCCTGGTGATCTGCGCCATCGGCGCCTTCACCGTCCACAACTCGATGTTCGACGTCTGGCTGATGCTGGTCTTCGGCGTCCTGGGTTACATCTTCAAGAAGCTCGACTACCCGCTGGCGCCGCTGGTGCTGGCGCTGGTGCTCGGCGACCGCGCCGAGGATTCCTTCCGCCAGTCGATGCTCTTCTCGCAGGGCAACGTGAAGATCTTCTTCTCCAATTCCCTGGTGGGCACCATCACGGCGCTGGCGCTGCTGCTGCTTTTCTGGCCGCTCATTTCCAAGGGGATCGACATCGTCCGCGGCAAGAACAGCCGTCCGTCCAGCCGCACGGAGTGACGCCGAGGCGACTAGATCTTGCCCGCGTGCTTGAGCCGCGAAAGCGTCTCCGCGGAAAGGTTGAGGTAGGAAGCGAGTTCTTTCTTCGGAACGCGCTCGGCGAGCTCGGGATGCTTGCGCAGGAACCGGTGGACGCGTCCCGGGGCGTCGAGGAGGTGGAGCGTGATGGTATGCGCCATGACCTCGCTCATCAGGTGCATGACCTCGTACTCGAAGTCCTCCTTCAGCTCGAGGTGCGCCTCGAGGAATTCGCACCACAGCGGTAGCGGCATCTTGGCCACGCGGGCATTGGTCACGCAGCGGATCGAGTAGGGCGCGGGCGTGCGCAGCTTCCACGCCGCGTAGCTCGTATCCATGTCATCCTCCATGGCGAAGCGCAGGATCATCTCCTTGCCCTCGGGGCTGGCGACCACGCGCTTCAGGATCCCGTCGAGGACGAAGTACTGCTCCATGTCGTGCGCGCCCTGGGAGAGCAGCACGTCGCCCTTGCGATAGTCGACCACTGCCAGCTGCGCCTCGAGCTCGTCGAAGGCACGCTTCTTCAGCCGGCGAAGGACGATGTTCTTCCGCAGCAGCTCGCGGATTTCCGAGAGCTGCGGATGGTTCACCAGGAGGGTCATCGGGGCCGCGGCAGGTCGAAAATTGACCCGTATCAAGGTGGGCGTTTCCGCCCTTTTCATAAGATTGTAGCCTGTAATCGCGATCCGTCTTCCTTGCGCGGCCAATCCGTTGCGGCAGCGCCAACCCCGGAGGTCAGAACCATGGGCACCGTCACCGATCCCGCCGTCACCGCCCCTGCCGCACAGCCCCCTGCGGGCAGCGGCGCGATGGCCCCTGCTTCGCCGCAGGAGATGACCGACGGCTTCCACCTCGTCATTGACGCGCTGAAGCTCAACGGCATCGACACCATCTTCGGCCTGCCGGGCATCCCGATCACCGACCTTACGCGCATGCTGCAGGCTGCGGGCCTGCGCATGATCGCATTCCGCCACGAGCAGAGCGCGGGCTACGCCGCATCGATCGCGGGCTATCTCACCCAGAAGCCCGGCATCTGCCTCACGGTCTCCGCGCCGGGCTTCCTCAACGGCCTCACCGCGCTCGCCCACGCCACCACCAACTGCTTCCCGATGATCCTCATCAGCGGCTCTTCGGAGCGCGAGATCGTCGACCTGCAACAGGGCGACTACGAGGAGATGGACCAGCTCGCGATCGCCAAGACGATGGCCAAGGCCGCGTTCCGCGTGCTGCACGCCGAGGACATCGGCGTGGGCATCGCGCGCGCCATTCGCGCCGCGGTGTCGGGCCGCCCGGGGGGCGTGTACCTCGACCTCCCCGCCAAGCTCTTCGCGCAATCCATCGACGCGGTGACGGGCAAGGCCTCCCTCATCAAGGTAGTCGACGCCGCGCCGCGCCAGATCCCCGCGCAGGACGCGGTGCAGCGGGCTGTCGACCTGCTGAAGGACGCGAAGAAGCCGCTCATCGTCCTCGGCAAGGGCGCGGCCTATGCGCAGGCCGACGCCGACATCAGGAGCCTGGTCGAGAAGACGGGCATCCCGTACTTGTCCATGTCCATGGCCAAGGGACTGCTGCCCGATACCCACGAGCAATCGGCCTCGGCCGCGCGCTCCTACGTGCTGCCGGAGGCCGACGTGGTGCTGCTCATCGGCGCGCGCCTCAATTGGCTCCTGTCCCACGGCAAGGGCAAGACCTGGGGCGGCAAGGAGCACAAGTCCTGGGGCGGGCAGAAGTTCATCCAGGTCGACATCTCGCCCCAGGAGGCCGACAGCAACGTGCGCATCGACGCGCCCGTGATAGGCGACATCGGCTCGTGCGTCTCCGCGCTCCTCGCGGGCATCGGGGCCGGGTGGCGGAAGCCGCCGGGCGAATGGACGGCTGCCATCGCCGAGCGCAAGAACAAGAACATCGCGAAGATGGCCGAGACGCTGGCCAAGGATCCTTCGCCGATGAACTTCCACAGCGCGCTCAACGTGGTGCGCGAAATCGTAAGAGCGAACCCGGAGGCGATGCTGGTGAACGAGGGCGCCAACGCGCTCGACTTCACCCGCAGCATCGTGGACATGTACAAGCCGCGCAAGCGCATCGATGTCGGCACCTGGGGCATCATGGGCATCGGCATGGGCTACTGCGTTGCCGCGGCCGTGGTCACCGGCCAGCAGGTGATCGCGGTAGAGGGCGACAGCGCCTTCGGCTTCTCCGGCATGGAGGTCGAGACCATCTGCCGCTACGACTTGCCGGTGTGCATCGTCGTCATGAACAACAACGGCGTCTACCGCGGCACGGACGTCGATCCCACAGGCCGGGACCCCGCCCCCACGGTGTTCGTGAAGGGCGCGCGCTACGACAAGATCATCGAGGCCTTCGGCGGCGTCGGCGTGAATGCAACGACCCCAGCGGAGCTGCGCCGCGCTATGGAGGAGGCATTAAGGTCGCGCAAGCCCACCCTCATCAACGCGGTCATCGACGAGACCGCGGGCACCGAAAGCGGGCGCATCACCAGCCTCAATCCCACAGCAGCAAAAAAAGCGAAGGCCTAGACATGGAAGCACTCAAGGACGTACGAATCCTCGACATGACTCACGTGCAGGCGGGGCCGACCTGCTCGCAGCTGCTCGCGTGGATGGGGGCGGACGTGATCAAGTTCGAGCCGCCGCAGGGGGACGCCACGCGCGGGCAGCTGCGCGACGTGCCGAACGCCGATTCGCTCTACTTCACGATGCTCAACTGCAACAAGCGCTCGATCACCGTGAACATGAAGAGCGCCGAGGGCCGCACCGTCTTCGTCGACCTGCTGAAGAAGTGCGACATCATGATGGAGAACTTCGGTCCCGGCGTGCTCGAGCGCCTCGGATTCACGTGGGAGAAGATCCACGAGATCAACCCCAGGATCGTCGTGGGCTCCATCAAGGGCTTCGGCTCCTCCGGCCCCTATTCCGACTTCAAGGCGTACGAGAACGTGGCGCAGGCCATGGGTGGCGCGATGAGCACCACCGGCGTGCCCGACGGCCCCCCGTTCGTCACCGGGGCGCAGATCGGCGATTCGGGCACCGGGCTGCACCTCGCCGTCGGGCTGCTGGCCGCCCTGCACCAGGCCAACAGAACCGGCGAGGGCCAGTACGTCGAGGTCGCGATGATGGACGGCGTGATGAACCTCTGCCGCGTGAAGGTCCGCGACCACCAGCGCCTCACCCGCCAGGCGCTCGCCGAGTACTCGGTGCCGACCTACCAGAACATGGGTGACGTTCCCCGCGCCGGCAACGACTCCGGCGGCGGACAGCTCGGCAACGCGATCCACTGCAAGCCCCACGGCGCGAATGATTGGCTTTACGTAGTGGTG
>JBDSRZ010000162.1:0-59904 GCA_039929025.1 Usitatibacter sp. | reverse complement strand
CTTGCGGAAGTCGGCCATGCTGTTGATCGGCTTCTTGAACCAGCCGAGCGCCTCGGGGCCCACCGGCTGCAGGATGAAGCCCTTCACGTTGACCTTCATCTCCTTCCACAGCTGGTCGTAGAGCTGCGAGCCACCGCCGTACAGGAACCACGAGACCCAGGCGAAATTGTCCATGCCGAGGCCCGAGCCCGCCGCGGGTGAGCCGAAGAGCGTCGCCGCCGGGTGCTTGCCCGACCAGTAGTGAGTCCACGCGAAGCCGCCCTCGATCAGGCCCTTGTCGACCGCATCGAGCGTGTCGTTCACGGGGACCAGCGCCCCGGCCGGCAGGATCTCGAAGGTGACGGTGTTGTTGGTGAGGGCCGCCACGTCGGCGGCGAACTCCTTCAGCATCGTGACTTCATCCGCGCTGGTCGGGATCACCGACTGCACGCGGATCTTGACGGTCTTCTGCGCGAGCGATATTGCGGGTGCCAGCATCACGGCCGCGAGCATCACGGCGGCGCCGGCAATGTTCCAGCGGATCCTTCTCATTGTTATCTCCTCCTCCGGGTTATGAAACCGGGGACGGACCCTCATTTCAGGCGGCGAAACGCGGGTCCGTCCCCCATCAGACGAACGTCTTGTACTTCTCCAGGTGCCGTACGGGTTTCGACAGGGCGTCGCGGCGGAACGGATCGCCCAGCTCCTTGGTGACCATCATCTCGATCAGCGTCGTCTTGCCGTCGGCCTGGCGCTTCACCGAATCCTGCAGCGCGGCGCCCACGTCGCCGACCTTGTCGACCACCACGCCCTCGCAGCCGAAGGACTTCGCGATCCCCGCCCAGCTGGGATTCTCGAGCTCCACGCCGACGTAGCGCCGGGAGTAGAAGTCGACGTGGTTCTTCTTCTCGGCCCCCCACTGGCCGTTGTTGAACACCACCACGGTCACGCCGATCTTCTCGCGCGCGCAGGTGAGGAGCTCGTTCAGGCTGATTCCGAAGGCGCCGTCGCCCACGTAGGCGATCGCCGGCCGGTCTGGGCGCGCGAGCTTGGCGCCGCAGGCGACCGGGAACGCGTAGCCGCAGTTGCCGAAGCTCATCGCGGCGAGCATCGAGCGGGGCTCGTCGAAACGCAGGTAGGAATTCGACACCGAGCAGATGTTGCCGATGTCGGTCGAGACCATGGCACCCGCGGGCATGGCGCGCTCAAGGGCGCGCAGCATCTGGCGCGGGTGCATGTGGCCGCTGTCCTTCGAGATCTCCACCGAGTAGGCGTCGGTTTCGTGGGTCCACTCCCCGAGCTCCTTTTCCCAGGCGGCTTTCTCGGACTTGATCGCGCTGTCGCGCTCGGCCTTGTTCTGCTGGCAGGCGAGGGACTGGCCCGCCAGGCGCCGGGCGAGCGCAGCTGCCGCGGCACGCGCGTCGCCGCAGATGCCCACCGAGATCGTCTTCACCAGGCCCAGCATGTGCGCGTCGGCATCGACCTGGATGATCTTCGCGTCCTTCGGCCAGTACTCCATGCCGTACTGCGGGAGCGTGCCGAAAGGGCCCAGGCGGGTGCCGAGGGCGAGCACCACGTCGGCCTTCGAGATCAGCTTCATCGCCGCCTTCGAGCCCTGGTAGCCAAGGGGGCCGACCCAGAGCGGGTGCGAGGCGGGGAAGGCGTCGTTGTGCAGGTAGCTGCAGGCGACCGGCGCGTGCAGCAGCTCCGCGAGCGCGACCGCTTCCTTCGTCGCCCCGCCCATGATCACGCCGCCGCCGGAGAGGATCACCGGGAATTTGGCCGCGGCCAGCAGCTTCGCCGCCTCGTCGAGCGCCGTCTCGTCGCCCGCGCCCAGGCCGATGCGGATCGGCCTCGGGATCTCGCATTCGATGTCGCCGTAGAAGAAGTCGCGCGGGATGTTCAACTGCGTGGGGCCCATGTCGAGCATCGCGCGGTCGAAGCAGCGCGCGGTGATCTCCGCCATGCGCTTCTGGTTCATCACGTGGCCCTGGTACTTGGTGATCTTGGAGAAGATCGGCAGCTGCTCGGTTTCCTGGAAGCCGCCCAGGCCGATGGAGACCGATCCGGTCTCCGGGGTAATCACGACCACCGGTGAATGCGCCCAGTAGGCGGCGGCCACGCCGGTCACGAAGTTGGTGACGCCGGGGCCGTTCTGCGCGATGCACACGCCATGGCGGCCGGAGACGCGCGCGTAACCGTCGGCCATGTGGACCGCGCCCTGCTCGTGCGCCACGGGGATGAAGCGGATGCCGGCGGCGGGAAAGATGTCGAGCGCGTCCATGTACGCGGAGCCGACGATGCCGAAGACATCGGTCACGCCCTGCGCGACCATCGTCTCCACCATCGCTTCCGAAGGCGTCATCTTCACCTTGCCGCGAACAACCGCGCGGCTCGCCCCGGTCATGTCGTTCATCCCTTGCTCCTCCACTGGAAACGAATGGAAAAATCTCATTTGCCGGAACAGTATATGCCCAACTTCTTTCCGACCGTGCGCGGCCGGTTTACCATGGCGGCATGGAAGAGGAAGCGAAAAAGGAGCAGATCCACCGCGGCCTGAAGGGCGTGAATTTCGACCGCTCGGCGGTGTGCGACATCGACGGGCGGGCGGGGGAGCTGCGTTACCGGGGTTATTCGATCCACGACCTGGCGGAGCGCTCGAGCTTCGAGGAGACCTGCCATCTGCTCTTCATGGGCGAGCTGCCCACGCGCTCACAACTGGCCGATCTCACGGGGCAGCTTAACCAGGAGCGCGAGCTCCCGGCCGCGATCTACGAGGTGATCCGCATCGTGAGGGCGGGCCATCCCATGGACGTGCTGCGCACCGCGGTCTCGGCGCTCGCGGCCTTCGACCCGGAGGTCGCCGACAACGCGCGCGAGGCGATCCTGCGCAAGGGCATCCGCCTCACCTCGCAGGTGCCGATGATCGTCGCCGCCCACGAGCACATCCGCAACGGTCGGGAGCCCGTGGCGCCCAGCAAGACGCTCGGCCATGCCGCGAACTTCCTCTACATGCTGAAGGGTCGGGAGCCGAGCGCCGACGCGGCGAAGCTCATGGACATGGACATGATCCTGCACGCGGAGCACGGATCGAATGCGTCGGCGTTCACGGCGCGGGTGGTGGCGGGCACCGAGGCCAACCTGCACGCGGCGATGGTCGCCGCGATCGGGGCGCTCTCGGGGCCGGCGCACGGCGGGGCCGCGGAGAACGTGATGCGGATGGCGAAGGAAATCGGCGATCCCGCGAGGGCGGCGGAGTACGTGAAGGCAAAGCGCGGCAACCGCGAGGCGATCATGGGTTTCGGGCACCGCGTCTACAAGGCCGAGGACCCGCGCGCCCGCCACATGCGTGCCGGCGTGGAGAAGCTTTCGCGCGAGATGGGAGAGCCCAGGTGGTACCAGATCCTCGCGGCGCTGGTGGAGGCGATGAAGCCCTATGCCCGCCACGGCGTGAACGTCAACGTCGATTTCTACGCCGGCGTGGTCTATTACCTTAACGGCATCGCCAACGACCTGTTCGTGCCGATCTTCGCCGTGGGGCGGGTGCCGGGTTGGACGGTGCAGGTGATGGAGCAGATGGAGAGCAACATCCTCATCCGCCCGCTCACCGTCTATAGCGGTCCCGCGCCGCGCGACTACACGCCGATCGATGCGCGCTAGCGGCTTTCGCGGTCGAGGCTCGAGACCGCCGGCGCGACGATCCGCTCGCAGCGCCGCCTTCGTTTCCTAGGCCAAGGCCATCAGGACCGCGGCGGTCGCGACGATGTCGTCGATGGTCGCGCCGCGCGACAGGTCGCCTACCGGCTTCGCGAACCCTTGCAGGATCGGGCCTATGGCCTGGGCGTGCGCCAGGTGCTGCGTGAGCTTGTAGGCGATGTTGCCGGAGTCGAGGTCCGGGAAGATGAGCACGTTCGCGCGGCCCGCCACCTCGCTCGGGCCCCGCACTTTTTTTTCCGCGACGCGCGCGACCAGCGCCGCGTCGGCTTGGAGCTCGCCGTCGATCGCAAGGCCGGGCGCGCGCTCGCGGGCGAGCTCCAAGGCCCGCAACACCTTGTTCACGCGCGGGTGGGTGGCGCTTGCCTTGGTCGAGAAGGAGAGCATCGCCACGCGGGGTTCGACCTGAAGGAGGGCGCGGCAGCTGGCGGCCGATGCGATGGCGATATCCGCCAACGCCTGCGCATCGGGATCGGGATTCACCGCGCAATCGGCGTACACCAGCACCTGGTCGTGCAGCACCATGAGGAAGAAGCTCGACGGCGTGCGTATTGCGTCGGCGAGTCCGATGGTCATCATGCCGGCCTCGATCACCCGCGCAGTGGGATGGGCCGCGCCCGCGAGCATCGCGTCGGCATCGCCGGCCTTCACCATCAGGCCCGCATGGAACAGGGGCTTGCGCGCCGCGCGGTGGGCGACCGCTGGATTGGGATAGAGCGCCGCGTACGCCTCGAGCCGCGTGCTGGTCGCGGGATCGGGAAGGATCGCCTCCGCGATGCCTTCTTCGTTCAGCCGGCGCGCGGCCTCGACAATCCGCTCGTCGCCCGTCTCGGGCAGCACGATCCGCCCACGACGCTGCCGGGCGCGCTCGATAATCGCCTCGAGAACCGGGGACTGGCCCCAATTAACAGCCATGGGGAAAACCGGGGTCTGACCCCGGTTTCAGCGTTCGGGAAAATAACCGGGGTCTGACCCCGGTTTCAGGCGGCACGAAGGCCGAGGATCTGGCGCGCCTCGGCGGCGGTGGCGGGACGGCGGTCGAAGCGCTGGCAGTTGTCGGCGATCTTCTTCACCAGTTCGGCGTTGCTCGCGGCGAGGCGGTCGGGCTCGATGCGCAGGTTGTCCTCCAGCCCGGTTCGGCAGTGACCGCCGGCTTCCAGGCACCACTGGTTCACTTCCCATTGATGGCGGCCCACGCCCGCCGCGACCCAAGTGGCCTGAGGCAACACGGTGGCGAGCTCGCTGCTGAGAAAATCGAAGATGGTGCGCCGCGCCGGCATCGCGTTGGGAATCCCCATCACGAACTGCACGTGCGCATCGGCTTTCAGCAGCCCTTTCTTCACCAGGTTCGCGGCGTTGTAGAGCATCGCGAGGTCGAACACCGCGACCTCCGGCTTGATGCCGTTGTCGAGCATCGACTTCGCGAGCGCCTCCACGAAGTCGGGCGGATTCTCGTAGATGTTGGTGGGGAAATTCACCGAACCGGTGGCAAGCGAGGCCATGTCGGGCTTGAGGTGGAGCATCGCGCCGCGCGCCGCCAGGTCGCGCCCGCGCCCGCCGGTGGAGAACTGCACGATCATCCCGGCGCAGTGCTTGCGCACGCCTTCCATCACCTCGCCGTATTTGTCCGGGTCGGAGCCGGGCGACTCGTCGGGATTGCGCACGTGGATGTGCACCAGCGATGCGCCCGCCTCGAAGGCCTCGTGGGTGGATTCGATCTGCTGCGGGGGCGTGACCGGGACGGCGGGATTGTCCTTCTTCTTTGGAACGGCGCCGGTAATCGCGACGGTGATGATGACGGGCTTGGCCATGAGGGCATTATTGCAAACCGTACCCCCGCGTGCAAACATGTCCATCAGACGGAATTCTCCATTCCGGAAAATGAAAAGACCCGCCGAGCCCAGGAAACGCCGTGCAGCCGCAGGCCACCGCAGCGCCAGCAGCGTTCCGGCTGCGGAGACGCGCGCGCCCACCTACGAGGATCTCCTCGCGATCGTGCGGCTGATCGAGTCGGGCTCGCGCTTCACCGATTTTCGCCTGCGGTCGGGGGACATCGAGGTGGAGGTCCATCGGAGCAACGGGCCCGCCGCGCCGCCGCCGCCCAGCGCTCCCTCGCCTGCGCCCGCAGCGCGCGAGTCCGCCGCCACTGTCGCGAACGCGCCTTCCTATTCTCCTGCCGCGAACCAGGCGGCCGTGTCGACCGCCGATCTCCCGGCTGGCACCCACGTCGTGCGTTCGCCGATGGTCGGCACCTTCTTCCGCGCCCCGGAGCCCGGCGCCGCGCCCTTCGTGAAGGAGGGCGCCAGGGTGAAGCCCAACGATATCGTCTGCATTATCGAGGTGATGAAGCTGATGAACTCGGTAACGGCGGGCGCGAAGGGCGTCGTCACCCATGTGTTTGTCGAGAACGCCCAGACGGTGGAGCCCGGGCAACCGCTGATCGCGATACGGTCGGAGTGATGGCACACGGGAAACCGGGGTCAGACCCCAAACCAGGCAAAGGCGTGAACCGGGGTCGGTCCCCAACGATGCGCTTCGTGGACGTGACCCTCAGGGACGCGCACCAGTGCCTGTGGGGTACGCGGATGACGAGCGCGATGATGTCGCCAGTCCTGTCTACCCTGGACCGCATCGGCTACGACGTGATCAATGTCCTCGGAGGGGCGGTATTCGACGTCTGCGTTCGCTACCTCCAGGAGAACCCCTGGCGGCGGACGCAGATGCTGTGCGAACGATTGGGCACCCCGGTCGACGCGCTCACCCGCGGCCAGAGCCTCTACACCTTCGAGCTCTTTCCCGATGACGTGGTGGAGCTCAACTCCCACGTCCTCGCGCGCCTCGGCGTGAAGGTCCTCACGGTCTACGACGCGCTGAACGACAACCGCAATATCGAGTCGTCGGTGCGCTCGGGCAAGGCCGCAGGCATGAAGGTGAACGGGTGGATGACGTACACGCTGAGCCCGGTGCACACCGACGCGTATTACGCCGCGCGCGCCAGGGAGCTCGCGAAGTTGGGCGTCGACTACATGTGCGTGAAGGATCCCACGGGACTCCTCACGCCGGAGCGCGGGCGCACGCTTTTCCCCGCGCTCGCTAAGGCGGCGAAGGGCATTCCCCTGCAGCTCCATTCCCATTGCCAGTCGGGCCTCGCGCCGGCGGTGTACACGATAGCGATGCAGGCCGGCTTCGAATACGGCTACACCGCGCTTGAACCGCTCGGCAACGGCGCCTCGCTGCCGACCACGCAGGAGATCCATCGGCGCGCACTCGCGCTCGGAATGCGCAGCAACCTGGACGAGGACGCGATGGCGGAAGCCTCGCGCTATTTCGAGTGGCTCACGATCCGCCATGGCAAGCCGCGTGGCGAGGTCGCGCGCTACGACGCCGCCCTTTACAAGCACCAGGTGCCGGGCGGCATGATCTCAAACCTCGAGTACCAGCTGGAAACGATGAAGCTCGGGCACCGGCTGCCCGAGATCATGGAGGAGGCGGAGCGCGTGCGGCACGACCTGGGCTATCCCATCGTCGTGAGCCCGTTCGCGCAGTTCATCGTCACGCAGTCGCTGCTGAACGTGGTGCAGGGCGAGCGCTACAAGACGATCCCCGACGAGGTGCGCAAGTACGCGTGCGGCTATTACGGAAGGCTGGCCGCCGAGCCTTCCGCGGAATTTCTCGAGCGCGCGAACATCCGGCCGGAGGAGCGCGTGACCGTGCGCCCCGCCGAGCACATCGAGCCCTGGTTGCCGAAGCTGCGTGCGCGGCTGGGGCCCGGGGTGAGCGACGAGGACCTGCTCCTCAACGCGTTCTACGACGAGAAGCTCCTCGCACCATTGCGGGATCCGGTGCCCGAGTGCCGCGTGAGCACCACGCCTCTCTACGAGCTGGTGAGCTGGCTGCACGACAAGCGCGACATCCGGCGCGCGCGCATCCGCTTCGCCGGCACCGAGATCAACTTTTGCACATGATCGAGGTTCGTGAAAACGTGTCCCACGTTCGCTCCCTCTTCTTCGACATGATCGACGTTCGCGAAAACGTTTCCTACATTCGCTCCCTCACCCTTGGGAGAGGGTGATGATCGCCACCAAGACGCGTGACGACGCCGGGGGGGCGGTCCCCAAGGCCCTGCGCGTGCTGGAGGTTGTCGCCGCCCGCAAGCGCCCGCTCTCGATCGCCGAGATCGCCGCGGCGCTCGACCTTCCCCAGCCCACCGCGCACCGCATCGTCGGCATCCTCGAGAAGCTGGGATTCGTGGGACGCGAGCCCGGGCGGCGCCGCATCGTCGAGGCGAGCCGCTTCGTGACTCTCGGCCTCGCCGTGCTGCAGGCGGCCGCGGGCTCCGGCACGCGCCATGCGGTGCTCGCGGCGCTGGCGAGGAGGACGGGCGAGTCCTGCAACCTCGGGGTGATGACCGGCGGCCACGTGGTCTACATCGACCGGGTCGAGTCGCAATGGCCGCTGGGCTTGCGCTTCGAGTCGGGCAGCCGCGTGCCGTTGCACTGCTCGGCCATCGGCAAGCTCCTGCTGGCCCAGCTTCCCGACGACGTGCTCGACATTCACCTCGCGAGCGGCGCGCTCACCCGCTACACCGCAAACACGATCACCGACGCGGGGCGCCTCAAGGAAGAGTTGAGGCGCACGCGCAAGCAGGGGTACTCGACCGACAACCAGGAGTTCATGTCCGGGGTGGTGTGCATCGCGGTGCCGGTCGAGGGCCCGCGCGACGGCCAGGTGTGCGCGGGGCTCGCGATCTCCGCGGCGCAGGCTCGTCACACGTTACAGGGCGTGAAGCGCTTCCTTCCCGACTTGCGCGCCGCGAGCGTGAAGCTGGGACGGGCGCTCACGGAAGATGGCGGCACGAAGACCAGGCGGTAAAACCGACAGGAGGGGACCATGTTCAAGCAGATGCTCGCTGCAGTGGCTGCGTTGCTCGTTGCGATGCCGGCGCTCGCCCAACAGAAGTTCAACGAATGGGGGTGGCCGACGCCGTACGAGCGGGTGTCGGACAAGTCGGTGAAGTGGCTGCAGGACAAGGGCTGGTGGCCCGTTCAGGTGGCCTACCAGGCGCCGTGGTCGGGACAAAACACCGTGAACATCGTCATGGACCGCCAGGGGTTGTTGAAGGCGCGCGGCATCGAGACCAGGTTCCAGGCGTTCCCCTCGGGCCCGGCGATCAACGAGACCATCGTCTCGGCCCGGTTCCAGGCCGGCAACGGCGGCAACTTCCCGTTCACCTCTCTCCTCGACAAGAGCATCCCGGTGAAGGCGATCGCGATCCTGAGCCCCAACCTGCTGCACGCGCTGGTGGTGCCCACGGATTCGAAGCTGAAGAACATCAAGGACCTCAAGGGTAGCAATCCGCCCGCCACCATCGGATTGGTGACCGGTTCGTCGGCCGAGTTCTACTTCCAGATGGCGATGCAGGTGAACGGCATCCAGTCGGGCAAGGACGTGATCCTCAAGAACATGCCGCCGGGCGAGCAGATGGCACTGCCCAAGGGGATCGACGGCGTGGTCTCGTGGGATCCGACGCCGACGATGATGGTGGACGAGCGCAAGAACGGCCGCATCATCGACTCGATCTTCCCCTACAACATGTACGAGGGACAGTTCTACCTGCGCGCCGAGATCGTCGAGAACGCGCCCGACGTGGCGCAAGCTTTCTCCGACGCCTTCGCCGAGGCCACGCTCTGGACGCGCCGCTATCCGGAGAAGGCCGCCGACCTGATGGCCGAGGATCCGGCCCTCAAGAACTTCTCCAAGGCGATCCTGCTGCAGCAGGTGCGTGCGTACAACAATCTCTACAAGCCGACGAACATCTACCCGCACGCGCAGTTCTGGGGCTCGGTGAACGAGACCATCTTCGACTGGCTCCACGAGCAGAAGCGCATCACGCAGCCGCTGAAGGCCAGGGACTTCGTGGCGGCGGTGGACGAGCGCTTCATGAAGAAGACCTTCGAAAAGCTTGGCTGGGCGATCCCGAAGCAGCCGCCCTTCATTCCCCCCGGATGGAAAGGGGATCCCGCCAAGCCGCCGTTCCCGGACTACCTGCACGCGATCAACATGAAGGACCCCCAGGCATTTCCGGAGAAGGGCGACCTGGTGAAGGCGTGGTCGTTCGGCGGTCAGGCCTATAACCCTTGAAAACCGGGGTCAGACCCCAAATGCAAACGGGGGTCAGACCCCGGTTGTATGGGGTCGGGTCCCTCGGCCTGCTGGCGGTAATCGTTTTGGGGTGGTGGGCCGTTAGCACCTACCTGCTCGACAAGACCACACGCGCACTGCTGCCGCCGCCCCAGGACGTGGTGAAGGCCGCGTGGGAGCTCGCGCGCTCGGGTGAGCTCTGGACGCACTTGCGCGACAGCATCAAGCGCGAGGCGGTCGCGTTCCTGTGGGCGACGAGCGCGATCCCGCTGGGCATCGCGATGGGTTGGTGGCGAGCGGTGGAAGAGCAGGTCGACCCGCTGGTCGAGGTGCTGCGCCCGGTGCCGCCGCTCGCGTGGATCCCGCTATCGATCCTGTGGTTCGGAGTGGGCGACACGCAGAACCAGTTCATCATCTTCCTCGGTTGCTTCTTCCCGATCCTGCTCAACACCATCGCCGGCGTAAAGGGTGTGGAACCGAACCTGGTGCGCGCCGCGCGCTGCCTCGGCGCGAGCGAGGGCCGCATCCTCTGGCGCGTGGTGCTGCGCGCGGCGATGCCGCAGATCATCACCGGCGTTCGCGTCGGCCTCGGTGTGGGATGGATGGCGTTGGTCGCGGCCGAGCTGGTCGGCGCCAACTCGGGCCTCGGCTTCCTCATCAACGACGCGCGCACGGTTCTGAGGACGGACTACGTGATCGTCGGCATGGCCACCATCGGCGTGGTCGGCCTCGCGATCGACAGCGCGATCCGCGCGGCTGGGGCGAAGCTGTTGCCCTGGTCGCGGGCGATGACGCGATGAGCCGCGTCGCCATCTCCCACCTGGGCAAGACCTTCGCCGAGGCGGGGCACGATCCCGTCGAGGCCTTGAGGGACGTGAGCTTCGAGGTCGCGGACCGCGAGTTCTGCTCGATCCTCGGCCACAGCGGCTGCGGCAAGACCACGCTACTCATGATGCTCGCCGGCTTTGAACAGCCTTCCGCGGGATCGATCGCGGTCGACGGCCAGCCCGTGGGCGCGCCCACCTGGCAGCGCACGGTCGTCTTCCAGGACTACGCGCTCTTCCCCTGGATGACGGTCGAGGACAACGTCGCGTTTGGACTGGAGATGAAACAGGTCGCCGCGGCTGAACGCGGCGCGATCGTGGCGCGCAACATCGCGCTCGTGGGCCTGCAGGGGTTCGAAAGGCGCTATCCCCACCAACTTTCGGGCGGCATGAAACAGCGCGTGTCGATCGCGCGGGCGCTGGCGGTCGATCCCGCGGTGCTGCTGATGGACGAGCCGTTCGCGGCGCTCGACGCGCAGAATCGCTCGCGCATGCAGGAGGAGATGGGGCGCATCCTCGCGAGTGCGGACCCGCAGGCGAGGAAGACCATGGTGCTGGTCACCCACAGCATCGAGGAGGCCATACTGCTGTCGGACCAGATCGTGGTGCTCACGCGGCGGCCGGGGCGGGTGAAGGCCGAGATCCGGGTCGACCTGCCGCGGCCGAGGAGCGAGCTGGACCCGGCCTTCATCGCGATGAAGCGGCGCATCCGCGACCTGATACACGACGAGTTCGAGATCGAGGCATGAGCGAAAAGAACCGGGTGGTGCTGGTGACGGGCGCGGCGCGCGGGATCGGCGCGGTGATCGCGGAGCATTTCGCCTCGCACGGGGCGCTCGTCTATCGCGGCGACATCCTCACGGGCGCCGCCGGAAGCCGGTCGCTGCCGCTGGACGTCACCGATCGCGCCTCGGTGGCCACGGCGCTGGCTCGAATCCAGGCCGAGCAGGGCGGCCTCGACGTCCTGGTTAACAACGCCGGCGTCATTTGCACCGGCGCCGTGGACGAGACGCCCGGCGAGGAATTCGACCGGCTGGTGGCGGTGAACCTCACCGGCCTCTTCAACTGCATCCAGGCGGCGCTGCCGTTGATGGCCGGCCGCGCCGGCGCCTGCATCGTGAACATCGCCTCGGTGTCGGCGGAGAAGGGCGGCGGGGCGATCGGCAACGTCTGGTACGGCGCCACCAAGGCGGGGGTGGTGGCGATGACCCAGGGACTGGGACGCGAGCTTGGGCCGCGCGGCATCCGCGTCAACGCGATCTCGCCGGCGGTGGTCGACACCGACATGACCCATGCGCTGCTCACCACCGAACGTCGCGCGAAGGTGCTGGGGCGCATCCCGCTGGGACGCTTCCCGGAGAAATCCGACGTGGCGCGCCTCGCCTTCTTTCTCGCTTCCGACGCCGCCTCGATGATCACCGGCGAGACCATTGCCGTGGACGGTGGATTCCTTCGCACCTGAGCGGCTCCTCGTTGCCGGCGCCATCGCGGCGCTGGCGGGGGTGATCCGCGGCATCACCGGCTTCGGTGGCGCGATGGTGATGTCGCCGCCGCTGGCGCTGCTACTGGGGCCGCTGCTGGCAGTTCCCGTGGTGCTGCTGCTGGAATCGGTGGTGGCGGCGCCGATGCTGGTGCAGCTGCGCCATCTGGTGCGGCCGCGGGTCATCGGCCCGATCATCGCCATGGCCTGCGTCACGGTGCCGCTGGGCACCTGGATCCTGGTGAGCGCCGACCCGCAGCTGATGCGGCGCGTGATCGCCGCGGTGGTGATCGTTTTCTCGCTGCTGCTGCTCAGGGGCTGGCGCTATGCCGCACGGCAGCGCCTGGCGACGGCCCTCGGCCTGGGCGCGGTGTCGGGGACCATGGTGGGGGCGACCAGCATGGGCGGGCCTCCCGTGATCCTCTACCTGCTCGCCGGGCCCGACCCGATCGAGACCACGCGCGCCAACCTCACCTACTTCGTTGGCGCGATCTCGCTCGCCGGGATCACGATGCTGTGGCTGAACGGCGTGCTCGGCGCGCGCGAGCTACGGCTCGCGGCGATCCTTGCGCCGGGGTATTACCTCGGCATGGTTTCCGGCACCCGTCTCTTCTCACGCTTCAACGACACCCGCTTCCGGCGCTTCACCCTTGTTTTCATGATGGCGGTGGCGGCCGGAATTCTGCTCGCCTGAGGGTGTCCAAGCCCTTTGCGCACCATTTGCCCTAGGAGATGGACATGAATACGAACGTTGGCGACGCCAAGGCCCAGCTGGTCGAGGATTTCAACAAGGTGGTAAGCGATACCGAGTCGCTGCTGCGCGCCATGGCTAGCGTGCCGGGCGACAAGGCGAGCGCCTTGCGCGCCTCGGTGGAAGAAAACCTCACCGCGGCCAAGCGCCGCGTGCGCGAGCTGCAGGGCGCGGCCTACGAGCGCACCACCGCGGCCGCGAAAGCCACCGACGAGTACGTGCACGAGAATCCCTGGACCCTGATCGGCGTGGCCGCCGCCGTGGGCCTCATCGTCGGCCTGGTGATCGCGAGCGACCGGCGGTAACCCCGCAGACCGGGGTCAGACCCCGGTTTCTGGAGATTCGTTAACCGGGGTCAGACCCCGGTTGTCGACCCAGTTGTCAACGGGTGCTCGGGACCGCCGCGTTAGGCGGACATGGATAGAAGCGAACCATGGCCCGTCGCCATCGCCTGAGCATCGATGGCTTGCCCTTGCACATCGTGCAGCGAGGCAACGATCGCCAGCGATGCTTTTTCGAGGACTCTCATTACAGCCTGTACCTGGGCTTGATGACGGAACTCGCCCGGCCACATGGTTGCGAGGTGCACGCGTACGTGCTGATGACCAACCATGTCCACCTCCTGCTTACGCCGCAGGTCGCGGGTAATGCGTCGCGCTTCATGAAGAACCTGGCGCAGCGGTACGTCCAGTCCGTTAACCGGACAAGGCAGCGAACCGGCACCCTCTGGGATGGGCGATTCAAGTCCTGCCTCGTCGAGTCGGAGACCTACGCCCTACGCTGCTATCGGTACATCGAAATGAATCCGCTGCGCGCCGGCATGGTCGGCGACCCGTCCCACCACCCTTGGTCGAGCTTCTCGGCCAACGCGCTCGGCATACCCTCCCTCTCGCTCGTGCCCCACCCGGTTTACCAGGCGCTGGGAAGGGACGATCGCGAGCGACGGGCCGCCTATTGCGCCCTATTCGATCGGCGGGACGATCACGATATCGAGGACATTCGGTCCGCTCTGCGTACCGGCACACCCCTGGGCACGCCGCCATTCATGGCGCAACTCGCGCTGCGCGGCATCCGCGTCCATCCAGGACAGTCTGGACGGCGGCCCCGAAACCGGGGTCAGACCCCCATTTCTGTTCAAGCCGCCATGCCCCGCGCCGGGATTTCGCCGTCGTAGGCTCGCGGTGTCTCGCGCCCCTTGATCTGGGTTCGATGCATGATGCGGCGGTTTTCCGCATCGAACGGATCGCGCCGGTGCATCGTGCTGCGGTTGTCCCACATCAGCAAGTCGCCCACGCGCCAGCGATGCGCAAAGCAGTTCTTGGGCAAGCTCGCGTAGCGCCACAGCTCGTCAAGCAGGCGCTCGCTTTCCTCGAGCGGCAGTCCGATCATGTAGGCGTTGCGTCGCCTTCCGAGATAGAGAATCGGGCGCCCGGTGACCGGATGAGCGCAGACGACCGGGTGCGGCGTGCCGACCGAGCGGGTCGGGTCGTCGGTCGGTTCCAGGCCTTTGCGAAGGTAGCCACCGGAGTTGTAGGTGCCGTCGTGCTTGATATTCAGGCCGCGCACGCGATGGAGGAGTTCGCGCGGCAGCGCACGCAGCGCTGCCTCCATGCCGCAAAGCCAGGTGTCGCCCCCTTCGGCGGGCACTTCCAGGGCATAAAGCATCGAGGCGTCGGGCGGCTCACGAAGGTACGACATGTCGGTGTGCCATTGGGCTTCGCCCGCGCCCAAGCTGCCGATGGGGACGCCGTCGGGGCCGATGACATTCGAGACCACATAGATCTCCGGATGGTCAGCGACGAAGGTCTTGCCGTTCTCATTCACGGGCGGCATGTCGAGCTCCCCGAAGCGGCGGCTGAAAGCAATCAGGTCGTCATCGTCGAGATCCTGTCCGCGGATGAGGAGCGCCGAGTGCGCGTACCAGGCGGCCTCCACGACCTTGAACTGCGCGTCGGTGATGTTGGCTACATCGATGCCCGAGATTTCCGCGCCAACGGCGGGGTTGAGATTGCGAACGCTGGGGCTCATGGGACTCCTTTCCAAGCATTGTAAAACCGGGGTCAGACCCCGGCTTCGTGCGAAGCAGAAAACTGAGGAAACTGGGGTCTGACCCCGGTTTCCCGGGCGATGGCCAGGCGCTCGAGGGTCGAGACGTCGATCCGCGGGCGCCAGCCGGCGGGCAGCTCGATGCAGCCGTCGCGAAAGACGAGGGGATCGGCGAGCAGGCGCTCCCTGGGTTTAAGGAAACCGTTCATCTCTCCGGCGTTGTCGATGTGGCGGGCGGCGATGCAGGCCTCCATCCAGCAGCCAAGGTCGGTGGCGACGCCGTTGCCCAAAACTGGGGTCTGACCCCGGTTTCGGATCAGCGCGATGGCCGCCGCCAGGCGGGCGAGGCTGCGGAACTTCATCAGCTTCACCTTGATGAAGTCGGCGGCGCGGCGCTCGCTCGCCATCTCGATCTCGCGCTCGCTGTAGATGGACTCGTCGAGCATCAGCGCGATGCCGCGATCGCGCGCGATGGGCACCACCCGGGCATGCGCGTCCCAGTCGCCCGCGGCGCACGGCTGCTCGAAGAGCTCGATCGACTCGTTGGAGAGCCGCGAGACGAATTCGATCGCCTCGCGCGCCGCATAGCCCTGGTTGGCATCGATCCTGATTCGCGCTCGCCCGCCCACGGCACGCTGGGCCATCCCCACCATGGCGGCATCACGAACCGCATCGAATCCCACCTTGACCTTCAGGGTGCGATACCCCTGCGCGAGCAGTGCATCGGCCTCGGCCCGCAAGCGCTCCTCGCTCTCCGCCTGCAGCAATCCGAGGATCGGGACGCGCGCGGGGGCCTCGAGCGAAAGCAGGAAAGACCCGTCGGCCATCTCCAGCGCGGTGCGAAACGCGGTGGTGAGAAAAGGATGGGAGGCATCCAATCCATCGAGCGTCGCGCCCAGGTTGAACGAAGCCGAACCCAGTGCCCCGGCGATCTCGCCAACCTTCGCCCAGGTCTCGCCGACGGTCTCGTCGGTATAGCCGGTGAGGAGTGTGGCCTCGCCGTAGCCCTCGCGCCCATCGTCGCGAACCATCCGCACCACCACCGTATCGAGCGCCTCAACCGGCCCGAACGCGAGCTTGTACGGCGTCGCGAGCGGCAGGTGCAGCAGCCAGGCGTCGAGCCTCACAGCTGCCTCGCAAGCAGCGCGAGCGCGCCGCCGATGGCCAGCACCACGACGCTTCGCTGAAAGACCGAAGTGCTCAGCCGGTCGAACACCCTGAGCCCGAGATAGGCGGTCCCCAGCATGATCGGGGTGGCGATCGCCAGTCCCTCGAGCGCGCTGCGGCTGACGGCGCTCGAGAGCAGCAGCCACGCGACCATGAAACCCTGGATGTAGAGGCCAAAAGGCTGCGCGAGCGAACGCTGCTGCACCTTGTCCATGCCGCGAAGCCCGAACCACACGCCGGGAACGAGCGGACCGAGGCCGGAGATGCCTCCGATCAGCCCGCCCGCGAGCCCCACGGTCCCGTCGACCACATTGCCGTGGGCTCCCGTGAAGCGCAACGGCGCGCGCGACTGCTGGCGAAGGGCGAAGAGGCCGTACGCGATGATCACCCCCGCGACCAATGACCGGATTGCCCGGGCTTCGAGCTGCGTCAGCAGCCACAGGCTGATCGGCAGCCCGAGGGTCGCGCCGGCCATGTACGGCAATGCGCCGCGCCAGCGGATCTCCCGCCAGAACCGCGGCAGGTAGAAAAGGTTGAGCAGGAACGCGCCGCCGACCACGATGAAGACCACGTCGGGGGCCGCGAACGCGTGATGGATGAAGAGCGAGATCAGCACCCCGTAGGCGAAGCCGATCACGCCGAAGATCGCGCCGCCCACGGCTGCGCCCGCGCATACCAGGGCCAGCTGCAACGACGTCAGCGTCAGCACCGCGAACGCATCCTTTCGGCCAGCGGGGAAAAAATATCCGGAAAACGAAACCTCGCAGACCCTCCGCCCGCTGTCAACCGAACCGGCCCGTGGCATGATTGCCGCGAGGGCCACGGGAGCCCCGACCGCCTTACCCTTCGAGGAGAACGAGATGGACGAACGCAATCCGCATTGCAGCACACGCCGCTCGTTGCTGATCGCAGCAACGGGCCTGGCGCTCGCGCCGCGCATGGCCCTGGCGCAGGCCGCGTTTCCCTCGCATCCGATCGACTTCATCGTGCCCTGGGGCCCCGGCGGCGGCGCCGACCAGCTCGCGCGCCGCATGGCGAGGATCCTCGAGCCGGAGCTCAAGGTCTCGTTGCCCGTCGTCAATGTCCCCGGCGCCACCGGCAACACCGGCATGGCGAAGCTGCTTTCCTCGCCGCCCGACGGTCACTCCATCGCGCTCTTCATCGGCGACACGCTCGGCACGCTCGCGGGGGGCAAGGGCCGCTACAAGCTCTCGGATCTGATCGCGCTGGGCGTGATGATCCGCCAGCCGACCGGCCTCTTCGTGAAGATGGATGCGAAGTGGAAGACCTTCGACGACCTCCTCGCCGACTCGAAGAAGGGCGACATCAAGGCGGGCATTACCGGCTTCGGCAGCCCCGACGAGATGCACGTCAACAAATTCAACGAGAAGGGCTCGAAGTTCCGCCCGGTGCCGTTCGCGCAGCCCGGCGAGCGCTATGCGTCGATCCTCGGCGGCCACGCCGACGTGCTGGTGGAGCAGGCCGGCGACGTGAGGAGCTTCCTCGACTCGAAGCAGATGCGGCCGATCGTGTTCTTCGCCGAGAAGCCCCAGGTCGGCTATGAGGACATCCCGCTCGCGAGCAAGTACGGCGTCACTTTCGCCATCAGCCAGTTCCGCTCGGTGGTGGTGCGCGCGGGTACCGAGCCCCAGCACGTGAAGGTGCTTGCGGCGGCGATGGACAAGTGCGCGCGCTCCGACGACTTCAAGAAATACCTTTCCGACGAGCTCGCGTTCGCCGACAGCTACATCGCGGCGGACAAGGCGGGGCCGTTCATCGCCGAGCAACTGGCGCTCATCGAGGCGAACCTGCCGAAGAAGTCGTAGCACGCGCCGATGCCGCGGAAGCTGAGCCAGGTCCTGCCCCACGGCGTGATGCTGGCCGCCTCGATCGTCCTTTACTGGTTGGCGGCGGGCATCGACGTGGACACCGGCGGGCGCATCAGCCCGGCGGTGTGGCCCAAGGCGGTGATCGTCATCATGGGCCTGCTCTGCGCCTACGAGATCGTGAAGCGGCTGCTGGCGAGGTCGCAGTTCACGGCCACGGGAGTGCTCTCGACCGACCCGCTCGGCGTCGGCCGGGAGGCGGCGCTGCCGCTCAACCTGCCGATGCTCTTCGGCGGCATCGCGCTCATCGCCGCTTACGTGGTCGCGGTACCGTACACCGGCTTCTTCCTCACCACGGCGCTATTCCTGGGAATATTTCCCCGGATCGGAGGCATGCAGCGGCCGCTCCTTTGCGCCGCCATCGGCGTCGCGGGCAGCCTCGCGCTGGCGGTGGTCTTCATGCGCATCGCCTACATCTCGCTGCCGCTCGGCGACGGGGCCTTCCGAGCGCTGTCGCTCGCACTGATGCGCGCCATCGGGGTGACCTGAGGGATGGAAGCGCTCTCCGGGCTCGCCGGCGGATTCGCGAGCATCTTCACGCCGGTCAACTTCATGGTGCTGTGGATCGGGCTCGCGCTCGGCATGCTGGTGGCCGTGCTCCCGGGGCTCACGCTGGTGATGGGCGTGGTGCTGGCGCTGCCCTTCACCTACAAGATGGGCGTGGGGCCGGCGCTCATCCTGCTCACGGCGATGTACGTGGCCGGCACCTACGGGGGCGCGATCACCTCGATCATCTTCCGCATCCCGGGCGAGCCGATGGACGTGCCGCTCCTCTGGGACGGATACGAGATGACACGCAAGGGGCAGGCCGCGCTCGCGCTCGGCTGGGCGCTGGTCGCAGCGTTCGCGGCGGGCATCGTCTCCTCGATCGTGATGGTGCTGCTCACGCAACCGATCGCCAGGCTGGCGCTCAGCTTCTCAACGCCCGAGTTCTTCGCGGTGGTGTTCTTCGGGCTGGCGAGCGTCGTCACGCTTTCGGGAGCATCGCTCGTCAACTCGCTCATCAGCCTGTGCCTGGGACTACTCATCGCCACGGTCGGTGTGGATGGCATCTACGGTGCCGAGCGCTTCGCCTTCGGCCTGCCCTTCCTGCAGGACGGCCTCGAGTTCCTGCTGGTGATGGTCGGCGCCTACGGCATTGGCGAGGTCCTCACGCGGATGGCGGTCGGCTTCGCGGGCGGCGCCCAGAGCCAGGCGGGCGATGCACGATTCAAGACCGCGTTCCCGAAATGGGCCGAGATCGTTCGCATGAAGGCCACGTTCATCCGCGGCACCCTCGTCGGCATGCTGGTCGGCATCGTGCCGGGTGCGGGCGCGACAGTCTCCTCCTTCGTCGCCTACGGCATCGAGCACCAGTACGGCAAGAACGGCAAGGCGCTCGGCACCGGCGCGCCGGAGGGCATCGTCGCGGCCAAGGCCGCGGCCACCGCCTCGGTCGGAGGCGCCTTCGTGCCGTTGCTCGCGATGGGCATCCCGGGCAGCGGCGCGACCGCGATCATCCTGGCGGCTTTCCTGCTGCACGGCATCCAGCCGGGGCCGCAGGTGTTCGTGAAGAGCCCGGAGCTGGTCCACCTGGTGTTCGCGACCGTGTTCGCCGCGACCATCGGCAAGTGCATCCTCGGCTACTTCGCCATCAAGCCGCTGTGCAAGGTGCTCGATGCGCCCGAGGCGATCGTCTCGGCGTTCGTGGTGGTGTTCTGTTTCGTCGGCGCCTTCGCGCAGCGCAACAGCCTTCCCGACCTCTACGTGATGGCGATCTTCGGCCTGCTGGGCTTCCTCTTCGAGCGCTTCAGGTTCCCGCTCGCGCCGCTGGTGCTCGGCGCCATCCTGGGGCCGCTCGCGGAGGGCAATTTCATGACGACGATGGTGAGCTTCGACAACGACTGGACAGTCTTCTTCACGCGGCCGGTGAGCGGGGTGGTGCTGGCGCTCGCGATCGCGGGGTTGCTGTGGCCGGTGATCCGCGCGGCACTCAAGCACTACAGGGAATTCCGCGGTGGACACTCCCCGGCGCCCTGAGCCGGCAGCGCCCCCCGCGGCGCTGGTCGCCGGGCTGGTGAGGCGTGCGCGCGCCGCGCAAACCGTCGCGCAGGGCTACGACCAGGCGCGCGTCGACGAGCTGGTGGCCGCCGCCGGGTGGGCGATCCTCGAGCCCGCCCGCAATCGCAGCCTCGCCGAGCTGGCGGTCCGCGACACCGGCATTGGCGACATCGAGCACAAGGTGGTGAAGAACCACCGCAAGACGCTCGGCCTCCTTCGCGACCTGCAGGGCATGAAGACCGTGGGCGTGATGAGCGAGGACCGCGCGCGCGGCTTGATCGAGATCGGGCGGCCCGTAGGTGTCGTCTGCGCGATCACCCCCTCGACCAATCCCGCCGCCACGCCCGCCAACAAGATCATCAACAGCCTCAAGGCGGGCAACGCGGTGATCGTGGCGCCGTCGCCCAAGGGCGCGACCACGTGCGCGAAGCTGATCGGGTACATCCACGCGCAGTTCGAACGGATCGGCGCGCCGAAGGACCTGGTGCAGATGCTGCCGGCACCGGTCACCAAGGAGACGACCGCGGAGCTGATGCGCCAATGCGACCTGGTAGTCGCTACCGGTTCCCAGGCGAACGTGCGCGCGGCCTACGCGAGCGGCACGCCGGCTTTCGGTGTCGGCGCCGGCAACGTCGCCTCGATCATCGACGAGACCGCCGACATCGAGGACGCCGCGGCCAAGATCGTGCAGTCGAAGCTCTTCGACAACGCCACCAGCTGCTCCTCGGAGAACAGCGTGGTGTTGGTGGAGTCGATCGCGGAGGCGATGCTCGCCGCGCTCGGTGGTCATGGCTGCGTGCGCGTCGATGGGGAGGATCGCAAACGCCTCGAGGCGTGCATGTGGCCGGAGGGAAAGCTGTCGCCCGCGGTGATCGGCCAGACCGTCGCCACCATCGCCGAGCGCGCTCACCTTGCCGACCCCGCCGCGAAATCCGCGCGCATCCTGCTGGTCGATGAAGCCGAAGCGGGCCCGGATCATCGGTTTTCCGGGGAGAAGCTCTCGCCCGTGCTGACCGTTTACCGCGTGCCCGACTTCGCCGCTGCCACGGAAATGGTCCGCCGCATCTACGCCTTCCAGGGCGCGGGGCATTCGGTTTCGCTGCACACCCGCAAGGAAGAGCGCGCGCTGGAGCTGGGCCTCGCACTTCCGGTGGCGCGCGTGATCGTGAACCAGGTCCACGTGGTGGCCAATGGCGGCAGCTTCTCCAACTCGCTGCCGGTGTCGCTCTCGATGGGCTGCGGCACGTGGGGGAAGAACAACTTCTCCGACAACATGAACGTGCGCCACTACATGAACGTGACCCGCGTGGTCTCGCCAATCCCCGAGCACGTGCCTACGGTCGACGAGCTGCTGGGGCAATTTTTCAGCCGCTGGGGCAAATAGGAATGTCACCGCAGACGCCGCTGCTGCTGCGGCAAGTGGAAATGTCACCCCGGACGCCGCTGCTGCTGCGGCAAATGGAAATGTCACCCCGGACGCCGCTGCTGCGGCGATGGTCCGGGGTCCAAGCTGAATGAAGTCCAATACCGTCGCGGCGCTGATCGAATCCCAAGCTGCCCAGCGTCCGGAAGCCACCTACTTCATCGCCACCGAGACCGGCCGTGGCCTCACCTTCGGGCAGCTCCTCGCATCCAGCCGCCGCATCGCGGCCTATATCGAGCGGCAAGGTCTCCCCCCGGGAGCGCACGTCTCGCTGGTCATGCCGAATGGGCTGGCGACCCTGCGAATTCTCCTCGGCGCGATGTACGGCGGCTACTGCGTGAATCCGGTGAACCTGCTCTCGTCGCCGGACCAGATGCGTTACGTGCTCGACCATTCCGACTGCGCGATGGTGTTCGCCGCCCCCGAGTGGGGCGAGAAAGTGCGCGCGCTGTTGGCGAAGATCGACCGCCCGATCGCCGTGGTCGAGGTCGATCCCGACGCGGATTCGCTTCCCGGCGAAACGCAGGCCGAGCCGCAACGCCGCCCGCCGGGCCCGGAGGACCTCGCGCTCCTCATGTACACCTCCGGCACCACCGGCATGCCCAAGGGCGTGATGCTCACCCACGCGAACGTCACGGCGAACGCGCGCATCATCAGCGCCGAGCATCGCCTGGGACCAACCGATCGAGCCACGGCAGTGTTGCCGCTCTATCACATCAACGCGTTCGCGGTGACGATGCTCACGCCCCTCGCCCACGGTGGATCGCTCGCCATGCCGCCCAGATTCTCAACGGGAAAATTCTGGGAGATGGCGGCGCGCTTCGAGTGCACCTGGGTGAACGTGGTGCCGACGATCGTGAGCTACCTGCTGGAGGGCGAGACGCCGCCACGCGAGGCACTTGCGAAGATCCGCTTCTGCCGCTCCGCATCCGCGCCGCTGCCGCCTGAACACCTGCTCGCCTTCCAGGAGAAATTCGGCATCGGTTTGATAGAGACCATGGGACTTACCGAGACGGTGGCGCCTGCGTTCTCGAATCCGTACGAGCCCGAGAGGCGCAAGGTCGGCTCCGTCGGGCTCCCCTCGGGCTGCGAGGCGCGCATCGTGGACGAGCGCGGCGTCGAGGTGCCCGACGGCGCCGCGGGCGAAATCGTGATCCGCGGCCCGCAGGTGACGCCTGGCTACTACAAGAACGAAGCCGCCACGCAGGGCGCCTTCTTCCCGCATGGCTGGCTCCGCTCCGGGGACATCGGTGTTCGCGACGCGGAGGGCTTCTTCTACGTGACCGGCCGCATCAAGGAGCTGATCATCAAGGGCGGTGAGAACATCGCGCCGCGCGAGATCGACGAAGTGCTGCTGCGCCATCCCGCGGTGCTCGATGCGGCCGCGGTAGGCGTGCCCGACAAGCACTACGGCCAGGAGGTCATGGCGTGCGTGATCCTGAGGGAGGGACGCTCCTGCACCGAGGAGGACCTCAGGGACTTCTGCGTGGAGCACCTCGGCAAGTTCAAGACCCCGAAGTTGATCCGGTTCGTGGACGAGCTTCCGCGGGGGCCGTCGGGCAAGGTGCAGCGGCTGAGGCTCGTCGAGTTGATGCCGGCGACGGCCTGAGGTGAAGGCGATCGAAAGGAAGGATCCAGTGATGGCAAGGCAGGAGATTCCAGGCAGCCTGGAGCTGGTTCGTGGCGACGACGTGCTCGGGACTATAGACGTGCAGCCGGGAGGCGCGGATTTCCCGTGGTATAGCGGTGCCTTCCACCCAACGGCCCGGTTCGACGGCGTGCGCGCGCTCTTCGAAAGCGAGCTGCAGCTGATCAGGGCCAACACAACCGACGATCCCGCGCAGTGGGACGAGTGGGAAACCGTCAATGCGCGCCTGCAAGAGCCGGGACTGCGGCTGCAGGCGCCGGACCTTTCGTATGTGATCGACGACATCCTGATCCATATCGACGGCGGCGTAGCCTGGTGGCGCAGCGAGGCCGGGCTGGAAAACTAGCGGACAGTCTCGATTTCACCGTGCGGCAAATTTCCTTGATCATTGCATCGGACGGTCTACGTGAAAAACTGGCGCATTGTGTCTTTGCACTACTCCAGGGGCTTCTCGGTTGCCGGCACGGGTGCCGCCTCATCCGGCAGCTTTGGCTTGTCGGAGGCATGATGCTCCATATGCGTCTTCTTTCCCGGTTGAGGAGTCTTATCGGCACCGGGCGCAACCTCTTCGCCGTGGTGCCTCTTTTCCTGTTTCACCTTCTTGTCGTGGGCAATGTTGCGCGGGTCAGTCATGGCATCTCTCCTTGGGTGGTGAACTTGCATCCTCCTCTGAAAGCAATGTTGGGCAGGTAGGACAACCCCACGCTTGATAGTGGGACAACGCCGGGACCGGTGCGGGGTCGGTTTTGAGGCCGGCCCGGGGAGTCGTCACGCCAGAAGGACGCTGTGCTTCGAGTCGATGCCCATGTTTGCACTTCCTTGAAGCGGTCAATGCCCCGCAAACCACGGCGGCTAACCCTCCCATCGAGGCGACGTCCAACATCGGGCTTCGCTTGCATCCAATCCTGCGCACTGCCGGAGGGGGCGCTCCTCGGCAGGTACGCCCGCGGTGGCGCGTACACGGACTGCTACATCACGGAAGTATCGGCATCCGTCACTCATGCCGAGTATGTCGAGGCTTTCTACACCACTGCCGTATTCAAGCTCGAGAGATTGTTATTGGCGTGGTTCGTTTCGCGGCCGTCCTCGGACGCACAGGCAAGGCAGCTTGCGAAGGGTGAGCGGGACTCTTTCGCCGCCTGGGACGTTGAGGAACGAGGCGTCGATCAACTGCTGATGTCCGACATCCACGGCCGCACCCGCTCATGGCTGATGGTCGGGGCGGGCTCGCAAGGCGCACCGGAAGCCACGCGCCTGTACTTTGGCTCGGCCGTTGTACCCCTCGTGAACAAGGCGACCGGCGAGGCAGGGTTGGGCCTGGCGTTCCGTGCCCTGCTCGGATTTCACAGGCTTTACTCCAGAGTGCTCTTGCGGGCAGCGTGTTCACGTCTGGCGCGTTCAGGGCATTTCCGGAAATGATCCACGCGCGGTCCCGCAAGAACCAGGCGCGCGTCATCGCCATCGAGAAGTGACCGGGAGCCATCCATGCTGAGACTGCGTCCCAACTGTGAGTGCTGCAACCGCGACCTGCCGCCCGACTCGACCGACGCGATGATCTGCTCCTTCGAGTGCACCTTCTGCCGCGACTGCGTAGGCGGCGCGCTCGAGGGCAATTGTCCCAACTGCGGCGGGGAGCTCGTAGCCCGCCCGCGGCGTCCCGCCGAAAAGCTCGCGAAATATCCAGCGTCGACGGAGCGGGTCTACAAGCCCGAAGGCTGCAAGGCCTAGGAGGCTCGGCCTGCGCCACCGACAGGACAACCCCCGACAAGAGCTACGCAGCCGGCCCCGCGATCGCCTTCTGGTACGCGGGGCGCGCCTCGATTGCCGCGCGCCGGGTAGAGTTCGATACGGACCCTGGGCAGGGGTTTCATCGGGGGCGAATGCGCATAGATTGCGGCATCGTGCGGCAAAGGTAAGATGGGCAATGTCCTCGCGGCCGCTCACACACCTCTTCGACAATAACCGCGCTTGGTCGGAACGCATCCGCGCGAACGACCCGGAGTTCTTCTCGCGCCTGTCGCACCAGCAGCGCCCGCGCTACCTGTGGATCGGCTGCTCCGACAGCCGTGTTCCCGCCAACGAAATCGTCGGTCTTGCCCCGGGCGAGCTCTTCGTGCATCGCAACGTCGCCAACGTGGTGGTGCACAGCGACCTCAATTGCTTGTCGGTGATGCAGTTCGCGGTCGATGTCCTCAAGGTCGAGCACGTGATCGTCTGCGGGCATTACGGCTGCAGTGGCGTGTCGGCCGCCTTGCAGAACGAGCGCGTGGGTATCGCCGACAACTGGCTGCGGCACGTCCAGGACGTGCAGGCCAAGCACGGCGAGCGCGTGTCGCAGATGCCCGACAGCCCGCAGCGCATCGACCGCCTGTGCGAGCTGAACGTGATCGAGCAGGTGATGAACGTCTGCCAGACGACGATCGTGCGCGACGCCTGGGACCGCGGCCACGAGCTCGCGGTGCACGGATGGGTCTACGGGTTGAAGGACGGCCTGATACGCGACTTGGGCACCGGCGTCACCAGCGCGGCCGAGACCGCCGGCGCCTACCAGCAGGCGCTCGCCGCGCTCTAGCAGGGGAATCCATGCTGCCGCTTCATGGAGTGCGCGTCATCGAGCTTTGCAACGTCGCCGCGGGTCCCTACTGCGGCATGCTGCTCGCCGACATGGGCGCGGATGTGGTCAAGGTGGAGAACCCGCAGGGCGGCGACACCATGCGCCAGTGGCCGCCGCTGAACCAGGGATACAGCGAGAACTTCGCCTCGCTCAACCGCAACAAGCGCTCTGTGACGCTCGACCTGAAAAGCCCCGCCGACAACGCGCGGGCACGAGCACTCATCCTCGAGTCCGACGTCATCGTCGAGAACAACCGCCCCGGGGTGATGCAACGCCTGGGACTCGGCTATGCGGGTCTTCGCGCCGAGAAGCCTGCCCTCATCTACTGCTCGATCTCCGCCTTCGGCCAGGAAGGCCCGCGCTCGGAGGAGGGCGGCTTCGACCTCACGCTGCAAGCGATGAGCGGCGTGATGAGCGTGACTGGCGAGCCGGGCGGCGCGCCGGTGAAATGCGGCGTGCCCATCGCGGACTTTTGCGCCGGGCTCTATGCCGCGTATTCCATCGCTGCGCTGCTGCGGCGCGTGGAGCAGGGCGGCGACGGGGAGCACATCGACGTGTCCATGCTGGGCGCCTCGCTCGCGGTGAGCGCGCTGCAGACGAGCGAATACTTCGGGACCGGGCGCGATCCTGCGAAACTGGGCTCGGCCCATCCGCGTAACGCACCGTACCAGGCGTTTCGCGCGCGCGACGGCTACTTCGCGATGGCGGCCGGCAACGACGGCCTGTGGCGATCGGCCTGCGAGGCGATCGGGATGGCTCAGCTCGCCTGCGAGGCACGCTTCGCCTCGACCACCCTGCGGGCCAAGAACCAGGCCGAATTGAAGGCCATACTGGAGGAGGAGTTCGCGAAGCACGACGCCGCGGAGATGCTGGCGAAGTTCCGCGCGGCCGGAGTGCCGTGCGCCCCGATCAATACGTATTCGAAGGCGCTGGACGACGAACAGGTGAAGCAGATGCAATGGGTTCGCGAGATCACGCTGCCCGGAGGAACGAAGACACGCACCTTCGCCTCGCCGCTGCGCTTCACCGGCAAGGGATTCGACATCTATCGCGATCCGCCTGCGCTCGGCCAGCACGACGCCGAGGTCTTTCCGCAGGGAAAGACGGGCCCGCGGTGAGCACCGTGGCGGTGGCGGAAGGCGCGGGCCTGCGCTCGGAGGTCGCCGGCGGGGTGCTCACGCTCACCCTCGACCGCCCGGAAAAGATGAACGCGCTTTCCGGGGCGCTCGTGGAGGCGCTGATCGAGCAGGTCTGCGCAGCGGCGGGGCTCGGCGTGCGACTCCTCGTGCTGCGCGGAGCGGGGAAGAACTTCAGCGCCGGCTTCGACATGGACGGCTTCGAGGAGCAGTCCGAGGGCGACCTGGTGTTGCGCTTCATCCGCATCGAGCAGGTGCTGCAGGCGGTACGGCACGCGCCCTTCGACACGCTCGCGCTCGCCCATGGCAAGAACTTCGGCGCGGGCGTGGATCTCATCGCCGCTTGTGCACGGCGCGTCGTCGCACCCGAGTCGACCTTCCGCATGCCGGGGCTGCGCTTCGGGCTGGTGCTCGGTTCGCGGCTTTTCGCCACGCGTGTGGGTGCCGCGCGCGCGCGCGAGGTGTTGCAGGTCTCCCGCACCTTCAACGCCACCGAAGCGCTCGAGTGGGGATTCGCGACCGATGTCGCGTCGCAGGAGCATTGGGCGCCGGTGCTGGAGAAGGCGCGGATCGCTTCCGCCGCGCTGCCGGCCGGCGCCTCCGCCCGCCTCTTCGCGGTGACCGCGGCAGACCATCGCGACGCGGACCTCGCCGAGCTGGCGCGCTCCGCCGCGGAGCCCGGACTCAAGGCGCGCATCGCCGCCTACCTGGCCGAATAAATCGACTCCGACACCATTTTCCCGCATAGAGGAACGCCGTGGACAAGCTGATGACGCTGGCCGAGATGGTGGCGCTGGTGCCCGATGGTGCCTCGCTCGCCTTGGGCGGTAGCTTCCTGCATCGCGGCCCGTTCGCCTTCGTGCGCGAGCTGATCCGGCAGAAGAAGCGTGGGCTCGAAATCGTGAAGCAGTCCCCGGGCTACGACATCGACATCCTCTGCCGCGCGGGCTGCGTGGCGAAGGCGCGCGCGGGCATCGTCGCGATGGAGGGCAACTTCGGCCTGGCGCCCTGGTATCGCCGCGCGGTGGAGAAAAAGCAGATCGTGCTCGAGGAGCATGCCTGCATGACACTCACCGCGGGCCTGCGCGCCTCTGCGTTCGGCGTGCCTTTCCAGCCGGTGGGCGGCGTGCACGGCTCCGACCTCCCGGCGCTCAACAAGTGGGCGGCGGTGAAGGACCCGTACGGATCGGGCGAGGACGTGTGGGTGATCCCGGCGATCCGCCCCGATTTCGCGGTGATCCATGCGAACGAAGTGAATGCGCTGGGCGATGCGCGCGTCTATGGCACCTTCAATTGGGACCGCATCATGACCCGTGCGGCAAAGAAGGTGTTCATCGTGGCGGAAAAGCTGGAGAGCATCGCGTCCTTCCAGGCGCGCCCCGAGCTCACCCTGGTGCCGGGGTTCATGGTGCAGGCGTTCGCCGTGGTCCCCAATGGCGCGTGGCCCGGCTCGTGCTGGCCGCTCTACGAAGTCGACTATCCCGCGGTCGAGGCCTACATGGACACCACGGGCTCGCTCGACGAGCACATGGCGAAGGCGCCCGAGCTCGGCATCGAAGCTCTCCATGCCTGAGCCCTGGAGCGGCTTCTCGTACATCGTCACCAACCTGGCGCGCTTCATCCGACCGGGCGAGGTGACGTTCAGCGGCGTCAATTCCACCCCGCCGATGCTGGCCTGCCTCCTCGCCAAGCGCGTCTACGACTTCGATTTCACCTACATCAACGTGGCGGGCGGGGTGCAGCCGACGCCGTCGCGAATCCCGATCTCGAGCTCCGACCCGATACTCGCCGAGGGCTCCACGTCGATCTTCGCCAACGAGGATTTCTACGACCTCTGCACCCGTGGGGGAATGGACCTGTGCTTCCTCGGCGCCGCGCAGGTCGATGGCTTGGGGCGCACCAACGTCTCGGCGATCGGCGACTGGCACAACCCCAAGGTGCGCCTTCCGGGGGGAGGCGGCGGCGCGGTGATGCTGCCGACCGCGCGCAGAGCGGTCACGTGGCGAACGGAGCACTCGAAGCGGACCCTGGTCGAGAAGCTCGATTTCGTCACTGCCGCCGGGGGAATGCACGGGGTCGTCACGCCGATCGCGGTCTTCGTGAAGCGCGAGGGCCGGCTTGCGCTGCAATCGTGGCATCCGGAGGCCTCGCTCGAACTGGTGCGGGTCCGTACCGGGTTCGACTTCGATGCCGAAGGGGCGCAGCCTACGGGCCCACCCACCCCAGGCGAGCGCGAAGGCTTGCGCGCGCTCGATTCCGCCGGGCAGTTCGAGCGCGACGCGAGGGTCACGCTGGGCTAATCGATCGCACCCTGGTCTTCGCGTGCCTCGCTCGGCACGCTTGGATGACCGAGTTGCGCCCAGAGCCTCTCGTTGCTGCGCTTCAGGCGCTCGTTCGAACGCGTCAATTCGTCCCTCACCTCCGCGTCCGCCACCAATCGCTCGCGGGTGAGATAGGCCGCACCCGCGAAGTCCGCGAGGTTGGTCATGAGGCGCAGGTCCTCGGCATCGAAGACCTTCTGCTGGTCGTGCGCGATCACCCACACCGTGCCGACGATTTCGCCGAGGATGTGGAACGGGACCAGCAGCACTTCGACGATCGGCGGGTCGGCATCCCTGATGTCGATGTAATGGGTATGTGGATGGGCCATCAGTTGCCAGGCGCCGGCGTCCACGACGAGCCCGCATGGACTCGCATCGCGGGGCAGCGATCCGCCCAGGTATTTGGCCCATGCGCCTGACACGGCTACCCAGCGAAAGATCTTCGCGTTGCCGTCCCGCTCGATCAGGCTGATGCCGGCTGACTGCGCGCCGCAGAGGTGCAGCGCGGCTTCTGTCACTTCGCGGAAGGCGTTGGCATTGGTGCCGGCGAATCCCCGCGCGAGGGAGGTGAGGGCGAGGCTCTCGGCCCGAAAGTCGGGGGTGCGGGCCGGCCGTTCGGCGAGGCGCTCGGTGACGACGAGGTCGGGCGGAATCGGTGTGGAGAGTGTGGACATTTCAGCCGGCGGCGACGCTTGATGAAGCTTATTCGCAGCAAGTTTCTCACAACTGCGCCTATGCCGTCTGTGCGGTGGCGCCCACTGAGGCACACGGGCACTTGCGGTGAATTCCTTGCCATTCTTGGGGAGGAACGGCGGCAATGGTTTCTGCCGTCCGGCGCTACGTTTCAGGACGCGCGCAGGATCCTGAGGGCGGCGCAGGCGGCGCCGTAGCCGTTATCGATATTCACCGTGACGAGGCCCGGCGCGCAGCTCGCGAGGGCGGAGTCGAGCGCGACGCGGCCGCCTTCCGAAACGCCGTAGCCCACCGATGTCGGCAACGCGATCACGACCCCGGGGACCAGGCCACCGACCACGCTGGGGAGGGCGCCTTCCATGCCCGCCACCGCGATCACGACCTTCATCGGGCGAAGCTCCGCGACGCGCGCGAGGAGCCGCCAGATGCCGGCGACCCCCACGTCGGCGATATGAAGGCATTCGTGGCCGTAGTACTCGAGCGTGCGCGCCGCCTCGCGGCTCACCGGCAGGTCGGAGCTACCACCGGTCACGATCGCGACTTGCGCCGCCGCGGCCTTGCGCATGCGATCTCCGAGGAAGGCGGTGCGCGACACCGGGTCGAAGTCGAGCGCGGCGCGCGCGGCGGCGGGTAGCGCGTCGAACTTGAAGGCGTCCAGGCGCGTGAAGAGCCGCGGCGAGCGCGCCTCCACAGCCTCGGCGACGATCGCCTCGATCTGTACCACGCTCTTGCCCGCGGCGTAGATCGCCTCGTCGAAGCCGAGGCGCGCCTCGCGCTCGTGGTCGAGCTGGATGCCGTGCTCGATCACCGTCTGCTTTCGGGGGCGCTTGTCTTCAACAGGAACGCGCTGCCGTTTCGATAGGCCTCGAGGGCGGGCGGCATCGACAGGCCGAAGATACGCGCGACGTCAGCCGCGATCTCGCCGCGCGTCGCCGCGGGAAGTCTTTCCAAAGTTGCGGCGTCGATCTCGATCACCACCCCCGCGCCGCGCACCCGGCAGCGAACCGACGCGGCCTCGATGCGTGCGCGAATGGCGACCTCGGCTTCTTCGATTTGCCGCAGCATCGGGCGTGTGATGCGGATGCCGGTCTCGACGCGGCTGGAAAGGCAGGGCGAGGCGGGTATCTGCGCGTAGCCACCCAGGCCGACCGCGCGTGCGATGGCGCGGATCGTGGCTTTGTCGATGCGCGCGTCGACGAACGGATGGCGCGCGCCGGCCTCGCGTGCCGCATCCAGGCCGGGACGATACTCCCCAAGGTCGTCGGTGTTCGCGCCGGAAACCACCTGTGCCGCAGTGTGACGAGCGATCTCGGCGTAGAGCGACTGCTTGCAGTAGAAGCAGCGATTCACCGGATTGGCGATGTACTCGTCGCGGGAGAACTCGTTGGCGTCGATCACGCGCAGCGTCCAGCCGAGGCGCGCCGCGAGGGCGCGCGTGCGCTCGGTGGCTTCCAGCGGCACCGAACCCGTGAGCGAGTGGAACATCGCGGCGCGTTCGCCGAGGCGGCGCGCGGCCAGGGTCGCGAGAGTGAGGCTGTCGATGCCGCCGCTCACCGCGACGGCGACCTCGCCGTAGCCGTCCAGCTCGCGGCCTATGGCCTCGATCCTTTCCGCGACATCCGCCGCGATGTCAGTCTTCGCGATCGCGCTCATAGGGACTTGCGGCGTCGAGGGCCTGGGTTTCGGCGCGGCGGCGCGCGGCCTCGCGCTCCGCGCGGGCGCCGGGAATGCGCGCGAGGTCGTCCATCTCGGCCTTCGCGGTGATTTCGCCCGAGGGCCGCGCGGCGATCTTCACCCGCACGTTTTCGGGGACCGATGTTTCGACCTGCGCGCGCAGCGCGGTCCGCCGCCACACTCGCGAGATGCGCAGGCCAAGGGTGGTGGTCTGCGCGAGGCACAACTCGGCCACGGCTTCCACCGCCTCGATGCGCGCGAGAATCTGCACCTGGGTCGCGAGCCGGTTCTTCTTGCCGTACATCGCGACCTGGCCCACGTCGAGCACGCCGGGCGCCTGCCGCACGCGATCGAGCGCCACCGCCAGGTCTTCCGCCGTCTGGTCGTCGATCTCGAACTGCAGCATCGCGATCTCCTCGTCCGGCCGCGCCGGCAGAGCGTGCGACCGCGTGAACGCCACCACCCGCAGCATGTTGGGAATCCCGGCCAGCTTGCGCGTGCCGAACCCCTGTCCCGTGGCAGCCACCACAACCGGGGTCAGACCCCGGTTTTCCGGCGGGCGGGACATTGGGGTCTGACCCCGGTTTCTGGTCAGGTGGGACATTGGGGTCTGACCCCGGTTTCTGGTCAGGTAGCGGACGATGGCGGCGCCGGTGGGCGTGACGCGCTCGCCGCCGATGCCGTCGTCGATCACCTCGAGGCCCTCCATCAGCCGCGCGGTCGCTGGAGCCGGGATCGGAAGCACGCCGTGCGCGGTGTGCACGCGTCCGCCCCCCAGGGGTAACGGCGCGCAGGTCCACCGCTCCGGTGCGATTGTGGCGATGAAATAGGCGGTGGCGACAAAGTCCACGATCGAGTCCCAGGCGCCCACCTCGTGGAACTCGACCTCGTCGGGTGCCACCCCGTGGACTTCACCCTCGGCCTGCGCGAGCAAAGCGAAGAGCGCCAGCGCGTGGCGCAGCACGCCGGGATCGAGGCCGGCAGCCTGGAGCTGCGCGCGGATGGCCAGGTGGGTAGCGTGATGATGCGAATGTCCGCCTGGCTCGACAACGAAGCGCTTGCCCGCCAGCATCTCGGAGCAGGGCTCGAACCGGATCCGACCCCCACCCTTCGCCTGCAGCTTGCCCAGCTCGGCGAGCAGCCCCGGCACCCGCTCGGGAAAGGCATCCGCCATTGCGGCGACGAACATGTCGCCGGCGATCCCGCCGATGGGATCGAGATGGATGCGTGCGAGCGGCGCCACGGCGATCAAGCCTTCACCGAGAACTTGATCCGCGGCCGGCTCCAGAAGGTCGGCGCGACGACGGTCGTGGGATTCGCGCCCACGTAGCGCCGCGCCATCTTCCACGCGTCGTCGAAGTTGGCCGCGGTCTGGAGTCCGAGCGTGCGAAACGCGCCCGGGTTGGTCGTGCCTGCCATGATCACCGCACCCGCGCGCTGCAGCGCGTACTCGAGCTCGTAGAAGATCCAGAACGCATGCAGCGCCGGATAGCCGAATCCATGGCGATATTGCTGGAGGTACTGCGCGTTGCCGTGGAACGTCTCCTCGTGATCGACGAGCGCGCGGACGTTGTGGTGGCGCGCGTAGACGTCGATCAGGTCCTGGTACGAGGGAAAACGTTCGCCGTCGATGAAGCCGTTGGTGGGTGAAATCGCGATCACGACGCCGCCTTCGCGCAGCACCGGCGCGTCGGGGCTGTAGCGCGGCGGCACCGTGGCGCCGACCGCCGCGATGAGCGTGTTGTTCGATGTGCCGTAGGAGTACTGCGCGCCCAGGCCCACCACGAGCACGTCGGCTTGCGGCGCCTCGCGCGTGAACATGCGCCCGGCGAGCTCCCAGGCGGGCGGCGTGACGGCAGTCGCGTGCCCCGCGAAGATCCCGGCGGGCCTGCCGCCCGTGCCGGTCACCGCGTTTACGTAGAAGGTCTTCTTCCCGGTCGCCTCTTCGAGGAACGCGGTCATCTCCGGCTTCATGCCCGGCAGCTTCGCGCCCGTTGACTTCTGGTGCTCCTTCTTCTTCTCCGGCATCGGCACCGTGTTGAAGCTGTGGTGCGAGGCGATGCTACGCGTGGAAGCGAGCCCGATCACCACGCCCGTGCCGGTGTAGCCCTTCCAGCCCTGTGCGGAGACGTTGCCCTGATAGATCTGCAGGTCGGCGTCGAGGAAGTCGCGGTTGTGCTCGACGTAGCGGCCGCTTGCGGTAATGCCGGTGAAGCGCAGGCCCTCGGGAAGGTCGCAATCGTGGTTGCGGATCGCGCCGATCGGCCAGAAGCGGTTGAAGATCTCCGGCCCGAGGTGGTTGGCGAGCTCGCTACGGGTGTTCTTGCGGTGGTTGCTGCAGCCGTTCACGAGCACGATGTCGCGGTCGTTCACGCCCGCGCGCTTCAATTCGTTGACGACCTGCGGCAGGATGAGGCGCGCGGGAAGGGCGGGGCGAGTCACGTCGTCGAAGCCGATGGCGACCTTCATCCCGGGCCGCGCGAGCTCCACGAGCGGCGCGCTGCCGAACGGATGCGCCAGTGCGTTCGCGACCGACGCCTCGGGATCGTCGAGCAGCGGCGGGTCGGCGTACTCGACCACCGTGGCCGAATCCGGCACCTCGATCTCGACCTTGCGCTCGCCGTAGTCGACGGCAACCCTCTTTGTCATGTCATCCCGGTTTGGCTGAAAGCGCCGCGAAGCGCGTTGCGTGTCACCTTGCCCAGGGCGTTGCGGGGCAGTTCTTCCACGAAGATTACACGCTGCGGAACCTTGTACGCGGAGAGGTGGGCGCGGCAGAACTCCACCAGGTCGGCCTCGGTGACCGGCTGGCGGGCGACGACGCACAACCCCACCGCCTCGCCCCAGATGCGATCGGGCACGCCGACCGCGGCCGCCTCGCGCACCGCCGGATGGCGCACCGCCACCTCCTCGATTTCCAGCGGGGAGATGTTCTCGCCGCCGCGCAGGATCATTTCCTTGGAGCGACCGACGATGAAGATGAAGCCGTCCTCGTCCATGCGCGCGACGTCGCCGCTGCGCAGCCACTCGCCGTGCTTCGCGCGGCGGGTGTTGTCGGGGTCGCGGAAGTACTCTCGCATCACCGTCGGACCGCGGATCTCGAGCTCGCCCGTGGCGCCGGTCGGCAATGTCTCGCCGGCGCCGTCCACGATGCGCGCCTCCTGCGGCGCGAGCGCCTGGCCGATGGAGCCGAGCTTGCGCGTCCCCCGCAGCGGGTTCATCACGTTGATCGCCGTGGTCTCGGTGAGCCCGAAGGTCTCGAGCAGCAGGCCGCGGCCGAAACGCCCCTCGAAGCGCTGGGCGAGCTCCACGGGCGTGGGCGCCGAGGCCACCTTGATGAAGTCGAGCCTGATTTCGGAGGCGGGTGGCGCCGTGGCCTCGTGCTCGAGCAGCATCGCGAGGATCGTGGGCGAGACGCTGGCGATGTTCGCGCGCGCCGCGCGGATCTGGGGCCAGAACCCCGAGGCGCTGAAGCGCTTCCTCAGGATCACCGTCGCGCCCACGAGGAGGTAGGGTAGCGTGCTGAACATGAGCCCGTTGGTGTGGAAGAGCGGCATCACGCAGTAGCTGCGGTCCGCGGGCTTCATCTCGAAGGCGCGGCTCACCGCCGCGAGGCCCGCCATCACGTTGGCCTGGGTGAGCAGCACGCCCTTGGGCTTGCCGGTGGTACCCGAGGTGTAGATGAGGAGGGCGCCGTCGTCGGCCGCGGCCTCGCGCTTGGCAGCCGGAAGCGGCAGCACCGCACTGGTCTTCAACACGACGGGAGGACTGGCGAGCATCCCCACCGCCTTCTCGATCACCGGCACGAATTCATCCGACACCACCACGCAGCGGCTGCCGGCGTGATCGAGGATGTAGGCGGCTTCTTCCGCCAGCAGCCGATGATTGATCGGGTTCGCGACCACCCGCGCGCGGAAGGCGCCGAAGTACGCCGCCGCCAGCGCTGCCTCGTTGGCGCAGAAGAGGCTCGCGCGGTCGCCGGGCTGCAGCCCTTCTGCGATGAAGAACGCCGCGAAGCGGTCGGCGAGGGCGTCGATCTCCCCATAGGACCACGCCCGGTCCTCGGCCTCGATGGCAGTGCGCGTGCCGGGGTGGAGCCCGGGAATGTCGCCGGGAAGCATGCGGACGAGTCTAGGGCTCGCGGCTCTGCGCATAAAGTGATATTTTCGAACCGAGTCCCATGCCGCCTGGCCCCCAGGCGAAATATTCCGGAGAAACCTCATGCATTCGCTCTTCCTGCGCGCCGCCGCCGCGCTCGCACTCGCTACCGCAGCACTCGCCGTGCAAGCCCAGGAGTGGCCGACGCAATCGATCAAGATCGTCGTGCCCTTCCCGCCGGGCGGCACCACCGACCAGATCGCCCGCCACGTGCAGGCGCCGTTGTCGCAGGCGCTGGGACAGTCGGTGATCGTCGAGAACCGCGGCGGCGGCTCGGGCTCGATCGGCGCGGCGGCGGTCGCCAAGGCCGCGCCCGACGGCTACACATGGCTGCTGGTCTTCGACACCCACGGCGTGAACCAGAGCCTCATCCCGAACATGCCGTTCGACACGCTGAAGGACCTGGCGCCCGTGATGCTGATCGGTACCTCGCCGATGCTGATCACCGCGCATCCATCGACGCCCTACAAGTCGTTCGCCGAGGTGCTCGCCGCCGCGAAGAAGGACCCGCAGGCGATCAGCTTCGGCACCATCGGCTCGGGCAGCCTCGCGCATCTTGCGATGAGCCTGGTGCAGGAGCAGGCGGGCGTGAAGATGACGCACATCCCCTACAAGGGCGGCGGCCCTCTGGTGCAGGATGCGATCGCGGGACACGTGCCGATCGCGATCGGCTCGGCGGCGCTGATGAACCCGAGCGTCAAGGCCGGGCGCCTGCGCGCCATCGGCGTCACCTCGAAGACGCGCTTCGCACCCGTTCCCGACGCGGCGCCGATCTCGGAGCAGGGCGTGCCGGGGTTCGATTCGGAGGCGTGGTGGGGCCTGAACGCCCCGGTGGGCGTGCCGCCCGCCATCATGGCGAAGATGCACAAGGCGTTCGGCGATGCGCTGCGCAGCGCCAACGTTGAGCCCAAGCTCACCGAGCAGGGCGTGATCCTGCGCATTTCCTCGCCGCAGGAGTACCAGAAGTTCCTCGAGAACGAGGTGACGCGCTGGGCCAAGGTCGTGAAGGACCACAGGATCAAGCCCGAATGAACACGCGCCGCTTCCGCGATTTCGTCCAGGACTTCACTGCCTTCGTCGAGCGCTCCGGGGGCGACGAGGAACGCGTCTTCAGGGAAGGGCGCGCGCTGCTGGCGGACCTCATCGCCCACGACGACTGGCTGCCGGAAGCCTTCGCCCGCCCCGATCCCGACCGTTACCAGCAGTACCTGCTGCACTGCGATCCGCTGGAGCGCTTCTCGGTGGCGAGCTTCGTGTGGGGCCCGGGCCAGAAGACGCCCGTTCACGACCACACGGTGTGGGGGATGGTGGGCGTGATGCGCGGCGCGGAGCTCTGCGAGGAGTACGGCATCGACGGTGGGCGGCTCGCGCCGGGCGGCAACCATCGCGTCGAGCCCGGGGCGATCGATCTCGTGTCGCCGCGCGTGGGCGACATCCACCGCGTGTCGAACGCGCTCGCGAACGAGGCCTCGATCAGCGTCCACGTCTACGGCGCCAACATCGGCGCGGTGAGGCGGCATGTGTACGACCCGGTGACCGGCCACCCGAAGCCCTTCATCTCGGGCTATTCCAGCGCGGTCCTGCCGAACATCTGGGACCGCTCGGCGCAGAGCGCTCGGGCCTAGGCGTGGCCTAGGCGGATTTGGGGCGCCGCCCGGCAAGCGTGATGAGCGCGATGCCGCCGATCACCAGCGCCGCCGCAAGCCATTTCCACGGTGGCAGAGGTTCTCCTAGCATCAGCGCCGACGATCCCATGCCGAAGACCGGGATCAGCAACGCATAGGGTGTGACCACCGCGGCGTCGTAGCGCGCGATGAGCCAGTTCCAGGCGACGTAGCCGAAGAGCGTGTTGCCGACCGCCTGCCAGACGAGCGCCGCCCACGCATCCCAGCGCGCGTTCGCGATCGCGTTCCAGCTGGCCGCGCCGCCTTCAAAGACGAGTACCAGAGCAAGCAGCGGCGGCACCGCGAAGAGGCTCGACCAGACGACGAACGCGAGCATATCCACCGGCTCCCCCGCGGACTTCACCGCCCTCTTCACCACGATGTTCGCGCACGCCCAGCAGAACGCGGCGAGGACCACGATCGCGATGCCCGTGGGGGTGACGGTGGCGTCGAGATGCAGCGCGATGGTGGCGAGTCCGCTCGCGCCGAGCACGATGCCGGCGATGGTGACGGCCTTCAGCCGCTCGCCGAACAGCCACACCGACAATCCGATGGTGAAGAACACCTGCACCTGGATGAGGAGCGAGGCGAGTCCGGGGGAAATGTCGGCGCGCATTGCGTAGAAGAGGAGCGCGAACTGGCCCGGGCCCAGCAAGATGCCGAAGAGCGCGAGCCAGCGCCATGGCACCGGTGGACGCATGAGGATGAACACCAGGGGCACCGCGCAGAGGAAGAAGCGCAACGTGGCGAAGAAGAGCGGCTCGAAGGCGCGCAGCCCCACCTTGATGACGACGAAGTTGGTCCCCCAGATCGCCACCACCAGCAGCGCGAGTGCCGCATGCGCGGGGCGCAGCCGGGTTGCGCGTTCGCGTAGGGGCTCGCTCATCGGCCGAACGGCGCCGCCCACGCGTGGTCCGGCGGCGACCCCTCAGGCCCCCTACCCACCCCTCGCTGCAGACCTCAACCGCGACGCCGGCGTGAATACCCTCCTATTGCGAGCACCGCCAGCACCAGAATCACCATCCCCCATTCCGAAAGAGTCGGGATCGCCGCGGCCGCGACCGCGGCCGCGGCGACGATCAGCGTGGTCTGGACGGCGGTGTTGTTGGCCGGAACGGTATCGGCTTGCGTCGCGGTCGCCGTCACCGTGTTCGAGATCAAGCCGGTGGCCGTGGGAACCACGACGACCTGGATCGTAGCGCTTTGCCCGATATCGATAGTCCCCATGGAGCACGTAATGACCGCGCCGCTGCGGCTGCACGTGCCCTGGGAGGGTGTGATGGAGACGACATTCACCGAGGCAGGCAACGTGTCGGTCACGACGACGTTGGTCGCCGTGTTCGGGCCGTTGTTCCTTGCCGTAATAACGTAGGTCAAATTCGAACCCACCACGGCGGGATCGGGGGAGTCGATCTTCGTCATGGCGATATCGACCGCGGCGGCCCCCACCCCGCCCGCGTCAGCTATGTACAGAGTTTCCGCGCCAGAGTCGGACTGCGAGGCGGAAAACGACAGCCCTACCCGGTTGGTCGGATCCGCGAAGAAGGACTGCGCGGCAGCGGTATCGAGGGGGTCGAGTCGGAATACGAATCCGGACGTGCCAGTGCCTGAAAAGGTGAAGGGCAGGAAGGTCGGCGCGAACAGGCTGGAGGTGAAAAGCAGGGTGCCCGAGTCGCTGAAGATTCCGAGCACGATGCTGTTGACTTGTATGGACCCGCCCGAGGACTCGTTCGCATTGAGAACGGCACGCAGGTTGTCCGAGGTCGTCAGGCCAAGCTCTGCTATCGAGCGCGTCTGAGTCTGGGATGAACCGGTTCCCTCGTTGCCGCCGGTATTGGCGCCCAGGCAGGCCGCAGGGCCGATGATGTCCACCCCCGCACCCCGACGCACGCATCCCGACTCGCTGGGGGTATTTTGAACGGTGAGGACGGTGTTTACCGACCCGATTCCCGTACCGCTCGTCTGATCTGGGGCGAGGATGAAGCCAGCATGAGTAGTTTCTACCGCCGCCAGCGCCCACAGCCCAAAAAGAAATGCCGGAATAATGCTGCGCCCCTGGTATCGCGGATTCATCGATTCCTCGCGTTAGATGTTGAAGTCCAATCTTGCGCTCAGGATTATTCAGCGACAAGTGGGGCGTGTAATTTGAAGTCGGTCCTAGTGTGTTCCCGCAAGCACCCCCGAGGCGGCCAGCACCAGTATCGCGATCTGAATTACACAGATCCAGGCAAGAAGGCTCTCGCGCCCGTGGGCGAAGGACGCAATGGCAACCGCAAGGCACGGGATCGAACAGCTCGCGAGGAGCGCGATCGCGGCGAGCGAGAGCATGTCGCTGCGGGGAAGATGCCGCGCCCAGTCCCAGCCCGCGCGCAGTCCCGTATCCTGAAGCATCGCCGCCGCCGGCTGCCCCCACAGCGCGGCGGTGCGTTCGATCGGCACGTGCGGGGCGAGGAAACCCCCGGCATATGCAATGAATGCGATCACCAGGAGTACCAGTCCCACGCGCGTGCCCCACAGGAGCCAGGTCGCGTAGCGCTTCGGGGCGTCGGGGAGGTCGGTCATGTCCAGATCCCCAGTCCCTTGGCGAGCGCGCGTATCCCCGCGAAGAGCAGCAGCGCGAGCACCAGCCGCCGGATGACGATGGCGCGCACCACGTGCAGCACCTTCGCGCCGATGCGCGCGCCGAGCATCATGCCGATCACCGAGGGCGCGGCGATGATCGGCAGCACCGCACCCTGGTGCAGGTAGATCCACGCGGCGGAGGAGTCCACCAGCGACAGGATGAAGCTCGAAGTGCCCGCGGAGACCTTGAGCGGAACGCCCATCACCAGGTTCAGCACCGGCAGGTTCGCCCAGCCGGCACCGAGGCCGAATAGGCCGGCGAGGACTCCGATGCCGACGAAGAGGGCGAGCCCGAGCGGCGTGCGGTGGACCTGCCACGCTTCCTCGCGGCCGGTCGCGCCATCGCGGAAGATGCCGTGCATGCCCAGCGCCTGGGAGAGCCGGTCGGGGCGCTCGACGCGGGGGAACTCGGAATTCTTTACCGACGCCATGATCGCGACGATGCCGAGGATGGAGATGCCGAGCGCGACCTGGACGACATTCGAGGGCAATGCCAGGCCGAGCATCGCACCGCCGATGGAGCTCGCGGAAGCAACGAGGGCGAGCGGCAGCGCGAGGCGAAGGTTCGCGAGGCCGCCTTCGAGCAGGCGCGGTCCCGCCGCGAGCGCGCCGGAAAGGGCGACCAGCAGGCCCGCGCCGCGGACGTAATCGAGGTGGAACGGAAAGAACCCCGCCACGATCGGCACGAACAGCACGCCCCCGCCCACGCCCGCGGGGACCGCGATGATGCCGAGGCAGAAGCACACCACGAAGAGCGCAAGCGGCCAAACCCACCACGGGGTGGTGGCGACGAGCGAGGCGGCTTCGGCGCCCATCAGGAGCGGTTCTGGCAGTAGAGGTTCTGGGGGTGATGCGACTGCGCGAGGAAATGCCAGCGTTCCATCAGCAGGCCCGCGTACTGCGTGAGCCATGCGAGGGCGAGGGTGACGCTGGAGGCCCGACGATTGCCAGGCCCATCAGCACCAACGGCAGCACGAATGCGAACATCATGAACGCCATCACGATCGAGCGCATCCCCATGGCGGGCATCCCGTGGAAGAACTCGATCGTGTTGAACGAGTTGCCGGTGAACCCCTGCGAGAGATGGCGCGCGTAAAGGGTGGACAGCAGCGCGCCAGCGTGACCCCGGATGCGCACCCCATGAAAAGGAAGTTGGGGAGCGTGAACTGGCTTGCCCATTCCTGCAGGAACTTGATGCAGGCGTAGATCATCGCGGTGCAATGAAAGAGCGCGAAGCACGCCACGACCGCTGCCGCGCCGATCGCGAGCGTCGGTCCGCGGCCCGCGTAGTGCGACCCGCCGTACGCGAAGACGAGCGCCATGAAGAGCGGCAGCGCATGCGCCGCAGCGGTTGCGTGAGCCGCGCCGGCGAATGCTGCTTCATGATTCCCGACGCGCCTTGGCGCAGATCACGACTTCGGTGGGGGGCTGGGGGATGAGCCACTAGGTGTTGGCGGCGCGCACCGAGTCGGTCGCCTCGACCCTCGCGAGCCTTTCGCGCGCGAACGCCATGAAGGCATTCACCAGTCGCGAATGGATCCTCTCCTTCGGGTACACGACCGAGAGGTGGCGGATGAGGCGCGGCAGGAGCGGGATCGGCACCAGCTCGCCAAGGCGCACTTCCTTGGCCACGGTGGCGCGCGACATGATGGTGAAGCCGAGGCCCGTGGCAACGAGTCCCTTGAGCGCCTCGGGGCTGCTCGCCTCCATCACGACCTGCAGGCAGTCGAGCCCGAGGCCCGCCTTCTTCAGGTAATGGTCGATGACCTCGCGCGTGCCGGAGCCGGGCTCGCGGCTGATGTAGCCGTGCTCGGTGAGCGTTCGTGGCGCGATCGCGTGCTGCTTCGCGAGAGGGTGGGAGGGCGCGCAGACCACCTGGAGCTCATCGTCGCAGCAGAGGTCGCTCGCGAGCGCGGGAAGGCACGAGTCGCCCTCGATGAAGCCCAGGTCGAGGGTGCGCTCGGCGACACGCTCCTGCACCACCTCGGAGTTGGCCACGAAGAGCCGCGGCACGATCCCGGGGTGCCTCGCCTTGAACTCGCCCACGATCTGCGGCAGCAGGTACTCCGCGATCGTGGTGCTCGCGCCGATCAAGAGCGGCCCGGCCTCGTGCCCGGTCATCTCGCGCATCCTCGACTCGAGCTCGGCGGACAGCGCGAGGATGCGCTCGGCGTATTCGAGGGCGACGGCACCGGCGGGCGTGAGGGTGATGCGGCCCTGGGCGCGATCGAAGAGGCGGGTGTTGAACTGCTCCTCGAGCTGGCGGATCTGGAAGGTGACCGCGGGTTGCGTCATGCACACCGCTTCCGCCGCCTTGGTGAAGGACAGGTGCTTCGCGACGGCGTGAAAGACCTGGAGGCGGCGATCGGCCATGGAACCGGGGACGGACCCTCATTTCACCTGCAGAACGCCGATTCTAGACGGCTGCCGCGAAAAGAGGTTCCGTCCCCGGTAATATTCATCGCATGAAATTCGTCATGGCGGCGTTGAAGCACGAGACGAACACGTTCTCGCCGATTCCCACGCCGTGGGAGGCGTTCGGCAACGACGGTCCGTCGATCGGGCGCGAGGCGTTGGAAGCGATCAATGGCACGCGGGTGCCCATGGCCGCCTACCTCGACCTGGCCCGCCAGGAAGGCGCAGAGATCGTCACGCCGATCGCGGCCTGGGCCCATCCGAGCGGGCCTGTGGACGCAGCCGCGTACGACCGCATCTGCGCTCTGATCTGCGACGCGGTCCGGCCGGGTTGCGACGCGCTGTTCCTGGACCTGCACGGCGCCATGGTGGTGGAGGGCCGCACCGACGATGGCGAGGGCACGCTGCTCGAGCGCATCCGCACCATCGCGCCTGACATTCCGATCGCCGTCGCGCTGGACCTGCACGCGAATCTCACCGATCGGATGGTGCGCAACTGCAACGTGATTGCGGGCTACAAGACATATCCGCACGTCGACGGATATGAAACAGGTCAGCTTGCCGGCACCATCCTGCTGCGATATTTGAAAGGCGAGATCGAACCCGTCATGGCCTGGGGCAACCGGCCCCTGCTCGCCCATACGCTCCGGCAGAACACCGCGGAAGGCGCGATGCGGGATTTCGTCGGCGCGGCCCGTGGGGCGGAACGCGGGGGGATGTTGGCCGCGAGCGCTTTTGGCGGATTCCAGCTGGCGGACATCCACGAGGCCGGCATCAGCGTCGTGGTCGTCGCCGACCGCAATCGCGCCGCGGCCCAGGCGGCCTGCGACGCCATACTCGATACGGCGTGGCGGCAGAAGGAGGACTTCATCTATCGCGGTCGATCGCTGGATGACGCCCTCGCCGAAGCCAAACGCATCGGCGAGGAGAGCGGCGGGCCGGTGCTGCTCCTCGACCATGCCGACAATTGCGCGTCGGGTGCAACCCAGGACAGCATGCACGTCCTCGAGGCCGCCCTTCGCATGGGCCTCACCGGCATCGCCATGGGCCCGGTGCGCGACCCCGAGGCGGTGGCGCGCATGGTGGAGGCGGGCATCGGCAACCGCGTCACGCTGCCGGTGGGCGGCAAGGTGGACATGCCCGCTATCGGCCGCAAGGGCGAACCGATGCAGCTGACTGGCATCGTGCGCAACATCACGGACGGCGAATACACCATCAGCGGGCCTCAGTTCACCGGCACGCGCTGCTACATGGGCCGCACCGCCGTGCTCGATACAGGGGATGCGCAAATCGTCGTCACCGAGCGCAACCAGGAGCCGTGGGATCGCGGCGTGTTCGAAAGCGTCGGCATCCGGCCGGAGGTCCAGCGTTACCTGCTGCTCAAGTCACGCATGTACTACCGCCCCGTGTTCCTGCCGATCGCCAAGGGCTCGGTGCTGTGCGATGGGATCGGGGTGGCTTCATCCGACTGGACGCAGTTCACCTATCGCAAGATCCGGCGACCGATTTATCCGCTCGATGATCCATCGACGATGGGGTAGACCGCATCAGTGCTTCGACGCAGGCCGCGACATCCGCTCGAGCGCAGCCGCCGGCAACGTCGGCAAGAATTCCCCGACGTGATACCGGTGGCATAGCGTGCAGGCGTCGCCGGCCATCGCCGGGGTGTGGCATTCCACGCAGGTCTCGCGGCGAATGTTCGCGAAGTTGCTCGCGAAACGACTCGGATCGCGGCCGGCGAAGGCCGCGGTGTAATCGGCCTTGCGGTCGAGTGTGTGGCACGTCGAGCAGCCCTTCTCGCCGAGCATGCTGAAGTGCTTCACGTGCGAGAACACGGTAGGCGAGTGCTGCGTCGGGTCGCCGCGGGCCGGCGACCAATTGACGAGGGCCTGGCCTGCGCCCGCGGCATCGATGCTGTGGCATTTCGCGCAAGCCCCGGCGGTCTTCTTCGGATCGGAGAGCGCATCGAACGCGGGCGAGCCGGCCGCTGCATCGAGCCAGGCCCTCATGAAGTCGTCTCGATGGCCGCCGGGCCGATAACGAAGCGCATCTTCGTCCCGATACCAGCCGCCCGATGCCATGCGTTCCTCGGCGCTGGAAGCGGGGCGCTTCTGCGCCTGGGCGGCGGGCACCGCCGGCCCCTCGCCGGACGCTTTTTCCTTTTCCTCCGAGCCGAGCAGGCCACCCGCGCCGAAGAGCTTGTCGAATTCGCCCGATGCCTCCTTTTGCGGCTTCGCCTCAGGGGCCTTGGCTGGCGCGCGAACGGCGCGCACCACATTCAGCGGCGCCGCGCCGCCGCCGCGATGCTTGCGCAGGTCTTCGGCGAGCCGGGGAAACCACTCGCGCTGTATTTCGTCGACCGCGGCGGCGGGCAGCTGCCCGGTCAGCGCACGCCGCTGCTCGGGCGTAAGCGGGGCGCCGAGCGCCGACTCGAGCCGGCGCTGCCAGGCGAGCGCACCGCCCGTTTGCAGGTCTTCGACGACCATCTTGATGCTCCAGGCGAGCACCTGCGCATCCGCATCATGCTGGCTGTCGGGCAGATCGGTAAGGTCCGCCTTCAGCAGGCGCGAGCGGGCGCTCCGATAGGTGTCCTCGCTCGAAAGCAGGAGGTCCGTCAGCGGCGATATCCGCGCTTCTGCGTATTCCGGCCAATCCCCGATCGCCACGCCGCGCTTGCCGAGCGCCTCGAGGTCGAGGCCGGGCAACTGGAGGAACGCAAGGCCACGGGCGTCGGTCCGCTTGGTTCCCTCGACGTCCACGGCGTGGCACGCGGCGCAGGTGGCTTCGAAGGTCTTGACCGCCATGAGCCGCCCACCGGGCTCGGGGTCGTGGCAGTCCGTGCACTTGCCCGGCGGCTTGAGGTCGACCTTCTCGGGAAAATGCTTGCCGATGTGGGCGGCGTGATCGAAGTTGATGCGCGTGCGGCGCTTGGCGGGATAGCGGGCGAATGCGGGATGCCCCTGCGCGAGGCTCTCGAACGCGGCGGCATGGCAAACCTGGCAACGGCCGGCGCTCACCGACGCCGCGATGCTGCTGCCATGCTCACGATGACACGTCGCGCACTCGAGCTGCGCCGGAGTCTCGGGCGTGATCATGCGCGCGGCCTTCAGCGCCAGTGGTGCGCTCCCACTCGTCCTTGCCGTCGCGGCCTCCCGCATGGAAGCCAGCTGCGTGGCGGGCAGGCCATGCGGGGCGAGCGGAGTCTTGCCGAAGGCATGGCATTCAAGGCAACTGCGGCTGCCGGAGCGGTGGGCAAGCGCACTGCCGAAGGCGGCCGGGAGCCAGCCCATGGGGTCGCCCTGCGCCGCGGCATGGCAGGTGCGGCAATCGGCGATGCCGGCGTGGGCAGGGCTGAGCGGCCCCGGGTCGATGAGAGGCGCCCAGAAACCCCGGCCCAGGACGAAGACCAGCAGCCCAAAGGTCACCACGGCCACCCACCGGGCGACCGCCCGGCGCCGGCCCTTCACGCTACGCAGCGGGCGGCAGCGGATGATCGAGTGCGCACAACATCCGTCGGGCAGCGGGCCGTCCGCGCAGCGGCCGCCGGCGACCTCCGAGCGCGTGCATTCCCACCGGCCCGCCCGATCGACCGGCCGGCATTCGCTCGTGGCGCGACAATGGCCGCGCGTATCGGGGCCAAGGGGGCATGCGCGGCCCTCGCGTGCCCAACCGCAAATCCATTCCTGGTTCGGCCGCTCGTAGCGGCTGCTGCGAAAATCGAAAGTCTGGAGGGGCTCCATCGCGTCGATGACGAGGGAGCTACAGGCCGCCGCTGAAGGCCAGGGCCGAAACGAGGTGCACGGCGATGAGCATCAGCAGCATGCCGCCGAGCGGCACGTGCACGAAAAGCCACGCCTTCAGCGCAAGCTGCAGGGCGTAGTGGAAGTCCAGCTCCTCCTTCTTTTCGACGAGCGCGCGCAGCTTCTCGTGTTGCACGCGCTCCTTCTCGTCGAGGTGGCGCTTCAGCGCGTCGAGCTGGTTGAGCAGCGCATAGTTCGGACCGCCGGCGCCGTGAAGATGGGCGAGGATGTTGCGAGGCGCCGCGAAGTAGCGCGCCAGATGCTCTCTATAGTGATCGGCGAGCGTGGCGGAGCCGGCCTCGCGCGCCGCCATCTCCACCGCCTCCTCGGCCTCGCGCCGCAGCCGGGCGATGAAGCCGGGAATGCGCTCGAAGATGACTTCCTCTCCGCGCCGGGTCAGGCGATTGGGCAGCCTGCGCGACCAGTACAGTCCCAGCACGCCCGTCGCGGCCACTAGCACGAAGCTAACCACGAGCAGGCGCTCCAGGATTCCGTGCGGCCACACGGCGCCGGTGTGTGCCACGAAAGCGGCCACCGCAAGCAGGCCGAGGTACACGTGAAGCTGGAGCCACGCCGAGGCGGCGCCGAGCGGATATATCGCGATGCGCTTGCGCAGGTTGTACAGGGCAAGCACCAGGACAAGCGCGAAGAGAAGCCAACCGGTCAGCAGCTCGGCGCGGTGCAGGGTCAGCCGGTACGCCCCGTACGCGGCCGCGATCGCCGCGACCGCCGCGCCGAGCCACGCCATGTTGCGGCGGCGCCTCGCGGCGAACGAGATCAACGCTGCACCCACTCTGCGATCTGCTGCGGGTCGCGCAGGTCGATGCGCGCGAGCGCGTCGTGCGGGCACGCGCGCTGGCATGCCGGCCCTCCCGGCTGGTCGAGGCACAGGTCGCATTTCGTCGCCTTGCGAATCGGCTGCCGGGTGGTCTCGTCGTAGATGAAGCGTCCGTCCGCACCGCGCACCTCGACCATGCGGATGTTGTCGTAGGGGCAGCTGTTGGCGCAGGTGGCGCAGCCGATGCAGGTATCGTCGTTCACGACCACCTGGCCGCCCCTGTCCGAGCGGTGGATGGCGCCCGTCGGACAGCCGATCATGCACACCGGGTCGGCGCAGTGCAGGCAGGCGTTGGCGATCATGATCGGGCCGAAGCGCACGCCGTGCCGCACGAATCGCGGATTGTTGCCGTGCGCCTGGGCGCAGGCATCGACGCAAGCGTCGCAACGAACGCAACGCTCCAGGTTGATGACCATCGCCGCCGTGGCGTTGACGAAGCGGTAATCGACGAGCATTTCAAGGAGCTCGGGGTCCATTTGCTTCGTCGACGCCGCGGCGATCGGCGCGGCGCCCGCTTCGGGACGCGCTTCGCCCTGCCCGGGCAGGAAGACCGTGCGCGACACGCGCGCGAGATCGGCCGCGGACATGCTGTTCAAGACGTGCCGCTCGACGGTCGCCGTCGGCACCCGCAGCACGTCGGTGTAGCCGACGGCGCGCAACGTGGCGTCGAGAGCGCCCGAAGCCGACCTCTGCCAGTTGTCCAGGATCTCTGCCAGGCCGAAGACGCCGCCGCGTCCCAGGTAGCGCAGCGTGCGCTCGCCATGGTTGAAGCGCTTGGTCACCCGCCCGAAGCCGGAGCGGATGAGCAGCAATCCGTCCGGGTAGTCGCCTTCGCCCACGATCACGGGCTCGCGCGCGAGGCGCACCTCCGGCGGATCGGCGGCGAAGCGCTTGTAGCTCGCATGCCACTCGAAGTTGCCGTAGGTCTCGAACAACGTCTCGTCGGCGATCGCATCGAGCACCTCTGCGGGAAGGTGCCGGAAGAGCTCGGTGGCGCGCAGGTGTCCATGCAGGCTGCGCGTGCGGTAGAGCGTTTCGACGTGGCGCCGGAAAGCCTCGTCGCGCAGCCGGATCTCGCGCAGCCCCTGCCAGCGCATCTCGAGCAGCTCGGCGTCGCCGTCGGCTATCACCGTCACCAGCCGCGGCGTGCGGCCGAGCGCGGCGATCTCGCCGAAGAGCTCGCCTTCCTGCATCGTGATGGTTTCGTACCGGTCGAGCACGCGGGGAAGATCCTGCATGAAGATGCCGGTGCGCTCGTCGTCGCCCGGGTCGCCCGCCCTGCCATGGCGGGCGTAGCGCGCGGCGTCGCGGACCTCCGGCATCTTCGGATTGCGCCAGAGCTGCGAGAGCGCCGACCAGGCGCTCCTCGGCTCTTCGGGAGCCCGGCCGAGCAGCTCGGAGGGAAGGCCCGGTGGCAGGATCGCTCGCAGGCGCCCCGAGAGGATGAGGAAGGCGGAATTGCCGTAGTCGCCCTCCCGTACCACGATGTCGCCGCCGCGGTAGCGCACGACCCGCATGTCGTGGCGGACGATGCCGTCCAGGGTCATGGGCGCGACGAAGCGCGAGCGATCCATCCCTGCGAACGGCTGGAGCGCCATCACGCGCTCGACGTCCACGTCCGACATGTCGCCGAACGGCGTCTGCCAACGCTGCGGACGCGGTACGGTCGTCACGTTGCTCATCGCGCGATTCCCCGCGGCGTCATGGCGTGTACGCCTTGCCCTTGTAGCTTGCCGCCGCGGGCAGCAATCCATCGACCGGCGCGAGCTCGCTGCCGTTGTACTTCGTCGCGATGAGCTTCGCCTGCGTGGAGACCGCTTCGGCCGCGGCGAGGAGCGGCTTTTCGTTGCTCAGCTTCACCTCGGCCGCGCCGGCGATCCTGAGGATCTCGGCGACTTCGGGGATCTTCACGCCGGCGTCCGAGACCTTCTTCATTCCGAGCGCCGCCTTGCGCGCGCGCTGCGCCATCGCGACGGCGTACTTGTCCTTGGCGGTGGCCTTGGCCACGCCGCGCAGCGCGTATTCGAGGTCCAGCGCCTGGCCGACCACGTAGAGCAGGCGGCGACGCTCGACGCTCGCCTCCTTGTTCTGCTTGCCGTCGGTGTACCAGACGTTGTGGCGCATCTCGCCCTGGCTCCACGCCACCAGCTCGAAGTCGCTGCCCGCCGCGTGCCCGCCGACGTTCACGAGCTTCTCGTTGGGGACGGTGTGGCACTGGTAGCAGTTCTTCGCGACGGCGTACAGGTTGCCCGGGCGCACCATGCCCGCGGCTTCCGACTTCTCCCATCGCGCCTTCTTGTGGGCCGGCGTCTCGTCCTTGGCTTTGACGTCCTTGCCGCCGAAGTCGCTGTGCACGTCGATGTAGCCCGCGCCCGCGGCGTGGCACGACTCGCAGCTGATGCCCGCGATCGCCTGCGGCTGGGACTCGCCCTTCGGAATCGCCATGGTGAAATGGCACGAGACGCAGTCGCTCTCGTTCTTGATTCGCTTGGCGCCCATCTTGTCGGCGATCTCGCGCGCCTTGTCGCTGCGCGGCAGGTCCTTGAACGTCTTCGCGTGCTTCATCTCGCGCCAGGCCATGACGCTCTTTTCGTGGCATTCTCCGCACGCGTCGGGGCCCTTGACGCGCTTCGGATCCAGGCGCAGCTCCTGCGACTGAAGGCCCGCGGAGAAAAGGCCGAGCGAAAGCGCCGCGGCCGCGGTCAACACGGCGCGACGCGTCAGTTGCAGGTATCTCATTGGCTGCCTCCTTCGAATTGGCGAAAAAAACGCGGCTGCATCATGCATCCAGGACAAGGTCCGTCTTCGGTCGCGCGACGCAGATCAGGCACGATCCGGAATCCGGCCTGGCATCCGGCGCCCGGACGTAGGTCACTTCCCCCGACTTGACGGCCGTCATGCAGGTCGCGCACCCGCCGGCGCGGCAGCCGAAATCCGGCTTCACCCCGTGCGCTTCCGCGAATTCGAGCAGGTTGTCGCCGCCGTCCCAGGCGACGGTCTTGCCGCTGCGCGCGAACGTGACCTGGGGCTGGGGCGAAACCAGCGGCGCCGGCTTCTCGATCGTCTTCACCGAAGCGGGCCCGAACGCTTCGGTGAAGATGCGCTCTTCGGGCACGCCCCAGGCGGCGAGTCCCTGGGTGAGCGCCGCCATCATCGGCGGCGGCCCGCACACATAGAAGTCGTAGTTGCTCGACGGCAGCGTCCTCTTCAGCAGGTCCGTGCTCACCCGCTCCTCGAGGTGATGCGACACGCCGCTCTGGTCGCCGGCGCGCGGTGCGTCGTAGCAGACCACGAGCTTCACGTTCTCGTGTTTCGGCGCGAAGCGCTGCAGCTCCTCGCGGAAGACGTGCTCGCCGCCATGGCGGATTCCGTAGAAGAACCACGCTTCACGCTTCGATCCCGACTCGCAGATCGCCTTGAGCATGCTGAAGAGCGGCGTAAGGCCGATGCCGCCGGCGATGAATACGACCGGCCGGTGCTCCGCGAGGTCGAGGCAGAAGGCGCCCGCGGGCGCCTTCACGTCGACGATGTCGCCTTCGTTGAGGTCGCGATGGAAGAAGGTGGACGAAAGCCCGGGCGGCGCGTCGCCCGCTCCGGGCGGCGGGGAGAGCCGCTTGATGGTGACGCGGTAATGGTCGCGCTGGAACGGGCTGTCGGAAAGCGAATAGCAGCGCACCAGCGGCTTGTCGCGGTCCGGCAGGCGCAGGCTGAAGGTGAGGTACTGGCCGGGCCGGAAGCCCGGCAAGGGCTTGCGGTCATGGGGCACGAAGTAGAACGAGCAGACGTCGTCGGCTTCCATGCGCTTGGCCGCGATGCGGAACTTGCGCGTGCCGGACCAGGATCCGATCTCGCGCTGCTCGGCCATCTCGCGCACAAGCGTCGCGGAGGCGACCGACTGGCGCAGCCGCTCGAGCTGCAGCTCGTTGCGGCGCCGCGCGAGCACCACGTCCTGCGCACCCCTCACCACCCCGAACACGACCTGCGCCAGCGCGCCGATCACGATCAGGCCGCCGGAGAGGGCGATCCATGCCTGGACTTCTTCCCAGTTCATCACGTCCTAAAGCTTGACTTGAAGCTCGATGCGCAGGCCGTAGCCGTTGTCGGCCGCGCGGCGCGCGGCGCCGAAGGCCTCGACCTCCAGAATACAGCGTCGCCCGAGTGCCTGTTGCATGCGAATCCCGAGCGCGGCGGCGTCCGGGACGCCCGGGGTGCGGTCGTTGCGCGCCCCGAGCTCCACCACGACCTGGCGGCGATTGTTGTCGAAGAACATCTGGTAGCCGAGGGCGACGCCGTACGCCCGGTCCGCGCGGTTGCCCAGCGGGGCGGGATAGCTGCCGATGCCGCGCGACGCGAACGTGAGCCCTGCGCGGCCGAGTGGCCCGCCCGCGGTGGGGTCGCGCGCGGCCGAGGTGAAGTGGTCGATGCCCCAGAAGAAGTTCGCGTAGGCGATGTTGTGGGTTCCGAAGGGGGCCATCGAGAGCTCGCCGAAGACGAGTGCGCCATTGTTGGATTGCGCGGTGCGACGGCCGGGAGCGTGGGAGCCGAGGACGCGCAACGTGCTGCTCACATACCCGATCCTCTGCGTGCCGCTGATTCCCGCCACCCACAGGTCGCCGGTGCCGTCGCGGCCGCCGTCGACGAAGGCGATGTCCATGTCGATGGTGCTCGCGAATTGGTTTCCGAACACTGTGTCGAGCGAGGTGAGCAACGCGTAAAGCCGTGCGCCACGGTCCCGGGCATTGTCGATTCCCGCCGGGGGGAGGGTTCTGTTCCGGTTGACCTCGCCCCACGCGCCCAGTCCCGTGATGCGCAAATTGTTGAGCCAATCCCAGCCGGGGATGCGGATATTGTTCTTCGTGACGCCGAGGGCATCCAGCGTGTCGTTGATCAGCATGCCGCCCTGGAAGTTGAGCTCCTGCCTTCCGACGGAGAAGCCGATGTCGAACTGCCTGCGGTCTTCCCGGTCGAGGCGCGGGAAGATCTGTCCGATGTCGCCTTCGAAGTAGAAAGTGCGAACCCTGGCATTGAGCTCGTCCTGAAAGCCGGCGTCGAGGCGATCCGGCCTGAAACGCCGGCCGGTGAACGCGCCATCGCGGTGCAACGGCTGGATGCCGATGAGGATGCGCTCGCTGCCGGTCAGCTGGAGGTTGCCGAAGATGTCGGCGCGGGTGGCCCACTCGGCCTGCTGCTTCACCGGCCGCGCCGGCGAGCCGCCGGTGTCGAAGGTGCCGACGTAGGTGCGCAGAGTGCCGAAGACCCAGAAGCGCGGCTGCCAGACCGCACCCGTGGGGAGCTCGAAACCAGGCTTGATGTTGCCCGGACGCAGGAATACGTCGCCCAGCTCGAAGATGGGCGGCGTGGGCAGCGGCAGTTCCTTGTCCCCGTGATAGGCAACGGGCTTGTCGGAAAGGCGGCTGCTCTCCTGCTCCGCGAGGACGGGACCCGCAATCGCGACCAGCACCGCGGCGAGGGCGGCCCTGGCCGATGAGGGCCGTTCCAGGAAAACGTCCGTCACGACGACCTCCGGTTGTGATTGTTTGGGCTCACGCCCGAAAGCTAGCGCCTGGTTTCGCGGGCGCCGAACGTGGCGGTGCGCTCCGCGATGACCTGGTGGCCCGCCACCACGGCGTCGGCGACCTCGCGCGGGCTCATGCCGTAGTCGAAGCCGACGGACTGGATCTCGTGCACGAGGTTCACGGGCACCATCGCCGCCTTGAGGCGGATCCTCACGGTGTACGGAGCGCTCCCGCTCAGCTCCCCCGCCTTGACCGAATAAGAGGCCACCCGCTGGGAGAGCGGCGGCATCACGTAGCGGTGCTTGCGCGCGGCGGTGGGCTGGCCGGTGAGGATCGTCGACGTCGTGCTCGGGCGGACAAAGGGCAGCGGGTCGAGCGAATGATTCACGGCGAGGACCTGCTCGCGTTCGCCGCCGCGCACGTTGAGGGTGACGAACTTCGACTGCAGCGAGAAGAGATCACGATCGAGCGGCAACTGCCCGTTCGCCACGTACGTGGAGTGGAGGTCGCGCAGGTCGCCGTTCGGATCGAGGTCGCCCGAGCGGTGCAGCACCTTGCCGGCGGCATCGGTGACCACGACTTCGAGCCACACCAGCCGCTCGGCATCGAACCCCGTCGGCACGCTGTGGCCGTCCGTGAGGTTCTTCACCGCAATGCGGAACGCGAGGCCGCCGGCGCCGGAGCCCAGCATCTCGATGTCGCCGAGGCCGTAGCCGTTCTGCAGGACCTGGAGGCGCTTGCCGCGCGCGTATTCCAAGCGCTTCAGCTGGTAGTCGATGATCTTGCGGGCGTCGTAGCGGTCGTCGACGCTGCGCCAGCGCGCAGGAAAGTCCGTCCCCTTCGGCAGGCCCTGCTCGAACTTGTCGGTTCCCCAGCCAGCCTTGTGATCGAACTGCAGCCACTCGCGAAGCGTCGCCATGCGCGCCGCCTCGTCGTTGTGCGGAAAGATGCCCGGGTGGACGACGGAGTAATCGGGACCGGCGAAGAAATGGTTGGTGAGCTTTCGAGGCTTGGTCGGCACGCCCCCAACTTCCGCGGCCGGCCCGTGGCCGTACCCGGACACCTTGCCCGGCTCGTTGCCCATGTGGCAGTCCTGGCAACGGGTGCCCTTGGCCGCGGCGGGCGAGCGCTTGAAGTCGGAGAAGGCCTCCTCGAGCCGGAAGCCATTGAAGAGGTTCACGTCGTGGCACGTGCCGCAGAAGGCCGAGGTCTCGATGAAGGGAAATTTCTCCACGTCGGTGTGGATCTTCCGGCCCGACGCCTCACGTTCGGTGACGACCCGATACTCGTGGCGGTTGTCGAGCACGCGCTTGAGCTCCTTGTTGCCGGTCGGGCCGAAGACGGGCGCAAGGAGATCGCCTTCGACCAGCGCGACTCGCCCGCTCACCTTGCCGTATTGCTTCGGCAGGCGGTGGCAGATCACGCAGGTGATGCCTTCGCGCGACGTCGGATGCCGGTCGAGGTTCGACATGAAAGGCGACTCGCCGATGTTCATGCCGACCTGCGTATGGCAGCGCACGCAGAAATCGCCGTTCGTGCTGCTGGTGCGCGCGTTGATGGCGTTCTGCATCGCCATGAATACCGGCGAAAGCTGTGCGTACGCATGCTGCGATACCGCCCACTCCTCGAAGTGGCGCGGATGGCAGGTCTTGCAGGTGTTCGCCGATGGATACCGGTTCTCGGCGAAGAGGTCGAGGTGCGCCTTGGCGGCCTCGATTCCAGCCGCGGGGGACTCGCGCGCCGGCTGCGGCGGCGGCTTCGGCCGATCGGCGGCTGGAGCCGGCTTCGCCGGCTTTTCATCGAGGAGCTTTCCGCCGAGCAGGTCGTCATCGGCGCCGCTCACGATGGCGGGCAGGACAAACAGCACAAACAACAACGATGCGATGCCCCGGATTCGCATGCCCATGCTTGCCTCCGTTGTGGCTGGAAAAAAATTCCCCTGGGCGGCGCCGGACCTGAGGAAGCCGCTCGCCGGACGAAGGTCTGTGCTCCTATCCGATCGAGCAGGTAATGCCGTTTACGCGCCGATTATGCCCGTGGGGCGGCGAGCCGCAAAGCGTAATTTTCAACAATGGAGGATCAGATCTCGCCGCTTGTTCGCGTGTCCCGGGGCAGGTCACCGCGTGCGCACTTGGTCAGGCAATAATGAAGCGTCGCTTGCCACGGAACGTGAGCGGGATACGGAAAGGCGCGCGGGTCCTACGGCGAGCAGTCCTTCCGCAGAGCCGCCAGCCTTTCGCGGGCATCGGTCGAGTGCTTCAACGCGAGCAGCGGCTCGAGCTCGCGATCGATCGATCCCCAATCGAGGGTCGGGCCCCGGCGGACGATGATCGCCTCGATGTCCACCCAGTCCTGGCCACGCCCGGCGAAAGTCTTCATGACGAGGAGATCCTCGGCGCTGCACGTCACGAGCGAAAGGCCGCCGCCGAAATCGAAGGGCGAAGCGCGTTCGACGCAGCGCACCTCGAAGTCGATCGCTCCAAGTGCGATGTCCACCGGGGTGCCGTCGTTCGCCTCGCCCAGGAAGACGCGCGAGTCGCGCGCGAATTCCACCGCGCCGGTGAGCCGGGGCAAGACCAGCTCGGCGATGCGCCTTGCGACGGCGATCTCGTCGCCGAAGGGGCACAGCAACGTGAGGTCGATGTCGCGCGTGTAGCGCGGCTCGCCCCAGCGCTGCAAGGCCAGGCCGCCGATGAAGCAGAAGCGGAAACCGGCGCGGCTCAGCTTTTCCTGGATTTCCCCGGCTGCGGCGAACAAACCGGCCGGAGCCGAGCTCATCGCAGCTTGCGGAAGAGGCGCTGCTGCTCGACGAGGCCGGTGCCGCGCCTGTCGTCCCCCGCCGGAGATCGGCCGCCGAACAACGCCGCTACCGCGGCCCGGACGTCGTCATCCGTCATGGTGCGCAGCCTGCGCGCCCGCTCGCGCGCGAGAAACACGCCCGCGCTCTCCCAGGCGCGCGCCCAGCGACGCAGCGATTCGGAGGGTGTGCGATCCATTGCTCGATTATACGGCGGGCGACGCGGCCGGGTGCCCTCCTAAAGGGCATGACGCCCAAGGCTTCTTCGGCGTCTCGTATTCGACTTCCTTCTGGAACGGATTCCAGTCGGTTTCGTAGCCGACAAACCCTTTTCGTTCGGAGCCTTCTGGCGCGTCGTATGAAAGCGCGTCTTGCCGTCAGGAACCTTGATCGTGGGATTTGGCCCGCTCGTGGGTCCCAACAATCGCACGACGACGCTCAGGCGCCACCGCTTCTAGCCCTTCCGATCGCGAATGCGTGTAAATATTCTGGCAAAAGGTGTCTATTACAGCTAGAATAGTTACATCATGGCCAAAAAAATCGCCCCTTTGCTGCCGGTTGCCCAACAGTTGCTGGGGCAGCTTGGTGACCGGCTGCGCCTTGCCCGGCTTCGCCGCCGCCTGACCGCCGCCCAGGTCGCCGAACGCTCCGGCATGGCGCCCATGACCTTGCGTAGCGTGGAGCGAGGCGGCGCCGGGGTGACCATCGGCGCGTACGCGGCCGTCATGCAAGTGCTCGGAATCGAGAAGGATCTCGAGCTGCTTGCGAGCGCCGATCCGCTTGGGCGGGAGCTGCAGGATGCGAGACTCGACAAGCGCATGGAACCGCGTGGCCGACCTGCACCCAGGGTGGTGAAGTTGACTTCGGCCGCAACTGCAAAGACCGGGAAAGCACCCGACCTCGGGCCGCCGAAGACCGGGTATCCGACCGCCCGGACTCTGGCCGGCCTGATCAAGACTCCTGGAACCCGACGGGGCCGCTGACGTGGCCATCGTGATTGCCGTGTACGCGGATTGGGCGGGAATTGAACAGCCCATCCGCTTCGGCCACCTGCACGCCCGGCGCGGCGCGGGGCGAGAGGCATTCGAGTTCGAGTACGACGCGGGCGCCCTGGCGGACCGGGTTTTGAGCACGACGCAGCTCGACCCGCGCATCGCCTTGTTTCCCGGTCGACAGCACCCCGAGCGGGGCCGCGACACTTTCGGGATGTTCGCCGATGCGAGCCCGGATCGCTGGGGTCGGATGCTGATGCAACGACGGCTGGAGCGGGACAAGCGGGCCGGGGCCGCTGCGCGGACGGCACGACTTCACGAATCCGACTACCTTCTCGGCGTGCACGACGCCTTTCGCACGGGCGGATTGCGATTCCGGCTCGACGATGCGGGAGACTTCCTGGACAACCGCCACGATGCCGCGGCCCCTGCGTTCGTCCAGTTGCGCGAATTGGAGACGGCGAGCCTCGCCCTCGAGCGCGACGAGAAGAACACGGCGAAGAAGGGCGACGAATGGCTTCGCCTGCTGATCGCGCCCGGTGGTTCATTGGGTGGCGCCCGGCCGAAGGCGAGCGTCGTCGATCCCGATGGACGCCTCTGGATCGCCAAGTTCCCCAGCGTTCGGGATGAACACGACGTGGCCGCGTGGGAGCAGGTCCTTCATGCGCTGGCGCACGCCTGTGGGTTGAATGTTCCGGAGAGCAGCGCCCGGCGGTTCGCGCATGATCACCACACCTTCCTTGTCCAGCGCTTCGATCGCACATCCGAAGGCCGACGCATTCATTTCGCCTCGGCCATGACGTTGACCGGGCGCAAGGACGGGGACGATGCCGCGGCCGGAGTGAGCTACCTGGAACTCGCCCGCGTATTGATCGACCATGGGGCGAATCCGCGCGAGGACTTGAGGGAGCTCTGGTCGCGGATCGTGTTCTTCATGCTGGTATCGAACACCGACGACCACTTGCGCAACCACGGCTTCCTGCTCGAGCCGGGACGCGGGTGGGGGCTGTCGCCCGCATTCGACATGAATCCGGTGCCCGTATCGGATGGCCTGCAACTCAATGTGAGCGAGACCGACAACGCGCTGGACCTCGACCTCGCGCGGGAGGTCGCGCCATACTTCCGCGTGGCGGCGAAAGCCGCCCGGGAGATCATCGAAAGCTATCGAGCCATCGTGTCCCAATGGCGCACGATCGCCAGGAAACTGCGTGTCCCTGCCAGGGAGCAGGAGCGGATGGCCGAGTCCTTCAGGCTCGCCGGATAACAGGAAGCGGAATTTTTCCTGCCGGCGATCCGGCTCATCCATGCCACGGCAAGACGCCTATGGCTTCTTCGGCGTCTCGTATTCGACTTCCTTCTGGAACGGCTTCCACTCGGTTTCGTAGCCGACAAAGCCCTTTTCGTTCGGCGCTTTCTGGCGCGTCGTGTAAAAGCGCGTCTTGCCGTCAGGAACCTTGGGGCTGGGTTTTTGCTCGCTCATGGGTTCTGCCCTTTCAGTGAAATCAAACCGCTCTCATCAGTGACGGGTCGATATCCGGGCCGGCGCCGATCGCTCCGCCGGCATTCATTTCCGCGTCGGTCGCGTCGCGCACTGCCAGTATCTCGAGTCGGAAGACGACCTCCCGGCCGCAAAGCGGATTGTTGCCGTCGACGGTCAGTGTCTCGTCGTCGATGCGCGTCACGATGAAGCTGCGGGCCTTGCCCTGGTCGCTTTCCATGAGGATGGAGGTCCCGACCTGCCGGTACGCCTCGGGGACGTTCTCGATGCGATCGGTGAAGACCAGCGATTCGTCCCTCGCGCCGAAGATGCGATTGCCGTCGATCGGCACCTCGATCACGTCGCCGGCGCACTTGCCCTCCAGCTCGCGGTGGATCGAAGGGGCGAGGATTTCATTGTGTCCGTGGACGTAGCCCAGCGGGAACTCCACGCAGGTCAGGACATTTCCGGATTTCCGGTCGATCACCTTGTACGTGAGTTCGACCAGCTTGCCGTCATGGATGGTCGGGTTCATCAGAAGATCGAGGCCGCGAAAATCCTGACCTCGCCATCTTCGTAGCCGAGGACGAGCCTGCCGAGCCATTCGCCGGGCTTCCTGGTGCTGCGTTGCCGGTAAAGGACCGTCACATGTTCGCCCCGGCGGATGATGCCGAGATAGTCGGCATCCTCGGCGAGGCTCCTCGCCAGCTCGCTGTTCGCGAACTGGTGATTCACCGTGACCTCATTCATGGCAAGCGACAGGGACTTGGCGAACTTCCCGACGAAATCCCCGTACTTGCCTTCGTTGGAGTACCTGAGGAGATCGCGCCACAGGGGATCGGCCAGGGCCCGAATCTCCTCATCGGTTTGTTCGACGATGTTCACGCGGGACTACTCGTTTTCCCCAACCAGGTGATAGCAGGGCGCCTTTTCCATGGTGTATTCGCCGGTTTGCGGATCGCGGCGCGAAACGGTCAGCACGTGCCAGTTCTCGTCGTCCAGCTTCATGACATCGCCGCGGTAGTAGTAGCCCGGCCAGCGCGTCTCCTTGCGGAAGAGCGTGTGGTGCGTCACGCACTCTGCGGCCCGGTGACGGTGCATGAGTTCCCATGCACGCAGCAACTCGTGAAGGTCCTTCGCGGCCAGGCTCTGGAGATCCTCCTCCATGAGCTTGAGTTTCTTGAGGCAGATATTCAGCAGCTTCTCGTTGGTCATGTAGCCGACGGTATAGCCGCCGCAATACTCGTCCATGAGCTTCTGCAGGCGGTCCAGGCCCTGCTGGGGATTGATGTAGTGCGGGTTGACGGTGCCCGCCACGATCGCGTTGCGGTACATCGTGTAGTGCTCCAGGGGCTTGAAGATCTCTTTCCCGCGGCGCTCGATCTGCTCATCGGATACGACGATGCCTTCGCCCTTGCCGTCGTCGATGTACTTGCAGGCGGCCTTCGCGGCCAGCCGCCCTTCGGTAAAAGAACCGGATGAGAAGGCATGCGGCGTGCCGCCGACCGCATCACCGGCGCCGAACAGGCCTTCGATCGTCGTCATGCGGTTGTAGCCCCAGAAATACTCGGGCGGGGAAATGTCCTCGGGACCCGAGCACCAGGCGCCCGAGCAGGTCGCGTGGGAGCCCATGACGTAAGGCTCTGACGTGGTCAACTCCGGATTCTCATCCTTGGGATCCACGTCGGTGGCGGCCCACAGCACTGCCTGGCCTATGGTCATGCCGAGGAAGTTTTCCCAGCCGACCTCTTCCAGGTGAGGGTCCTGGAAGGCGTGCATGGTCACCATGTGGATGGGGCCGCGGCCGGCGGCCACTTCGCTGATGATGCAATGGTTGCGTAGGCAGGTCGGGATGGGCCGGTGGGTCAGGTGCGAGACCTCCGGATCCAGATACTCCTTGCCGACCATCTTCTGTAGCGCCGGGAACCACTTGGACTCGTACTCTTCGCCCACTGCGTTTTGCGTATAGGTCTTCAGATGCAAAAAATAGGCGCCGACCGGGCCATAACCGTCCTTGAAACGCGCCAGCACGATGCGGTTTTCCATCTGCGTCATCTTGGCGCCGGCGTTGATCATGAGGCCGTAGGC
>JBDSRZ010000161.1:0-16024 GCA_039929025.1 Usitatibacter sp. | reverse complement strand
CGACGACTGGTTCGCGACCGTGGTCCACATGATGGGCAGCGAGCAGGAGGGCATCAGGTTTTTCCAGGAGCTGGTGGCGAAGAACGGCATCTCGCCACGCAAGGGGCACACGCTACTCAACAACATGGTGGTGTCGGGCGAGGTGCCGATGGCGCTCACCGTCTACAACTACATGCCCGAACAGGCGAAGAAGAAGGGCGCGCCCATCGACTGGTTCGCGCTCGAGCCGGCGGTGGCCCGCGCCAACGCCATCGGCGTCGCTCGCAACGCCCCCCACCCGAACGCGGGCCTACTCTTCTACGAGTACCTCCTCGGCCCCGAGGGCCAGCAGGCGATGGTGAGCGTCGATTACGTTCCGACCAACACGAAAGTGGAGTCGCCGCTCAAGGGCGTGAAGATCGTGACCACCGACCCGGTGCGCTCGCTCGACGAAAGCCAGAAGTGGAGCAAGCTCTTCGAGGACACCGTCACCAAGAAGGCGGGCCGATGAGCGTTGGCCGCCGCCAAATCGGCTCGCCCCCGCGCGTAAACTCGGCTCGCCCCCGCGCAGGCGGGGACCCAATTTGATCTCCATCAGGAAAGCATGAGCGCCGCCATCGCCCCACCCGGGAAGTCCCCAGCGCGATCCTTCCGCGAACTGTGGCTCATCACCCTGGGCCACGCGCTCACGCACTGGTATCCGTCGACGTTCTACCTGCTGCTGCCGATCATCGGCCGCGAGCTGGGCCTTTCCTACAGCCAGATCGGCCTCATCATGACCTGCCAGTACGTGGCGGGGGCGGTCGCCAACGTGCCCGGCGGCGTGATCGTGGATACCGTGGGCAGGAAGGGCGTGCTGATGGCGATCTCGCTTTTCTGGGTGGGGTTTCCATACCTGCTGATGGGATTCAGCCACGGCTATCTCATGCTCCTCGGCTGCGTGGCCCTGGTGGGTTTCGGCAACAGCCTGTGGCACCCGACGGCGATCCCGACTCTAGCGCGCCGCTATCCGGACAGGAAGGGCCTGGTGCTCTCGATCCACGGCATGGGCGGCAATGCGGGCGATGCGCTGGCGCCGCTCGCGGTGGGGGTGCTGCTCACCTGGCTCACCTGGCGCGAGGTCGTCATCCTCAACGTGATGCCGGGCCTCGCGATGTCGCTTCTGCTCCTCATGATGCTGGGGACCATGACACTTGGCAGCAAGGCATCAGAGGGAGCAAAGGACGACGGCAAGGTGCAATCGCTGGGCGATTACTTCCGCGGCGTGCCGGCACTCTTCCGCAACCGCTCGCTGGTGGTCCTCACGATGAGCTCGGCGTTCCGCTCGATGACGCAGAACGCGCTCCTCACCTTCCTGCCGGTCTACCTCGCTTACGAGATGGGCTACTCGCCGCTCTGGGTAGGGGCAGGCATGTTCGCGCTGCAGGCGGCGGGATTCGCCGCCTCGCCGATCGCCGGCCACCTCTCCGACACCATGGGGCGGCGCAGCATCCTGATGACCAGCATGGGGATGACCGCGGTGGTGCTGGTGTTCATGGCATTCGCCGGCAAATCCCACGCGTTCATCGTCTTCATCGCGATCCTCGGATTCTTCCTGTATGCCATCCGGCCGGTGCTGCAGGCGTGGATCCTGGAGACGACGCCGAAGAACATGGGCGGCACCAGCATCGGCATCCTCTTCGGCGCGCAGGCCCTCGGCGCCTCGGTGGCGCCGCTGATCGCCGGAATCATCGCCGACCGCCACGGGCTGATGGCGACGTTCTGGTTCCTCGCCGTGACCATCATCATCGCAAACCTGTTCATCTTCGCGATGCCCAAGGGCGCCGAAACGCGCGCGTGAGCGCCACCGCCCGCGCGCGGCGTTGGCTGAAGGGCACTTCCAACCGAACCTTCATCGCCTGGCCGATCGCGCTCGTCGCCGTGGAGGCCGCGATCCAGCAGGGTGTGCCGGCCCTGGAACTGTGGGCCGCGCCGCTTCTCGCCTGGGGGTACCTGCAGTATCGCTGGGTCGGCACGTATCGCACTGCGCTGGGCGGGGGAGGACCCGGCATCTCGGTCCCTCCGAATCACATCGTGGAGGCGGGTCCCTATCGCTGGGTCCGCAACCCGATGTACCTTGGCCACCTCATCTTCTTCGCCGGCCTCGCCGTCCTGCTGCGCTCCTGGATCGGCCTCGCGGTCTTCGTCTTCCACGCGTTCTGGTTCCAGCGGCGCGTTCGCGAAGACGAGCGGCACCTCGAGCAGCTCTTCGGTGAACCTTACCGCGACTATTGCGCGCGCGTGAAGCGCTGGATTCCCGGCTTGTACTGAGGCGATCACGATTCGCCGATGGCATGTCGACGAGGGCCATCCGGAACGCCGGCGACTTGCATTTGCGCTGCGGGCGGTAGACTGTGAATTGCCCTCTCGAGGAGGAAGCATGACGAAGGAGGAAAGCGGTTCCTGGCTTGATGCGAACAAGATGGCGTCCGAGGCGCTTGCGCTGGCGAAGAAGAACGAGGCCATCCAGCGCGCGCACCTGCACGTGACGATGCTCTTGATGACCACGGTGGTGAAGACCGCTTCGCGCGAGGCGGTCGAGCAGTTGCTCGCGGAGTTCGAACGCATCCGCGATCTCTCGGGCCCGGCGGGCATGGCGCAAGGCGACGTGTTCGCGAAGGCCATCGCGACCATCGAGCGCGCTTCCGGGCCGGACTAGCTCGTCAGGCCGGGACGCGCTCCGCCAGGAAATCCCCCACCAGCCGTGCGAACTCGCCCGGATTCTCCACCGCGGAGAGGTGCGCGGCTCCGGCGATCGTCGCCATGCGCGCCCCGGGGATCCTTGCCGCGATCGCCTCCGACATCGCCGGCGGCGTCCCCACATCGAGCTCGCCGGCGATGACCAGCGTCCTGGGCTTCGCGCGGATCAGGTCGTCGGCATAGTCGAGCTTCGCGATCGCGTCGCAGCAGCCGAGATAACCCTCCACCGGCGTCTGCACGAAACGGCCCATCACTTCGGCCACGCGCGCCGGCTCGCGCGCACGGAAACTCGCGGAAAAATAGCGCTCCTCCACCGTCGCGCGAAGCGCTGCGAGGCCGCCTTCCTGGACCAGCTTCGCGCGCGCCTGCCACATCGCACGTCCCTCGGGGCCATAGCTGCAGGTCGAGTTGGCGATCACGAGCTTCATCAGCCGCGCCGGATGGCGAAGCGCGAACGCCTGTCCCACCATGCCGCCCATCGACAGGCCCACCCAGTGCGCCTTGGCGATGCCGAGCTTTTCCAGCACCAGGCACGCGTCATCGGCCATGATCTCCAGCGTATAGGGTCGCGGCACGACCGGACTCTTGCCGTGGCCGCGCGCGTCGAGTGCGATCACCCGGAATTGCTCCGCCAGGCGGGGACCGAGGTCCGCCCACATGCGGTGGTCGCAGCCGATCGCATGGGCGAGCACCACCGCCTCCCCCGATCCGCCGGAGTCGGTGAAGTGCAGGGCGACCGGTCTCATCGCCGCGCTTTCGCGCGCGGGCCCTTGCGGGGCGGTGATTTGGCGGTTTTCTTCTTGCCGAGCGAGTCGATCACCTCCCGCGCTTCTTTGAACGCGGTGTTGGCGGCCGGCACGCCGGCGTAGATCGCCGCCTGCAGCAGGATCTCCTTCAGGCCGTCCTCGTCGAGCTCACCCGACTGCAGCGCCGCGCGCACATGCAGGCGATACTCCTCCCAGCGGCCGATGCAGAGCGTGATCGTGATCACGATCGTGCGGCGCACCTTGTGGGTGAGGCCGGGGCGGTTCCAGATCTCGTCCCAGCAGTAGCGCGTGAGGAGGTCCTGGAAGTCGGCGTTGAAGGAAGTCTTGTTCTTCTCGGCCAGGTCGACCCACTCGTCGCCGAGGACCTTGCGCCTCGTCTTCATGCCCCGCTCGTAGGCCTTGCCCATGCTGCATTCCTCTTTTGTGATGGTTGTTGGTCAGGAAATGTAGGCTGCCAGCCCGGCGAGGAGCTCGTCGGCGGCCGCATCGACGCTCGCCCCGGCCCCGGGCTCCCCGTAGGCCGCGACGTTCGTCTTCATGCGGGCGGCATCCACCACCAGCGATTCCGCGATGGTATCGAGGAAATCGAGGCACGTGCCGAGAGCGGCGGCGATCCGGGGCACGGCGGCAAGCTCCGCCTGCCAACCGCCGAGCGCGCGCTCGTGCTCGGCGATGCCGGCGGCATGCACGGTGGCGAGGAGTCCCGGCATGGCGAGCGCGGCGGCCACGCCATGGACGCAGCCCACCGGATTTCGCTTGTGCGGCATCGCGCTCGACGCCCCGACGCCCTCGCGCGGCGGTGCCTCGAGCATCTCGCCCACCTCGGGCTGCGACAGGAGCGCCAGGTCGCGCGCGATCTTGCCGCCGCTCAGCACGACCTGTCCGATGCGGTCGAGCAGATCGACCCAGGCGTTGCGGTGCGCGTGCCAGGCGGGTGCATCGGCGAGCCCAAGCGCGAGCGCAAGGCGATGCCGTATCGCGGCGCCCTTGGAGCCCATGGATTCGAGGTTACCCACGGGCCCGCCCAATTGGACTGCGAGTCCGCACGCCCGGGCCTCGGCGAGGCGCTCGCGATCCGCGGCGAGCGCCGTGGCCCAGCGTGCGAGCTTGAGGCCCGCCGTGATCGGAGCCGCGGGCTGCATCAGGGTGCGGCCGAGCATCGGCGTCGCCCGGTGTTCGCGGGCACGTCGAGCGAGGCTTCGCACCGCGGCCTCCAGGGAGCGGTCGGCCTCATCCAGGCAGGGGCGCAGGCACAACGCCATCGCGGTGTCGAGGACGTCCTGGCTGGTGGCGCCGAGATGGACGTGCGCGTGGGCGGCCGCCGGGACCGCGGCGCGAAGCACCCGAACCAGGGGCACCGCGAGCGTGGCGGAGCGCTTGCCCTCGGCCACGAGGGCCTCGATGTCGATGGAGATTCTCGCGCACGCCGCGGCGATGGCGTCTGCGGAGGATTGCGGGAGGAGGCCTTCGGCCGCCTGCGCCGCGGCGAGCGCGGATTCGAAGGCAAGCATCGCACGCACGAACGCCGGCGCTGCGAACGCGGATTCGAAGGAGGGCCGGGCGAGCGTGCGGGCGACGAGGCTTCCGGCCACGAGGCTCACGCGGCGAAGAAGACGGTCTCGCCTTCGCCCTGCAGGCGGACGTTCCAGCGATACTCGGCGCCCTCACGGCGCGCGACCAGCGTCGCCACGCGCGGCGACGAGGCGATCGAGGCGAGCAGCGGATCGGATCGCACCGCGCTCTCGGGGGCGAAATACACGCGCGTGCGCAGAGCCCTCAGCAGGCCGCGCGCGAAAAGCGTGACGTCGAGGCACGGCGCCTTGCCCGGCGGCATGCGGGTCTCGATGCGGAACATGCCGTCGGGACCGGTCTCCACGCGCGCGAAGCCGCGCGGGTTGCCCTCGGCCACCGCGGGTCCCTCGGGGAACGCCTGCCAGGTTTCCACCAGGGCGTCGGCCACGGGGGCGCCGGCGCCGTCGGTGATCCGTCCCACCAGCACTACCGATTCGCCTTCGCCCGCCAGCCTCACCTTGCCGCCGTCCTTCCAGCGCAGCGCCTCGCTGAAGAACGGCCCCACGGTCTGCGAGGGAGTGCGCCCTGCCATCTCAGATCCCGAGCGGCGTGGCGCTCACGCCCGCGAGCACGATGTCGAAGCGGTAGCCGAGCGCGATCCCCTCGATGCCGTTTTCGAGCGCGAGCGACGCGATCATGCGCGTGCGCGCCCTCTCGTCGGGGACGCTGTTGTAGACGGGGTCGATCGGCAGCAGCGGGTCCCCGGGGAAGTACATCTGCGTCACCAGGCGCTGGATCGGCGCGTTGCCGAGGAGCGAGAAGTGGATGTGCTGCGGGCGCCACGCGAACTTGTGGTTGCCCCACGGATACGCGCCCGGCTTGATGGTGACGAAGCGGTACCAGCCGTCGTCGTCGGTGAAAGCGCGGCCGATGCCGGTGAAGTTGGGGTCGAGCGGCGCTTCATGGGTGTCGCTCGGGTGGTCGTAGCGTCCGGCCGAATTCGCCTGCCAGATCTCCACCAGCGAGCGGCCGACCGCGCGGCCCGACTCGTCGAGGATCCGGCCGCTCACGATCATCTTCTCGCCCAGGGGGTGCCCCTTCGCGCGCGTGGTGAGGTCGTTGTCGGAGTCGCGCACGAAGCGGGCGGGGACCCGCGGACCGGGCATGTCGAGCGCGCCTGGGGGCAGCGCGAGGAGCGCCTGCTGCGGCGCGCGCAAGCGCGTGCTGCGATAACCCTCGAAAAGGTAGGGCGGATCGACGTTGTCGGGACGCGTCAGGTCGTTCATGAAGTGATCCTTCAGTTGCCGAGCGCGGCAATCATCGCGCCCACGTAGCTTTCATCGGAGACCACCACCAGCATCTCGACCGCGGAGCGCAGCGTCTTCAGCGCCGCGTCATCCCCCGACAGCTGGTCGGGCGCCACGATATAGAGCGCGGTCACCGAATGGTTGCGGCCGTGGGCGATGCCGCTCACCACGGGCGCGAGGCTCACGTCGTCGCCGCGGCAGGCGACGACGAAAATCATGTCGGCGCCCAACAGGTCGCGGTGCAGGTCGCCACCGCCCGCCTTGATGGCCGCGATCGCGTCGCCGCCCGACGCGCTCTTCGCCAGCACGTGCACGTCGAGGTGCGCGAGCCCCTCGCGCGCGATGCCGCGTGCGATGGCGGACCCGCCGTCTCCCAGGCCGACGATCGCGATCGAACGCGGCTGCGAGTTCGGCGCCTGGATGCGTCCGGGCAGGCCGAAAGCCGGCCTCTGGCCGGCGGCGGGAGCGCTCACAGCTTTTCGCCTTCCTTCAGGAGACCCGCCGCGCGCAGCGACCCCTCGAGCCATGCGGGCCGCAGGTTCTTTCCGGCGACGATGTCGGCGATGCGCGCGCGTTCCTCGGTGACCTTCCTCGCCGCGGCATCGAGGAGTGTTGCGGCCTTTTCGCGCTCCACCACCACGACGCCATCGGCATCGCCGACCACCAGGTCCCCGGGGCTCACCGCCACGCCCCCGCAGGAGATCGGCCAGTTGATGCGGCCGGGGACGAACTTGGTCGGCCCGTTCGGATTCGCGCCGACGGCGTACACCGGAAAGCCCAGCTCGCGCAGCTCCTCGGTGTCGCGCACCGCCGCATCGATCACCACGCCGGCGAGCCCCAGCTTCTTGCAGGCGTTGATCATGATCGAGCCCATCAGCGCGCAGCCGCGGTCGGCCTTGCCGTCGATCACGAGCACGTCTCCGGGTTTGGCGAGCGCCATGGCCGTATGGATCATCAGGTTGTCGCCGGCGCGCACCTCGATGGTGAAGGCGGGGCCGGCCATGCGCATCGACGGCGACACCGGCGCGATGCGCCCGTCGAGGGTGCCGCGGCGCCCGGCCACGTCGGCGAGGATGGAAGCGGCGAACTCTGAGGCCCTGGCGACGATGTCGGGGGCGACGCGCTCGATGTCACGGCGGATTTCGCTGGTCATTTCTTTCCCTCGCGGCGTTTGAGCTGGGCGTCGAGGCGGGGATACACGCGGCGCGCGTTGCCTTCGAATATCTTGTGGCGGTCCGCGTCGGAAAGCGACTTCACCTGGTCCACATAGCGGCGCGTGTCGTCGAAATGATGACCGGTCTCGGGGTCGATGCCCTTCACCGCGCCCAGCATCTCGGAGGCGAAGAGGATGTTGTCGACCGGGATCACCTTCGCCATCAGCTCGATGCCCGGCAGGTGGTAGACGCAGGTGTCGAAGAACACGTTCTTCATCAGGTGCTCGCCGAGGAGCGGCTTCTTCATGTCCTGGGCGATGCCCCGATAGCGGCCCCAGTGGAAGGGCACCGCCCCGCCGCCGTGGGGAATCACGAACTTGAGCGAGGGGAAATCGCGGAAGAGGTCGCCCTGCAGCAGCTGCATGAACGCGGTCGTATCCCCGTTGATGTAATGCGCGCCGGTGAAGTGGACCGCCGGGTTGCAGGAGCCGGTCACGTGGATCATCGCAGGCACGTCGAGCTCGACCATCTTCTCGTAGATCGGGTACCAGTAGCGGTCGGTGAGAGGTGGCGACTTCCAGTAACCACCCGAGGGGTCGGGGTTCAGGTTCACGCCGACGAAGCCGAACTCCTTCACCAGGCGCACCAGTTCCGGGATGCAGTTGTCGATCGGCGCGTCGGGGAACTGCGGCAGCTGGCCCACGGGCGCGAAGCTGTCGGGCAACAGCGTGCACACGCGGTGGACCAAGTCGTTGCTGATGCGCGTCCACACGTGGCCGATTGCCTCGTTGCCGACGTGATGGCCCATGCCCGAGGCGCGCGGCGAGAAGATCGTGAGGTCGCTGCCGCGCGCCTTCTGGAAGTCGAGCTGCGGCTGCACGCTCTTCACCAGCTGCTCGTCGCTGATGCCGAGGTCGTTCGAGGCGGGCTTGCGGCCGGCGTCGGCGAGCCCCGCGAGCTGCTTGTCGCGGAACACCTGCAGCGCCTGCGGCTCGGTGGTGTAGTGGCCGTGGATGTCGATGATCATCGGGGCGCCGCCCCGTGCAGCGTGCTGGAGAGGAAGTCGAGCAGCTGGCGCGCGGCGGCCTCTTCGGTCTGCGCCGCGGGCGCCGCATCCCAGTAGCGGGACCGCTGCAGGCACTCCTCCAGGTAGCGCGCGGCGGAGGTGGCATGGGACTCGTCGCGGCCCGGGACCACCAGCGCCGGAATGTCGAGCTGCAGAAGATCCTCGGGCTCGGCGCCCGGGGCGGTATCGCGGTCGAGCAGCGAACGGGCCATGCCGACCACGGTGTGCTCGTAGTGGATGGCGTCGAGACGCGCGTAGCCGGTGGCAAAGGCGGGATCGCGCCTGATCACCGAGGCCCAGGGGCCGCCGCGCGGATCGGCGCCGAAGGCCTTGCCCTCGCGCTGCACCAGCGCGACCACTTCGCCCAGGCCGTGCTCGCGCACGAAGGCAAGGTGATCCGAAAAGCGCTGCTGCCCCTTGATGCGGTATTTCGCACCGCCCACCGGCCACCACAGGATCATGCTGAGCACGCGCGCGGGATCGGCGGCCGCGAAAGCGACTACCGGCGCGCAGCCCATGCAGCCGCCCATCAGGTGTGCGCGCTCGATACCGAGATGGTCGAGGAGCGCGCGCCCCTGCGCCGCGTAGTCGGTCCAGCGGATCGATTCGACGCGCCCGCCGGACTGGCCGCACTCGCGCCGGTCGAAAGTGATGCAGCGGTATTCGCGCTCCAGGTGTTCGAGCGGCTGCACCTTGGCGTAGATGCCCAGGGTTCGCCACTTTTCCAGCGTCGCGTCGAAGCCGCCCGGCGAGAACATGAGAAGCGGAGGTCCTGCGCCCACGATTTCGTAGCGCGTTTCGATCCCGTCGAGGGTCGCGGTCGGCATCGCGTCAGGCTGCCTTCACCCGGATGCCGCCCTTGATCTGCCGCGACGAGCGCACGTCATCGGCAAGGGCGTTGAGCGCGTCGAGGGTGATCTGCGCGACGTTGGCGTAGGTCTCAGGCCTCGCGTCGATCGCGCTCGCCGCATAACCGATCGCCGCGTGCGCCATGCGCATGCGCCCGTCCAGCCAGGGGCCGCCGCCCTGGCCGCCGATCACCGGAATCCCCACCGCCTGGGTGACCGCGGCGCCGGCCACGGGACCGGAGCCCTGGAAATCGATCAGCACGGCGCCAGCCGCTTCGAGCGCGAGCGCTTGCGCCACCAGCTCAGCGGTCATCTCATCGGGCACGCGCGCGCCCTTCATCAACTCGGCGTAGTCGACACCGTGCTGCTTCGCCGTCTGGGGCGTCATGCCGATCTGCGCGAACACCGGGATGCCCTCGCGCGCGATGGCCGCGACCGCATCGGGAAACTCGGCGGCCCCGTCGAGCTTCACCATGTCGGCGCCGGCGTCCTTCAGGCGATGGGCGGCGCGCACCGCGCTCTGCAAGCCATCCTGCAGGGGGCCGAAGGGAAAGTCGCAGCTCACCATCGCACGCCTGGTGCCCCTGCGCACCGCCTTGCAGACGACGACCATCTCGTCCATCGTGACATCGAGCGGGGTGGCGTGGCCCCAGAGATTGATGCCGACCGAATCGCCAACGGAGACGATGTCCACGCCGGCGCGATCGGCGATCAGCGCGATCTGGTAATCCCAGGCGACCACGCCAACGATCTTTCGGCCCTCGCGCTTCATGGCGTGCAGCGCCGCAATGGTGACCTTGTCGCTCACGAGATTGGGCCCCGGCCTGCGCTGCGGCGACGTGCGTTATTCCCACGCACGGTTGTCGACGGTGTTCTCGTAGGTCGCGCCGGGGACGGTCATGTTCCACTTCACCGTCCAGTTGTAGGTGTCGTCGAACCGCTCGCGGGTGTAGGGTGTGGGCGGCGCGTTGAGGAGCCGCCAGTGCTGGAACTCGTGCGGCTCGAGGAGCCCGCCGGTCTCGGCCACCAGGTAGTGCACGAAAGGGCGCGGGTCCTTCTCCAGCACTTCCACGGCGCGCGCCTGGGCGTTGAACATCTTCCTCAAGGTCGCGCCGTCCATGTCGTCGCCGGCGGCTTCCGCGCGCGTCGAGTGCGACTCGATCAGGATCCGCAGCCCCTGCTTCTGCGCGACGCTGATCCAGGGCTCCATCAGGCTTATCGCCTCGACCTTGCCTTCCTTCAGCGCATCGATCCGCTTCGGCATCGAACCCGCTGCGGTCGTCTTCACGAACTGCGGATCGAGGAAGCCCTCCATCATCTTCAGCGTCACGAAATGCGAGCCGTTGTTGGGCGTCACCGCGATCGGGATGTTCTTCAGCTGCTCGGGCTCATAGGCCTTCGAGTCACGCCGCACGACGATCGCGAACGATGACATCGCGGCGCCGAGCGCCACGATCCTGCGCGCGCGGATGCCGGTGGCGTTCGCCTCGACGGCGCGCTTCATGATCCCCCATTCGCACATGCGGTACTGGTCGATGCCGCCCTCGTTGTAAGTCGAGTCGAGGGGCCGGTCGAAGATCGAGTCGAACTTCACGAAATGCTTGGTGGTGACCTGCGCCATCCCGGGAGTGGTCACGATGTCGAGGTCGAGGCCTTCGTCCCTGAAGAAGCCCAGGTCGCGGGCCACGAGGACCGGCAGGTCGTGCACCGCGTTCATCACGGCAACCTGGGGCCGGTTCGAGGTGCGGGGCTTGCGGGTGATTTCCTCTACGGGCATGGTCTGTCTCCTGTCATTGAAATTTGAGGTATCGCGAATCATCCCACCAGAGAGCGGGTCGAGGGAGCGAAGAGATCGTCGACCGCCATCGGCCGGTCGATGATGTTCTGGTGGCGCGCGGCCCGGAGCAGCTCTTCCAGCGCCTGGCGGTTGGGCTCGATGCCGTAGGGCAGGGGATCGCGGCCGGTGATCTCCATCACGCGCCGATGAAGCTCGTCCGCGGCCGTGGGCCTGGCGATCGCGCCGGCGCGCAATTTCTCGACGTAGAGCCGCTTCGCCTGTGCGAAAGCCTCGAATGCATCGGCGGCGAGCTCGGGATGGGCATCGAGGAGATCGTCCCTCACCACGATCGTGTGGTTGATCGGATAGTGACCGGTCGAGCGCAGCGATTCGAGCCCGGCCTCCTTCGGGTCGGCGATGAGCGGGCGCACGTCGGGACTGTCGCACTCGAGGTTGATCGCCGCCGGCAGCTCGCCCGAGGCAAGCATCTCGGCCATCTTCTTTCCCTTTTCCATCGGCACGACGTTGGCCGGCGGGCGGAACTCCGCCACGTGCTCGTCGCCCGAAAGCACCCAGGTGATCCTGTCGAGGTCCACACCGTACTGGTCCGCCAGGACGCTTCTTGCCCAGACCCCGGTCGTCACCGTATAGCCGCGGTTGACGCCCACGCGCCGGCCCTCGAGATCCTTGGGCGAGCGGATTCCGGATTTCGTGTGGCAGAGGATCGCGCCGTGGTGGAAGGCGCGCAGCAGGAAGACCGGCAGCGCGGTCATGCGCTTGCGGTGGGCGCGCGCCGCGAGGTAAGTCGTCATCGACATCTCGGAGATGTCGAACTCGAGCCCGCGCGTCATGCGGCGGAAGGCGTCGATCAGCGGATCGACCTCGACGAAGTCGAACTCGAAGGTGCGTGGCCTGACGGTGCCGTCCTTGAGCGCCTGGTTGTTGCCCTGGGTGCGCGTGACGGTCTTCAGTTTCGGCAGGGCCATCGTCGGCGATCCCGTTTCAGCAGCAGGAGCAGGTGAGCCCGGGCACGCCGGACAGGGAATCCCGCAGCCAGGCAGGCGGGATGTCGGCCTCGCTTACGTCGCCGGCAGCCTTGAAGACCCGGAAGTGATGCGGCGTGCGCCCATCGAGCCAGAATGCGACCACCGTTTCCATCGGCGGGCAGCCGGGGTACGAGGGCTTTTCTTCGGTGACCATGACGGTGTCATCTCCGCAGAGCGCGAAACGCGCGCGAGTCCAGTCCTTGAGCCGCTCCACCGAGTCGAGGTGCGCCGCTCCCTTGCGAGGCGCACCGAAGCGCCCGGTGCCTGCCGAGTCGGCCCAGATGCTCATAGCCAGGGCATCAGTGAGGCGTGGATCACGTCCGGCACACCATGGCCGCCGACGGACTTGATGGCGAGGTCGACATCCTTCAGCGGGAAGCGATGCGTCGTGACCTTGTCGAGGTCAAAGCGCTTGGAGGCGAGCTGGCGCAGCGCGAGCTCGCAGGCCTTGTAGCTGTGGCCGCGCGCGCTCTTGAGCGTGATGAACTTGACGGTCACCCGGCCGATGGGGAAGTTCGGGAACTCCGCCATCTCACCCTGGATCACCATGGTGCCGCCCTTGCGCTTCAAAGCCTCGACGCCAAGCAGGATCGGGATGGTGCCGGCCCCCGCCGTGCAGTCGAGAACCACGTCCACGCCCCGGCCGGCCGTGATCTCCTTGATGCGGGCGAGGGGATCTTCCCTGTTCACGTCGATCACGTGGTCGGCGCCCAGTTGCCTGGCCATGTCGAGCCGCGCGGCGTCCTTCGAAGTGCCGGTGACGATGATGAGCGAGGCGCCCGCCTGCTTGCAGACCACGGTCTGCGACAGGCCCTGCTGCCCCGGGCCCTGGATCAGCACCGTGGAGTCGTAGCCGACGCCGCCGTCGAAGAGCGACCACTCGACGCCGTTCGCCATCGGGGTGACCAGCCCGGCGAGCTCGGGCGTAACGCCTTGCGGCACGTGGTGTACCACCGAGTTCCACGGCAGGAAAACGTATTGCGCGAAGCCGCCCCAAAGGTGCGGTGCCTTGCGCGCGGAGGTGTAGCCGTAGCGGATCGCGTCGGGGTTGTAGCGCCAGTCGGTGTTCTCGCAGTGGCGGTACTGGCCGAGGTGGCACCACTCGCACTTGCCGCACGAGACGTAATGCTCGACGAAGACGAGATCGCCCTCCTTGAAGCCCTTGCGCTGGGTGAACTCGCGCCCCGCCTTGGCGATGTAGCCGATGTTCTCGTGGCCCATGATCACCGGCTCGTCGTTCGGCGGCGTCTTGTAGAGCTTCACGTCGGTGCCGCAGATGCCGGCGACCTCCATCTTCAGGAGCGCGCCGTCGGCGGGCACCTCCGGCATCGGGAATTCGCGGATCTGCGTCTTGCCCGGGCCTGTCCTTACCGCCGCCAGCACTTTTTCCATGTTCAAACCGAGGTCTGGGCGATGCCCTGCCGGGCCCTGAGCGCTTCTCCGGCGCCTTCCTTGAAAGGTGTGCCGGAAGGAAGCACCACGGCCACGGAACGCACCTTCTGCTGCGCGGGCTCGCGTCCCGGGGGGAGGGCGCCCTTGGCCGCGAGTTCTTTCGCCGCCTTCATCAGTCGATGGCGCGCCATGATGATTCCGTTGTCGGTGGAGACCAGGTTCTCCTTGGTGCGGTCCTGGATCGGGCCCATGCTTTCCTGCACGGAAGCGTCCTGCATTCCGAATCCGTCGACGCCGCTGAAGCTCTTGCCCGACTTCTGCGCGGCGCGGTCGATGAGGTAGTCGTTGTCCTTGTTCTGCAGCGGCCGGAAGCCCTTGTCGACGGTCACGTGGATGCCCTTGCCGGCCTCCATCGACTCGCGCTCGTATTCGGTCAACGCGCGCACCGGGTGGTAGTCGAAGCTCCACGCCATGCAGTTCTCGTCGTCCATCGGCACCCAGAAGTGGCCGTGCATCGGGTGGTCGCCGCGCGGCGGGACCATGGTGAAGCAGGGCATCACCCAGGGGGTAATGCGCCAGTAGTACTGGCCATCTTCGGCGTTACGGCGCGCACCGATGTAGAGGCCGCCATCGCTCTCGACCACCTCGAAGACCGGCTTCCTGTCGCCGAGGTTGTACTGGTTGCCCTTGGCGCCCTTGAAGAGCGGGTCGGTGTTGAGGGCGCCGCGATGCAGGAACGATACGTGGCTGGAATCGATGCCGCCTTCCATTGCTTGCAGCCAGTTGCATTCCTGGGTGCGCTTGGACATGTAGCTTTGCTCCGCGGGGACGGTCGCGAACTCCCATTCGGGCAGCGGCGGCTGCTGGTCCGCGGGTCCCATGTAGACCCAGATGACGCCGCCGCGCTCGGCGAGCGGGTAGGACTTGAGCTTGATCTTCTTGCAGAAGCCGCTTTCCTCCGGCTCCGAGGGGACCTCCAGGCATTGGCCGCTCACGTCGTACTTCCAGCCGTGGTACGGGCAGCGCAGGCCGCCCTCCTCGTTGCGGCCGAAGTAGAGCGAGACACCGCGATGCGCGCAGAACTCGTCCACCAGGCCGAGGCGGCCCTGGGTGTCGCGGAAGGCGACCATCCGTTCGCCCAGGCATTTCGCGCGGACCGGCGGGCTGTCGGGCTCGGGCAACTCCCAGGACAGGAGAATCGGCTGCCAGTAGCGCCGGAAAAGCTCCCCCATCGGGGTGCCGGGGCTGGTGCGGGTGAGGAGTTCGTTCTGCTCGGCTTTCATCGGGGGATCCTCGTGTGGAGCGCGTTCTTATATGAGGAACAGCGTTCCTTTCTGTGGTCTCCACTTTAGCAAACACGCTAAAATGCGGCAACGACGGGAATCCTGAATAGACACCATGTCCGAGCCGATGCTCCAGCTTTGCCGCGCAGAGGAGGTGCCCGAGGGCGGCGCCATCAAGGTCGAGCGCGACGGCCTCATCCTCGCGGTCTTCAACCTCGGGGACCGCTACTACGTGACCGACGACTCCTGCACCCATGGGCCCGGATCCCTCTCCGAGGGCGAGATCGACGGCGAGATCGTCGAGTGCAACTTCCACAACGGCGCCTTTCACATCCCGACGGGTAGGGTGGAGGCGCCGCCGTGCATGGTGCCGCTGAAAACCTATCCCGCGAGCCTTGTGGACGGGCAGGTTTGCATCGCCAGGCCCGGCGCGGCGTAGGTCAGCCCGCCTGCTTGGCCTCGGCCAGCGCGGCGAGGGCGGCCGCCAGGGCGCCCAGTTCCTTCACCTTGTCGAAAAAGCCGTCCGCGCCCAGCTCCAGGCATCCTGCTTTCAGCTGGGGCCCGGTGTGGTTCGAAGTGACCATCAGCAGGGTCCGGGCCAATTCCTCGTTCGCCCGGACCGCTCGGATCACGTTCGTGCCCAACCCGGTCTTGAGTTGCAGGTCGAGAACCACCACGTCCGGCTTCAGGGAGCGGATCGACGCCATCGTGGCCTCCTCGGTCGCGCCGATCCCGATGACCTCGATCCGGCCGGGGACGGAAATGAGCTCTGTAAGCATGTCCGCGACCGGCTGTGAATCGTCGGCAATGAATACCTTGAGGGGGGCGCGGGTCATGCTTGTCGGTGAAGGCCGGTTAGGGTTTGTGGAACGGATGCTGTAATTGTAGGGCCGTCCAAGTGGCTCATGTTGGCAACAGACCTGTAGGCCGGTTCCTACATTCTGTCGGAAACCCCCGGCCTATACTCGAAAGCACCCTGCTTTTGATGGCGATATTCCTGCCGCTCCCCAGGGGGAGTCGCCTTCGCCGCGCGCCCAATGAAGACGACGATTCTGAGTGTTTCCGAAGACGAGACCCCGGCCCGCCAGGCCGCCGGAGCGGCGCTGCGCAGCGCCGGCATTGGCGTTCGCGAGCTGAGCGACTGGAAGGAAGCC
>JBDSRZ010000160.1:0-9705 GCA_039929025.1 Usitatibacter sp. | reverse complement strand
GGGCGGATACGGTTGCTGCCCGATGCCGTGGACGTAGACGATCACGCTGTCGAAACCGTTGCCGGCTGCTTTCTTCGTGGCCATGCGCACCTCCGGGGTGTCATGCTACGACATCCCCGCCCCGAAGAATCGACCGCTTGCTCTGCGATGCCGAACGCCACGAACCGCTTCTGGACGCAGAGTGGGATGAGGCGCGCGCTCGCGGCCATCGAAGCCATCGTCGACGATGCCCAGAAAGTCCTGGGCGAGGTCGCCATCCTGGCGGTGCGCTGGCGGCTCACGAAATCACGCGATGCCGCCGAGCGCCTTCACAGGGCGATCGAGCGCAACATCCCCAATCCTGTCAACGAGGCCCTGTGGGCTGCACCGGGAACGATGCTCGGCGCGCTGCACATGCTCGAGTGGACCGGCGACGAGGAATGGGAAAAGCTCTATCTCGCCAATGTGGAGCAGCTCTGGAGCACGTGGCTGCCGAGCGCGAATGCGCCTTGCCGCCTCTGGACGCAGGATCTTTACGGCGACGTGGTGCAACTTCTCGGTGCCGCCCACGGATTCGCCGGCAATGCGTACGCGATGCTACGCGGCGCGCGACTGCTTTCGTCCGAACGGCGTGAGGCGCTGTATGACCGTTGCGTCGAGACGCTTTTGGCGACGGCCGTCCTCGAAGCGGACGGCGCCAACTGGCCGCCGGGCGTCGGGCCGCCACGAGCGGGGCGCGAAAAGATGCTGGTGCAGTGGTGCCACGGAGCGCCCGGCATCGTCACCGCGATGGCGGACATTCCGGTCGGTCGATCGCCGGCATTGGATGGGATGCTGCAGCAGGCGGTAACCTCACCTGGATTGCCGGACCGCTCGCCAAGGGGCACGGCCTGTGCCACGGCACCGCGGGCAATGGCTACGCGTTTCTCAAGCTGCACCAGCGCACCGGCGACCTCGTGTGGCTCGAAAGGGCGCGCGCGTTCGCTATGCACGCCGTAGCTCAATCGGAAAGCATGCGGAAGGAATTCGGCCAGGGGCGCTATTCGCTTTGGACGGGGGATCCGGGCCTCGCCATCTACCTCTGGCATTGCGTGACGGGCGGCAGTGCCATGCCGTCGCTCGATACCCTCGACTGCTGATTTGGAAGTCATGCTGAAACGATTCTTCGTCCCGGTCCTCCTCCTCCTCCTGCCGCCGCTGTCTGCCATCGCGCAACAGCCAACCCACTATCCCGCGAGCTATGCGCAGACGATCGCCGCCGCGAAGAAGGAAGGCCGCGTCGTCATCTACGGCGTCCTCGGGAACCGCGCCGCGAAGCCGCTGATCGATGACTTTCGTGCGCTCTATCCCGGGATCGAGGTCGCATACGACGGCGACCAGGGCTCGAACGAGGCGCAGGAGCGCTACCTCGCCGAGGTGAAGAAGGGAGCCGGGCCCGACGTGATGTGGAGCTCGGCCATGGATCTGCAGCTGAAGCTCGTCGAAGATGGGCACGCGATGACGTATCGATCCGCGGAAGCGGCCGCGCTGCCCGGATGGGCGAACTACCGCGACCAGGCCTACGGCAGCACCTTCGAGCCGGTGGTCTTCATCTACAACAAGAAGGAGCTGCGCGAGGACGAGGTTCCGCGCGACCACGTCCAGTTCGCCAGGTTGCTCGCGGCGAATCCGGCGCGCTATCGCGGCAAGGTGACCACCTTCGACATCGAGAAGAGCGGCGTCGGATTCATGTTCGCGGTGCAGGATCGCAGGCACCACCGCGGCTTGGAAGACCTGGCGAACGCAATGGGGAAGGTGGACTACCGTCCCACAGCGGGAACGGGACCGATGCTGGACAAGGTCGCGTCCGGCGAGTACTTGCTGGGATACAACGTGATGGGCGCCTATGCCATGGTGCGCGCCAAGCGCGAGCCCACGCTGGGCGTCGTGCTCCCGCAGGACTACACGCTGGTGCTCTCTCGCGTGGCCTTCATCAGCAAGCACGCGAAGCACCCCAACGCGGCGAAGCTGTGGCTGGACCACCTGCTCTCGATGCGCGGCCAGAAGGTGATCGGCGATGCGCTCGAGCTCTTTGCCATCCGCACCGACGTCGATGCGCGTTATACCGCTGCGAGCCTCTCCCGCGAGTTGGGCCCCCGTGCGCGCCCCATATCCATCGACGGCGACCTGGCGCTGACGCTCGATCCGTCGCGGCGCAATCCCTTCATCAAGCGCTGGAACGAGGCGGTCGAGGCCGGGCGCAAGCAGGAGAAGCCTCCTTGACACTCGCCCCGGCGGGAGTGCGGCCGAAAGACTAGCGGCGGCGTTTGTGCGCGGGCTTGCGAGGCCCTTTCTCATGCCGCTGGGACACGGCAATCGCCTCGCTCCCATGCCCCTCCAGCTTCGGCCGGATGTTGTCCTCGATCCATTTCGGATCCCACCATTCCACCGGCAGGATGGCGACGCCGTCCAGGTACACGCCGAAGTGCAAGTGATCGCCGGCCGCGAGGCCCGTCTCACCCGTCCTGCCCAACGCCTGCCGCTGCTTCACCGAATCTCCGATCTTTACGTCGATCGAGCTCAGGTGGCTATAGAGCGTGAATAGCCCCAGGCCGTGGTCGAGGATCGCCGTGTTGCCGTAGATCCCCAGGTCTCCGACGAAGGCCACCGTGCCGCTGTTGGAGGCTTCGACCGGGTAGTTCTTCGTGACCGACAGGTCGTAGCCCACGTGGTAGGCGGTGTCGATGGGTTCGCCGTTGTAGGTGTACGTGCGCTGGTCGGCGAAGTTGGCCTCGACCTTGGAGTTGCTGAGCTGGCTGAACGCGCCGCTCCAGAGGATCGCGGGCGTGGTCTTGCTGGTGATTCCCGTAATCTTGTCCTCGTTCTCCTTCCTGAGCTTCCTGTTCACCGCTACGAACACGTCCTTTGGCGCACCCTGGCGTGCGGCGACATCGGTGAGCAGCGGCGCCACCTTGTTCTGCAGGAAGTTGTCGGACACCGCGATGGTGCTCTTCCTGTACTTCACGTTCTTCAGCTCGTAAGCGAGCGCCATCTGCCGGGTGTTGCCGGCCTTGTCGGTCGCGACCAGCACCGCCTTGGCGTTGGGCGCGGCATCGTACGGATGGGCGAAGAGGGCGAAGAAGTGGTCCGGATGGCTTTTCACCACGCCTCGGAAGCCGGGAAAGAAGCGCTCGCCGAATTTCACGCCGCTCGATGCCGTATCGGCCGAGGCCTTGTAGACGATCACGCCTACGCCGCCGAAGTTCACGTAGCGGTCGTCGGCGATGAGCTCGAGGGTCGGGGGCGTCACGTCGATCGTGACCTTCTTCTCGAGCACGGTCTCGTTGCCCCTGAAAAGATTGGCGAACGAGGCATCGCGCGCGGTGATGCGCAGCACCGCGGGACCTTCCTTGAGCCCGGCGATCTTCGTGGGCTCGATGGAGATCGTCTTCTGCGGGACGATCTCGGCGTACTGCTCGAAGGCGATCTTGTGTTCCGTACCGCCGCTGGAGAGCGTCACCGCGACCGCCTTCAGCCCGGAGCCGGGATCGGCGATCTCGATTCGCAGCGGCGCCACACCGATCACGTCGGTATCCGGCGTGAGGCGGACCTGGGGCGGCTCGGATTCGAACCGGGGCCGGAGGTAATAAGCGGCCCCGAGGAGGGCGGCGACGATGACGAGCGCTACGAAGAGGACTGCTGCCTTGCCGCGGGACCGATTCGATTCGTGGGAGATCATCTTGCCGTTCTGGAGGCGATTGCTTGAAGCGAAGCTGCTGCGGAAGTTTACCTCCCGCAGCAGCCTTGAGGCACGGCTAGCAGCCGGAAACGCACTTTACCCCGGCGTCGAACTCCATCGGTCTTGCCGCTGAGCCTGCTCCAGGCATTCATTGATTCCAGGGATCGATGACCTTCACCCCACAGCCCTCGAAATCCGATACGTTGCGAGTAGCGATCCGGGCGCGCTCGACCCTAGCGATCGCCGCGATCTGCGCATCGAACTGCGAGATGGGCCGGCCTGCGCGCCGCCGATCCGCCGCGATCCCGGCGTACCCCGCTGCCGCGGCACTGGCAAAGGGCAGAATGCGACCGCTGAATTCAGTCGCGAACATGGCGTCGGCGGCTGCCTGGATGGCTGCGCGCTTCTTTCCGGCCGGCAGCAACAGGACTCCGTGCAGGATCTCGGCCTGCGTGAGGCTGGTGATATGCAGCACCGCCGACGATTGTGCCGCCACCCAGCGCAGCACCGATTCGTCCGGCGACGCTCTCATCAATTCGGAGACAACGTTGGTGTCGAGGATGATCATCGAGCCGGCTTGGGCGGCTCGCGCATCGCCTCGCGCGCGGGAAGCCGCAGCTCGACTCCCCCCAGCGGCCGGAAGCGCGCGCTGATCGCATCGGCCAGATTTCGCTGCGCGGGCGCTTCGTCGGCAAGCGCCGACCTGAGGATGTTGCGGGCCTCGTCCTCCATCGAGCGCTTGTGGTGGGCGGCGCGGATGCGAAGGCGGTCCTTCGTCCGCTCGTCGAGATTACGGATGGTGATGCCGGCCATGGTCGCCCTCTTGATCTCAATGCGCTCATTGTATGCATTGCATGCGGCCTGGTCAATCGGTCGCGGGCTCGATCATGGCCGGGGACTTGTCGTGGGGCCTACGCCTTGGTGTTGTCCTTGATCGTCGTGCTCATGCCGTTTTCCTTCACCGACTCGATGCCCACTTCCCGGGTCTCCCGGGTCGCGTACATCTGGCTGGACCCGATCACCTGGTGGTTTGCGGCCCTGAGGTTGAAGTGCAACCTGCCATCCGCGGCGGTGGCCCGCTCGTAGTTGAAGTCGTCAGCGCTGTTCTTTTGCACCGAGGCGATCCCGGTGTCCGCGGAGGCCCTCGATTTGTACATCTCGCTGGTCATGACGACTTCCCCGTTGCCTGCCTTGAGGACAAAGAAGAACTCATCGGCCTTGCTCCTGTTTACGTCGAACCATCCGTTCATTTCGTTCGCTCCTGGGTGGGTGATTCCCCACAGTGCGCCTTGGGAAGCCGGGAGTCAGGGCGGCAGCGCACATTGGCGTATCCGGCGCCGCCCCAGTCGCCGTTGGCTCACGCAATCCCTTGCTTCATCGCATGCGGCTGGCCTGGCCTCCGGCCTAACTTGGCGGAATCAGCAACCTGCGAAAGATGAATATGCCCAAGGTCTTGATTCATTGGCTTTTTACCGTCCTGGCGGGAGGCCTGCTGGCGCCGCCGGCGCTATCCGGCAGCCCACTCGTGAGCGTCGACTGGCTGCAGAAGAACCAGTCGCGCGAGGACCTCGTGGTGATCGAGGCATCGCCCGGGCGGTTACTACTTCGTCCTCAAGCTGATGGGCTATCCGGACGTGAAGGTGTTGGTGCTGTAGCCGGAATGTCGATCAGGCTCACGTGCGCGGCGACGACGCGCCAGCCTTGCGGGAACCGCACCCACGTTTGGCTCTGGCGCCCGACGCGCGGGTTGCCTTCGCGGTGGAACTCGGTCATCGCGGTGGCCATGTCGCGTCCGTAGGTGGTAATCACGGTGCGCTCCAGCCGGCGGGCGAGGCTCGTCGGCGGGCGCCCGGAGCGGTAGGCGCGGATCGCCTCGATCCCGACCAGGTTTTCCGCGATGCCGTAGCGCACCGTCGTGGGCGAGTCCTGGAAGAGCTCGTCCAGTACTTCGATCCGGTTGTTGACCAGCGCGTCTTCGTAGCGGGCGAAGACCGCCTCGACCTCGGCAACTATTTCAGGGAGATTGATCTCGAAGTCCATGGATCGATTCTATCCGGCCAAGGGGAGATCGCGTGAGCAACCCGAAAAAGACGAGGGCGCCTACGAGCGCTGGGTCGCAGCGCACGGCGTGATCCTGCTTTTCGCGAGGGCACCCTGTTGGACGCCTCGCGATGTTCGATGAGAAACTGGGCATCGCCGGGCCCGATGGCCCATTCCCATGGAAACGCCGTGCATATCGACTGGTCGGCCTTTACCCCCTGGAGCGCGCTTGCCGGCGGATTGCTCATCGGGGGCGCGGCGGTCGCCTTCGCGCTCCTCGTGGGCAGGATCGCGGGCATCAGCGGGATCGTGGGCGGCCTCGTGCGGCCTCTGCGCGGCGATATCGCGTGGCGCATCGCATTCGTGGCCGGGCTACTGGCGGCGCCCTTGCTGTTCCTTCTGTTCGGGCGTAGCCCGGAAGTGCGCATCGAATCCTCCACACCCACGCTCGTCATCGCGGGTCTGTTGGTGGGCCTCGGATCGCGGCTGGGATCGGGATGTACCAGTGGCCACGGCGTGTGCGGGCTCGCCAGGCGCTCGTCGCGTTCGCTCGTCGCCACCCTGGTCTTCATGGGCGCGGGGTTCGTCACGGTGTTCATCGCGAGACATGTGCTGTGAGTGCGCCGCGCGTGAGCGACCTGGAATCGATCGCGGCCCTCGGTGCTGGGCTCGTCTTCGGCGCTGGGCTCGTGGTCTCGGGGATGTCCAATCCCGCCAAGGTGCTCGGCTTCCTCGATGTCTTCGGGTCCTGGGATCCGTCGCTCGCGCTTGTCATGGGCGGCGCGGTCGCCGTAGGGCTCGTGGGCTTCTCCTTCGCGGGAGCGCGCGCCACCTCTGCGCTGGGCCTGCCGATGCGACTGCCGAAGTCGAACGAGGTCGATCTGCGCCTGGTCGCGGGTTCCGCGCTCTTCGGCGTGGGCTGGGGGCTCGCGGGATTCTGCCCCGGCCCGGCCGTGGTGGCGTTGATGACCGGATCGGGCAAGGCGCTCCTCTTCGGCGCCTCGATGCTGGCGGGAATGGCGCTTTACGAATGGATCACATCTGCCGGAATCGGTGCAGGTAGCTCCGGCTCACGGGAAGAATCTCGTCTCGGCCCCTGAGGTGGATGTGCGCGGTCTCGTTCTCGCCGCGCGTGAGGTGGCTTACCGCGCGCAGGTTCACGACCACCGAGCGGTGCACCTGCGCGAAGTGTTCTGGATCGAGCTGCTCGATCAGTTCCTTGAGCGGGGTGCGGATGAGTCCCTCGCTCGGCTTGCCCGCGTCGCCGCGCCAGGTGATGAGCGTGTACTTGTCCTCGGAGCGCAGGAAATCGATCTCGTCCACGGCGACGAGGCGCGCAGCTTCGAGCGGCTTCACCAGGTAGTCGAGCGCATTCTGCGCGAAGGCCTCGACCACGACGAAATACGGAGAAGTGTCCCTATCCCGGGGTCAATCGATCTTGAGCCCGCCGTCTTTCATCACCGGGCGCCAAGGGAACCAGGAAGGTGATGGGACGCGGTTTCGCGCAATCGCATTCATGACGGCAACCATGGCTTGGGTGCGCCACCGCACCGACGAACGCAGCCGCGGGGTCCACTCTGACTCGTCAGGCTCGAACCGAGCCCACACCGGAGACTCCAATGAGCAACTTCTCAGGCAAGGCCCCGACGTTCGTGGTCTGGGTGATCTCGCTGGTCCTCTTCCTCGTGGCGCTTGCCGCGCATTTCGGGGTCGTGCACCCCGGCGCCCAGTTGGCCGCGTGGTCGTGGATCATCGGCTTCGGCCTGCTGCTGGTCGCCTGCCGCGTGAAGGGACTCTGATGCTCTTCCTTCCCTGGGAAAGGGCAAGGCGCGTCAGTCCGTTCGCATCGGTTGCGGCTCCGCCTCCCGCGCCTTCTTTCCCTCCCGCTCCATCCGCTCGTACTCCGCGATCACTTGTCCCCCGAAGAGCAGCAGTGTCGCGGCCAGCTCGAGGCTGAAGAGCACCACGATCGCGGTGGTGAAGGAACCATAGACTTCGCCCACGCGCGACAGCGTGGTGAAATACCAGAGGAGAATGTGGCGCGTGAGCTCCCACAGGAGCGCGGCGGTCACGCCCCCAAGCAGCGCGCGGCGCAAGGAGATGCGCCCCACCGGCATCACCATGTAAATCGAAGTGATGATGAAGATCTCGCCTGCCACGCCGAGGAGGTAGAGGAGCGCCGCCGAGAGGCCGCCCAGCCCCCACGTACGGCCGAACATCACCACGCTGCGCTCGCCCATGGCCTGCAGCCCCACCGTGACCAGCGTCACCAGCAGCACGCCGACGGTGAGTGAAAGGATGTAGCCATAGGGCATCAGCGCCGAGATGATGTAGCGCCGGCGCCGCACCGCCACCCGGTGCACGAAGATCACCGACATCGAGTTCTCGAGCACCGTGAAGGCAAGCGAGCTGAAGAAGAGCATCGTGGCGAGCAGCACCCAGCCGAGCACTTCCCGGTGCGTGAGGAATTTCAGCAGATCCTCGCCGAGTGCCGCACCCTGGCCTGGCGCGATCCATTCCAGGTAGCGCGTGATCGCCTCGACCAGTTCCACCTCCGGTACGAAGTACGACAGGCCCATCACGATGAGGATCAGCATCGGAATGATCGACAGGAGCGCGTAGTAGGCGACGGCGCCGGCAAGCAGCAGCCCCTGGTTCGCCTTGAAGGCCTTCAGGGTGCACCAGGCGAAGGTCGCGACTTCTTTGATCGACATTTTCTCCCTCGCCCTTCGGGGAGAGGGCCGGAGAAAGGTGCTGCTAGGTCCCGGCGGCGATCGCGCGAGCCGCGGCGCTCGCCAGGATGCGCACCGTCTCGCGCTCCTGCGGCGAGGGCATTTGGGTCGCGCGATAGTAGGTGCCAAAGGTACCCATCACGCGGCCATCCTCGCCCTCGTCGATCATGCGTAGCGCGCGGTGGTAGGCGCTTTGGACGAATCTGCCGATGTTCATGTAGCAGATTATAGGACGGTCTCAGTCGATGAGCTTGCCGCCTTCATAGAAAGGGTAGGGGCCGTTGAACTGGCCGATCGCGGCGGTGTGCGTCACGAGCCCTTCGCCCTCGCGCCACAGGTGGAGCTGGAAGGCCGGCGGCTCCATCACGAAGCGCGAAGCGGCATCGTCGGCGAGGTCCAGGGCCACCTGGTGCGAAGGGCTGGGGCAGGTGGAGGCGACCGTGCCGGCGAAGCGCGTCACGATGTTGCGATGGAGATGTCCGCTGACCACGCGCTCGACCTGCGGATGACGTCGGATCACCGCCTCGAAGGGTGCGGGGTCGGCGAGGAGCTGTGCATCCATGTGGCCGATGCCGGTCCGGAACGGGGGATGATGCAGCGCGACGATCGTGGGCTTGGACGCGGCCTTGCCAAGCGTTTCGTCGAGCCATTGCAGCTGCCCGGCGGTGAGACCGCCGTGGGACTTGGCGTAAACGGTCGAGTCGAGCGCCACGATGCGCACCGGGTAGTCGTCGATCACGTAATCGAGCTTGCCGGTCCGCTGGCGCATGTAGGCGTGCGCGGGAAAGCTTCTGCGCATCTGCCCGGGATCGTCGTGGTTGCCTGGCATGAGGTACCCCGGCATCGGTAGCGGCGCGATCAGGCGCGCGAGGTTCTCGTACTCCTCCGGGCGGCCGAAGTCGGTGAGGTCGCCGCTGAAGAGCACGGCGTCCGGGGCTTGCGGAAGTCCGATGATGTGCGCCACGCACTTCGCGAGCGCCGCCTCGGTATCGACCACGCGATAGGAGAGCTGGCCGCCCGCCTTGATATGCATGTCGGTGACCTGGGCGAGGAGGAAGCGCTCGTTCATGGCGCTTGCGTCGGCACGGCGAGCAGGTCGACCTCGGCGATGGCGAGGTGCACCGTTTCCCCACGCGGCCAGACGCGGCGCTCGGTGGTCTCGACGATGAGGGGCGCGGCCGCACCGGCGTCGACCACCAGGCGCGTGTGATCGCCGAGGAAGAAAGAAGAGATCAC
>JBDSRZ010000159.1:0-5534 GCA_039929025.1 Usitatibacter sp. | reverse complement strand
TCGAGCGCATCGAGGAAGGCATCGAGCTTCTCGGTGGTGCCGGTGAGCTCGATCGTGTAGGACTTGTCGGTGACGTCGATGATGCGCCCGCGGAAGATGTCCGCGGTGCGCTTGATCTCCTCGCGGTCCTTGCCGGCGGCGCGCACCTTGACGAGCATGAGCTCGCGCTCGATGTGCTTGCCCTCCGACAGGTCGACCACCTTCACCACGTCGACCAGCTTGTTCAGCTGCTTGGTGATCTGCTCGACGATCTCGTCGGAGCCGGTGGTGACGATGGTCATGCGCGAAAGGGTCGAATCCTCCGTCGGCGCGACCGTGAGGGTCTCGATGTTGTAGCCGCGGGCGGAGAAGAGCCCGGCCACCCGGGAAAGGGCGCCCGCCTCGTTCTCCACGAGGACGGAGAGGATGTGGCGCATGGCTACAGCTCTTCTGAGAGGATCATTTCCGACATGCCCTTGCCGCCCGGCACCATCGGGAAGACGTTCTCGGTCTGGTCGGTGATGAAGTCCATGAAGACGAGGCGGTCCTTCATCGCGAAGGCTTCCCTCAGCGCCCCCTCGACGTCGCCGGGCTTGTCGATGTACATGCCGACATGGCCGTACGCCTCGGCGAGCTTCACGAAATCGGGCAGGGAATCCATGTACGACTCGGCATAGCGGTTGCCGTGGAAGAACTCCTGCCACTGCCGCACCATGCCCATGTAGCGGTTGTTCAGGTTCACCACCTTCACCGGCAGGTGGTACTGCTTGCAGGTGGAGAGCTCCTGGATGCACATCTGGATCGAGGATTCGCCGGTCACGCAGGCGACATCGGCGTCGGGGAACGCGAGCTTCACTCCCATGGCGTATGGCAACCCTACGCCCATCGTCCCCAGCCCCCCCGAATTGATCCAGCGGCGCGGCTTGTCGAAGCGGTAGTACTGCGCGGCCCACATCTGGTGCTGGCCCACATCGGAGGTGACGAAGGCCTCGCCCCGGGTCACCTCGTAGAGCTTCTCGATCACGAATTGCGGCTTGATCAGCTCCGACCTGCGGTTGTACTTGAGGCAATCCTTCGCGCGCCACTCCTCGATCTGCTTCCACCACGCCGCGAGCGCCACGGCGTCGGGCCGTGCGCTGCCGGCCTTGAGCTGCGCCAGCATCTCGGTCACCACGTCCTTCACCCCGCCCACGATCGGCACGTCCACGCGCACGCGCTTGGAGATCGATGAGGGATCGACGTCGATGTGGACGATCTTGCGGGCCGGATTGCCAGCAGCGAAATGCGCGGGGTTGCCGATCACGCGATCGTCGAAGCGCGCGCCGACCGCGAGCAGCACGTCGCAGTTCTGCATCGCGTTGTTCGCCTCATAAGTGCCGTGCATGCCGAGCATGCCGACGAACTGCTTGTCGTTGGCCGGGTACGAGCCCAGTCCCATCAGTGTGTTGGTCACCGGATAGCCGAGCGCGCGTACCAGCTCCGTCACCTCGGCCGACGCCTCGCCGAGGATCGCGCCGCCGCCCACGTAGACCATGGGGCGCTTGGCGGCGACGAGCAGCTGCATCGCCTTCTTGATCTGGCCGGCATGCCCGCGCGTCACCGGGCTGTACGAGCGCAGGCTCACCTTGTCGGGATAGTGGAAATACGCCGGGAGATTGGAGATGTCCTTGGGGATGTCCACCAGCACCGGGCCGGGCCGGCCGGTAGTGGCGATGTGGAACGCCTTCTTGATCGTGGTCGCCAGCTCGTTCACGTCCTTCACCAGGAAGTTGTGCTTCACGCACGGGCGCGTGATGCCCACCGTGTCGCACTCCTGGAAGGCGTCCTCGCCGATCGCACGCGTCGGCACCTGCCCGGTGAGGATCACCATCGGGATCGAATCCATGTGGGCGGTGGCGATGCCCGTAACCGCGTTGGTCACGCCCGGCCCGCTGGTCACCAGCGCCACGCCGGGCTTACCGGTCGCACGCGCATAGCCATCGGCGGCGTGCACCGCGCCCTGCTCGTGGCGCACCAGGATGTGCTTCACATCCTTCTGCCGGAAGATGGCGTCGTAGATGTGCAATACCGCGCCGCCCGGATAGCCGAATACGAACTCCACTCCCTCCGCCTTCAGGCAACGGATGACGATTTCGGCGCCGGTCAGGGTTTCACCGGTGTCGAGGGACGGCGGGAGTTTGAGTTCCATCGCTAAGGCCTTGTAAAACTAAAGATTTCGGAGGGGGGACCGTCGAGGTTAACGGCTGGTCGCTGGTTGGTCAAGCCGGAATAAGACGGGTGCGCGGGGGATCGGATGGACCGCCTCGAGACGGCCGTTTGCTACCATTCGCCGCAACCCGCAGCGCCTGCGGAAAAGAAAAAAGGAGAAGCCCTGGCCACACGCAAGGAGATGACCGATTTCCTCGCATCGGTGGAGAAGCGCGCCTTCAAGCAGGCCGTCTATGCCACCCACGAGGACGAGTCGGCGCTCGACATCGTCCAGGATTCGATGCTGCGGCTGGCCGACAAGTACAACGACCGGCCCGCGGCGGAGCTGCCGCTCCTCTTCCAGCGAATCCTGCAGAATGCGATCCGCGACTACTTCCGTCGCTCGAAGGTGCGCTCGACCTGGGTCACGCTGCTCTCGTCCATGGGGCTGGGGGGCGAAGACGACGACTCCGATCCGCTCGAGACCCTGGACGTCGGCGACGACGCCAACGTCCCGGCCTCCCCGGCCGATCAGCTGGAGCAGTCCCAGGTCATGGAGGCGATCGAAGCTGCGGTAAAGGGGCTGCCGGAGCGTCAACGCGAGGCTTTCATGCTGCGTTACTGGGAGGAACTAGACGTCAGCGAGACAGCCAAGGTGATGGGATGCTCGGAAGGCAGCGTGAAAACGCATTGCTCCCGTGCCACCCACGCGTTGGCGAAAGTCCTGAGATCAAAAGGGATAACACTATGAATGAAAAGGAATTTTCTGGGAAGTTGAAGCCCTGGCTGGATCGCGGCGCGGGCGGGGTGGGTGAAATGCAGGCCACGCGCCTCAAGTCCGCGCGCCTTCGGGCCATGGACGCCTATCGTGAGCCGGTCCGGCTCATGGGCCTTGTTACCGTGAATGCCGGCACCGCCCAGATGATCAGCTACTCGATCGTCCAGCGGGCGCTGCTGTTCGTCCCGTTGCTGGCGCTCCTTGCGGTGCTCTCATTCCAGTCGCTCTCCGAGTCGGACCTGGGCGAGCTGGATGCCCAGCTCCTCACCCAGGAGCTTCCGCCGGATGCCTTCCTCGACCAGGACTTCCGCTCATGGCTCGGAAAACCACGCGGCTGATCCTGGCGGCGCTGCTCGCCTGCACCTTTGTCGTGCAGGCCCAGCCCCGCGACCCGGCCGCACTCAAGACGCCGCAGACGCCCTGGTACCGGCTGTCGCCCGAGGAGCGGCGCATCCTGGGTCCCGTGGCCCCGGACTGGGATCGCATGCCCGGCTACCAGCAGGAGCGCCTCAAGGGCGCGGCGCGCAAATACCCCTCGATGCAGCCGATCCAGAAGGAGCGCTTCGAGGAGCGCATCCGCGACTGGGCGGCGATGTCACCCGAGCAGCGCCGCGCGGCGCGCGAGACCTTCAAGGGCCTGCGCCAGCTGCCTCCGGAGAAGCAGCACGAGCTGCGCCAGCGCTACCTGAAGCGCCAGGGCGAGGACACTCCGCGCGGCGGCGAGGCTCCATCGCCACGGGGCGATCGTCCCGGCGAAGGCCGCGGCCAACGGTGACGCCCCTGCCGCTGCGAGCCGCCAGCCTCACCCGGCGGCTCGCAAGCGGGCTCTACGAGCTGCTTCTCCTGGTGGCGCTGGTGTTCATCGCCACGCTCCCCTTCAGCTACCTCTTCGGCGATGCCACCCACGGCTGGAGGCGCCACCTGCTGCAGGCCTGGGTGGTGATCGTGATGGCGGCCTACTTCACCTGGTTCTGGACGCGCGGCGGGCAGACCCTGCCGATGAAGACTTGGAGATTTCGCGTCGTGCGCGCCGACGGCGCGCCGCTTTCGGGCGCGCGCGCGCTGCATCGGTACGCGCTCGCCGTGCTCGGGTTCCTCGCGCTCGGCCTGGGGTTCCTGTGGGCGCTCGTCGATCGTGATGGCCAGTTTCTCCACGACCGCCTCGCCGGCACCGCCTTGGTCGACTCGCGATCGCCGGATCGATCGCCCGGCTAGGGTCTGATCCAATCCGCAGGGGATTGATCAGACCTTCCCTCTAGCGCGCTTCGGCCCGTTGCAGTGCCGCGAAGGCGACCAGGGACACGATGGCGAGGGGCACGCCCGCCGAGGCGAGGGCCGGCCAGTCGTTCAGCACGCCGATGTGCGAGAAGAGCCGGCCCGAGAAGTGGAACGCGAGGCCGATCAGGATCCCCATGACGATCTTCAAGCCAACGCCGCCGGCGCGCGCCGAACCGAGCGCGAACGGGATGGCGAGCACCATCATCGCGATCGCGGCGACCGGATAGAGCAGCTTGTTGTAGAAAGCGATCTCGTAGCGGGTCGCCTTCTGGCGGTTGTCGCGCAGGTGCTCCACATAGGCGTGCAGGTTGAGGGCCGACATGCGCTCGGGCACGATCTTCAGCACCGAAAGGATGTCGGGCGAGAGCACCGAGCTCCAGGTGACGATCGGCAGGTGCTGCAGGACGGCGCGTTCGCCCTCGAAACGCGTGAGCTCCACGTTCGACAGCTGCCATTTGTTGCTCCCGGCGTAGGTTCCCTTCTCGGCGCGGCTGATGGCGGTGAGCCTGTAGGAGGGGTCGAACTCGTAGATGCGCACGTTGAGGAGCTCCGTGTCCGGGGTCACGTCCTGGATGTTCACGAAGCTCTTGTCGTCCTTGACCCAGAAGCCGGAGCGGAACTCCCGGGCCACGATCGAGCGGGTCGCCTTGAGGCGCACGTTCTTGGCGGCGGCCTCGGTAAGCGGCACCACGAGCTCGCCCAGGGCAAGCGTGGCGAGCGCGATCACCAGACCGGCGATGGCCACGTATTGCGCGAGCTGCGCCAGGGAAAAACCCGACGAGCGCATCACGGCGATCTCCGATTGTTCGGACATGCGCGCCAGCGCGAAGAGCGTGCCGATGAGACCCGCGGCGGGCAGCATCACGTAGGCGTGGGATGGCAGGGTGAGCGCCACATACCCGAGCAGGGCAGTCATGCGGTAGTTGCCCTTGCCCAGGTCGTCCAACTCGCGGATCAGGTCGAAGAAGAAGAAAAGGGCGAGCAGCGCGACCAGCACCAGGAGGCTGGCGCCCAGGATCTCGCGCGTGAGGTAGCGCATCAGCATCGGACGATCTTAAAAGAAAAAACCCCGGCGCACGCCATCTGTCAGTCCAGCCGGTCCGCGATGCCGAGCGCGGCCGCGCGCGAATCCCACCACGCGAGTGCGTCGGTCTCCGTCCATGGCATGTCCTCGGCCAGCCGGTCGAGCGTCGCCCGGACGTGGTCGATGGTAGCCGGCCGCCGCTCGCGGTCCTTCTCGAGGCAGCGCGCGATGAGGGTGTCGAGCGCCTCCGGGGCGTCATCCACCCCGCCCTGCGCAAGGCGCGGCGCG
>JBDSRZ010000158.1:0-7143 GCA_039929025.1 Usitatibacter sp. | reverse complement strand
ACTGCTGCGACCAGAACCACGGCACCTTGTCGTAGGTGCGCTCCTCGCCGCACATGTTGCGCGCCGCGACGGTGGCCTGGTCGACGGCGTTCTGCACCGATTCCAGGCGCAGGCGCCTGCCGAAGAGAGCGCTGGGAAGGCTGGTGCAGTCGCCGGCGGCGTAGACGTTCGCGTCGGAGGTGCGGCAACGGTCGTCGACCACGATGCCGCTGTCGCAGACGAGGCCCGCGGCCATTGCGATCGCGTCGTTGGGCATGCCGCCGATGCCGACCACGGCGAGGTCCGCATCGAAGCGGCCCGAGTCGCACACCACCGCCTCGAGGCGGTCGGTGCCCTCGAAGGCGAGCACGCGCGCACCGCAGCGGATGTCGACGCCATGGGCGCGATGCGCGGCCGCGAAGAAATCAGAGATGCCGGCCGTGGTCACGCGGCGCAGCACGCGATCGTCGACCTCGAGCACGCGTACGCGCGCTCCGGCGCCGGCCACGGTGGCCGCCACCTCGAGACCCACGTAGCCCCCGCCGACGATCACCACGCGCTTGCCCGCGACGAGCGCCTCGCGCAGGCGCAGCGCGTCGCTCAAGGTGCGCAAATAATGGATGCCGGGCCCGCCGCTGCCGGGCACGTCCAGCCGGCGCGCGCGCATGCCGGTCGCAAGCAGCAGCCGGTCGTAGCCGAGTCGCAGCCCGTTGGCGAGGTGGACGTGGGCACCGGCCAAGTTGATGCCCTCGACATGCGTGTCGAGCTTGAGCTCGATGTCATGGGTTTCGTAGAACGACGCCGCGCGCAGGAAGACGCGTTCCCGCGCGAGCTCGCCCGCCAGGAATTTCTTGGATAGCGGCGGGCGCATGTAGGGACCGTGGGGCTCCGCGCCGAGCAGCACGAAGCGCCCGCGAAAGCCGCGTTCGCGCAGGGTGAAGGCGGCCTGCGCGCCGGCCTGTCCCGCGCCGACGATCACGAAGGTCGGCCGCCCCACCACGCTGAGGGCCGCCTTGCGCATGCCTGCAGTGTTCGTCAACGATCCCCCGACAACGAATATATTGTTTGTAATCTAACAGTAAGCGCTGCCCGGGGGGCGCTTCCAGGCATGCTCGCGCGGCAGGGGAGGCATGCAGCCGCTTCGCACCTTTCACCCTTCGGCGGGCGCAAAATGCCTGGATCCCGTCGCGCGGGATATTGCCGATATATCGGCCCCCTTCAACAGGAGCGAACCATGGCGACGTACCAGGTCACGTACTGGCAGGAAATCCCCTCGCAGGTCGATGCCAAAGCGAGCGGGGAGAAGCCCGCGAAGCAGATGCTGAGCCAGCGCTTCCAGGAGTTGATCGACATCGTCGCCGTCAAGAGAAAGCTAGACGCATCAGATGATTACATCAACGAATGGACCAAGGGGCCCAAGACGGAAAAGGCCGGTAGCGCGGCGGATGTGGTCAACGCCGTGGCGGCCGAACTCGAGGACCAGTTCGACCAGATCCGAGCCACCGCCCTGAAGAACTCGCAGCATGCGGAAAGCGAGTGACCCGGCGTTATATAGATAATATATTATCAACTGATTGATGATACAGCCCCTCCAGATCGGCATCGACTCGCCGGCTCGCAAGGTGCCCGCGAAAGAGCGTGAGGTTCCGGCGCCGGTAGATCGCTTCTCGCCCGCCCCGCCGGCGATCGCTTTCGAACGCATCCTGCGCATCCAGGGGTACTCCGATCTCACCAAGGTAAGACCGGTCATCCGCGGCGCAGCCGAGCAGATGGCGGCGCTCGCCGCGAAGCTGAGCGAGCCGCGAGTCGCGTATCGGCAGGTCGCGGTGCGCTCGATCGATGGCGCGGTGCTCGAGGTCGAGGGCGGGGCGCGCATGCACTGCCAGGCCTTCGGGCCGCAGCTCGCTGGATGCACGCAGGTCGTGCCCTTCGTGCTCACGCTGGGCGCGGCCATCCCACGGCAGGTGCTCGAGCTCATCGATCGCGGCGACCTCCTCGAAGGCCTGCTGATGGAAACCGCGGCCTGGCTGGCGATCGAGGACGCCACGCGCCAGTTCAAGACGCGCCTGCGCGCGGAGTCGCTCGCGCGCGGCATGCGAATCACGTCGCGCATGGGCCCGGGCTACAGCTACAAGGTCGGCGGCCGCATGCACGAGTGGCGGCTCGAGGAACACCCGGTGCTCTTCTCTCTCTTCGGCGAGGCCGAGCTCCCGGTCACGCTCATGGGCAGCTGCGCCATGAGCCCCAAGATGTCGCGCTCCGGGCTGTATGGCATCGCGCCCGAGGCGCCCGCGCCACGCAATGCCCGCAATGGCGCGCGCACGGACACCGAATCCACCTAGAGGAGAGGCAAATGGGTATCGCAGGCGATGGCCTGGCCATCATCGGGGAGAACTTCAACGCCACCCGCAAGATCCGCATCACCAGCCCGAAGGTGGTTCAGCAGAGCGGCAAGGTGGGCATCGGCTACACCGACCTGGACGGCAACAAGCGCGTGCTCGACGTGACCTCCGTCATCCCCGAGGATCCGAACAAGCGCCAGGGATTCATGATCCCGCACATCGGCGAGGCGTGCCGCCAGAAGGACATGAACTACATCGGCTGGGCGATCAAGAACCAGGAGCGCCACGGCGCGCACATCATCGACCTGTGCGTGGACGAGATGAGTGTCTATCCGCAGGAGCGCTTCGAGTGGATCGCGTGGCTGGTGCGCACCGCGCAGTCGATCACCGACGCCATCGTCTCCATCGACTCCTCGGACTCGGAGACCATACGCGCCGGCCTGGAAGCGCATGACAGCAAGAAGAGCCGCCCGGCGATCAACTCGGTGAACCTCGAGCCGGGCCGCCAGGTGCTGGTCGAAATGGCCAAGGAGCGAAACGCGATCCTGTTCGCCAACGCCTCGGGACAGAGCGGCATGCCGCAGAACGCCGAGCAGCGCGTCGCGAACCTCGACGGCTGCATGGCGATGATGGACAAGGGCGGGATCCCGATGGACGACCGCTACCTCGATCCGCTGGTGTTCCCGATCGGCGCGGGACCCGACTTCGGCGGCCACTACCTCGACGCGGTGCGCATGGTGCGTGCGAAGTATCCCGAGGTGCACATCTTCGGCGGCCATAGCAACGTCTCCTTCGGCCTGCCGGAACGCAAGATGCTCAACTTCACCTTCATCGCGATGTCGGTGCTCGCCGGCTGCGACTCGGTGATGATCGACCCGATCATGAACCCGCCCAAGGAGATCAACGACTTCATGTTCGCGGCCAACGCGCTCAGCGGCAAGGACGAGTATTCGGTGAAGTACCTCAAATACACACGCGCCAACACCGCCGCGGCCAAGAAGGCCGCCGCGGCGCTGGCCGCATAGGGACGGACCCAGGTTCATGAATTTGCCTGGTTTTGGGTCCGTACCTGGTTTCATTTCAATAAGGAGATGACGTGAAAGAACTGCTTCCCCGCGAACGCTTCATCCGCACCCTGCGACGCGAGCCTGTCGACCGCGTGACCACGCTTTACCGAATGAAGGCCGAGGCGAAGCAGAAGATCGCGCGCGTCTTCGGCATCGAGAACGCGGCCACCGGGCGCAAGCACGATCCCACGCTCGAGCTGCGCCTCGGCAACGACGCGATCATCTACCAGATCGGCATCAACGCCGACTTCTCCCACCGCCACATCGAGATCGGCGAGACCTGGTACAACCATTTCGGCGTGGGCTACGGCAAGAGCGGCCTCGAGGGCCGCACGCGCGAGGAGGAGGTGGAGTTCAAGAAGACCCAGGATTTCTGGGGCCCGGCCAAGGTCGTGCCGGAAAACTTTCCCAAGGTCCATCCGATCAAGAACCTCGAGGACCTCAAGAACTACAAGTGGCCCGATCCGGCGGATCCCGCGATGCTCGATCCGATCAAGGACCTGTGCGAGCGCTACCAGAAGGACTATTTCATCATCGTGGACCTGTCCTCGACGCTGATCGAGGCGGCCTACGCGCACCTGGTGGGAACGCAGAACTTCTTCCTCTACATGCACGACGAGCCCGAGCTCATCAACGGCGTGCTCGACGGCCTCACCGACTACTACACCGCGCTCGGCAGGAATGCCATCAAGCTCGGCGTGGACATGATCCGCGTGGGCGATGACATCGGCGCGCAGCAGTCGATGATGCTGTCGCCGAAATCGTGGCGCCAGTACGCCAAGCCCCGCTTCGCGCGCATGTTCGCCGAGTTCAAGCAGGAGAATCCGGAGATCTTCCTCAAGTTCCATTCGTGCGGCGACTATTCGCCGGTGCTTCCCGACGAGATCGAGCTGGGCTCCCACCTCACCGGCCTCATGCAGCCCACCGGCGGGCTGAAGGACCAGGCGGCGATCAAGGCCAAGTACGGCGGCGACATCGTGCTCTGCGGCGGCTTCGACGTGCAGCGCATCCTGCCGCGCGGCCAGGTCGAGGACGTGAGGAAGGGCGTCTTCGAGTGCTTCAAGAACCTCGGCCCCGGCGGCGGCTACGTCTTCTCGCCGTCGCACTACATCATGGCCGACGTGCCGATCCAGAACATCATGGCGATGTTCGAGGCGCAGAAGGATTTCGGCGTCTACGGCAAGTACCCGCTGAACTAGCCTCGCGAAAAAGACAACTGGAGCCCCAATGGACGAGATCGCAGAACCGGTACTGAAGGAGCCCGTAGGCTGGGAAGCGCGCGCGCCCGCAGGATGGGAGTGGGCGAGCCTGTGGGTGGCCGTGGAGGAAGGCGACCACAAGTACGCCGACAAGCGGACGCACGAGGCGGTGGCGGCGGGCATCAATCCGCGCCACGTGCTGGACGACGGCCTCTTTCCCGGCTTCACCCTGCAGGGCGACCGCTTCACCTCGCAGATCATCTTCATTCCGGAGATGCTCATCACCGCGCGCGCCATGAAGGCGGGCCTGGCGATCATCCGCCCGCTGCTCGCGGCCAACAAGGAAAAGCCCGTCGGCACGTTCGTGATGGGCACGGTGCTGGGCGACATGCACGACATCGGCCAGTCGATCGTGACCATCATGCTGGAGAACGCCGGCTTCAACGTGATCAACCTCGGGACCGACGTGCATCCGGACAAGTTCATCTCGACGGCGCTTGAGAACCAGGCCGACCTGGTGGGCTTCTCGGCGCTGCTCTCGACCACGGTGTACTACCAGAAGGTCACCATCGACGAATTCGCCAAGGCGGGGCACCGCGACAAGGTGAAGATACTCATCGGCGGCGCGCCGACCTCGCAGGAATGGGCCGATAGCTGCGGCGCCGACGGCTGGGGACGCGACGCGATCGAGGCGGTGAAGCTGGCGCTGCGACTGGTGCAGGAAAAGCGCGTCGCCTGGGCGGCGTAGGCATGGCGGCGGCTCCCAAGGTCCGGTACGCGAACCCGTCCGGGGAGACCCGGTCGATCACGCCGCCGGCGGACGCGAACCTGCTGGATGCCGCGCGCCTGGCCGGCATCGAGATGGACGCCACCTGTGGCGGGCGCGGGCGCTGCCGCAGCTGCCGCGTGAAAGTGATGGCGGGCGAGATCCCGCCACCCACGCTGCAGGACACGCTGCAGCTTGGCCACGACGAGGTGCACGAGCGCTTCCGCCTTGCCTGCCAGACGCGCGTGATCGCCGACTGCACCGTGATGGCGATGCCGCCCAAGGCGGAATCGGGCTACCAGATACTTTCGGGGGACGTGGACGTGTCCGCCGATTCGCGCCTCAAGCTCGACTCCGGCGTGGCCAAGCGCCTCATCACGGCGAAGACCCCGCAGAGCGAGCACCATCAGACATCCGACCTGGACGAGATCCTCGCCTGCCTTCCCGTCGATACCGGCCGGCGCCTGGCGCTGGAGGTCCTGCGCAAGGTGCCGATGGCGCTGCGCAAGGATAAGGGGCGGCTCACAGTCACCACATTCAATGCCGAAATCGTCGATATCGAGGTGGGCGACACCACGGCCCACGCCTACGGCATGGCCTTCGACATCGGCACCACCAGCATCGTGGGAACGCTGATGGACCTGGCCACCGGCGAGCAGCTGGCCGCCGTCGGCGGCCTGAACCCGCAGGCCCAATACGGCGGCGACCTGATGTCGCGCATCGCCTACGCGCAGTTTGACGAAGGCAAGCTCACCACCCTGCGCGCCAAGATCCTGGGCGGCATCAACGATTTCATCAAGGAGGCCTGCGCCAAGGCGAACGTCTCGGCCGACCACCTCTACAAGATCGTGGTGGTGGGCAACACTTGCATGCACCACATCTTCCTCGGCGTGGACGTGACCTACGTGGGGCTGGCGCCCTACGCGCCGGCGGTGCGCGACCTGTTGGTCTACCCCGCGCGCGACCTGCCGCTCAAGGCTGCGCCCAACGCCAGGGTGTGCATGCTGCCGATCGTCGCGGGCTTCGTCGGCGCCGACACCATGGCGTGCGTGCTCGCCACGCGCATCTACGAGAGCGAGGAAATTCGCGCGCTGGTGGACATCGGCACCAACGGCGAGGTAGTGATGGGATCGCGCGGCAAGCTCTACGCCTGCTCCGCGCCCGCGGGCCCGGCGCTCGAAGGAGCGCAGATCCGCCACGGCATGCGCGGCGCGCTGGGCGCGATCGAAAAGGTCGAGATCGGCGAGGACGTGACCTGCGCGGTCATCGGCAACGCGCCCGCCGTGGGCATCTGTGGCTCGGGCCTCATCGACGCATGCGCCAAGATGCTCGCCGCCAACGTGATCGACTCCAACGGCCTGCTGCGGCGCGAGGGCGCCGAGCCGCTCGTCGCGGCGCTGCAGCGGCGCATCGTGAAGGGCGAGGGCGGCCGCCAGTTCGTGCTGGTGTGGAAGGATGACGCCGGGCGCGACCACGACATCAGCATCACCCAGGCCGACATCCGCCAGCTGCAGCTAGCCAAGAGCGCGATCTATTCCGGCATCCTCATGCTGCGCGACGTGATGGGGATCGGCAACGACCAGATCGTCGAGCTGATGCTCTGCGGCGGCTTCGGCAACTACATCAGCATCGAGAGCTCGGTGAAGATCCGGCTGCTGCCCGAGCTGCCCACCGAGCGCATCACCTACATGGGCAACGCCGCCGCCATCGGCGCGCAGATGGCGCTGCTCTCGGAGACCGAGCGCATGCGCTCCTTCGAGCTCGCGCAGTCGATCGAGCACGTGGCGCTC
>JBDSRZ010000157.1:0-6001 GCA_039929025.1 Usitatibacter sp. | reverse complement strand
GGCTGTCTCCCCCGCGTAGGCGGGGGCCCAAGGCATCGCAAGGAGCGCAGCGAGCATGGAGGAAAGGACGCCTCTCATCGCGATACGTTCCGGCGCTAGCGCGGCGGAAAATAGCGGTCGATGAGCTGGCGGAACTGCGGCGAGCTCACCTCCGGAAAGCTTGCCTTGTCGAAGAAGTAGTTCGTGTTGAGCTCGTTCAGGTCGAAGCGCATCGCCATGCGCCCGCCTTCGACGCCTTTGAGCTCCCGGAGCGGCAGGGCCACGAGCTTTCCCTCCTGGACCCAGTTGGGCGTGAATTGCGCGACGCCGTAGTGCGCTCTGGCACGCTCGACGCTGACGACGACGTCCTCCACCGTGCCCACGCCCTTGCCGGTGGAATCGACGATGAGCGCCTTCAGCAAGCTGCTGGCGAGCACTGTGCCGGGCGCGGCCTGGGGCGCGGCAGCCGGCATCGCCGCCAGCTTCGCTGCGTCGGACTCCAGCACGATTTTGCCGTCGAGGACTTTCGGCGCGCGACCTGAGGTCGGGAAGGCCACGACGCGATCGCCCGAGGCGATGTGAGTCTGGGTGACCTGGTAGGTCCTGGCATCGAGGACGAGATCGCGCACCTGGCCGAGCGCCTGGCCCGCGGGATCGACGACCGCGGTGCCGATGAGCCGCGTGAGGCGCAAGTCGGTATCCTCCGGTCCCTTCGGCGCTGCCGGCGCTGCCGGCGCTGCCGGTGCGGGGGTGGCCGCCGCCGCGGTCGCCGGCCGCATGTCGCCCGCCTCGAAATTCGCCACGTAGTTCGCGCCCTTGCGCCCAAGGCTCGTGGGCGGTAGTGCCACGAGCGAGGCGGAGTCATGCCACGCGGGGATGAACTTGACCACGACCGCCACGAGCTTGCCGTCTGCCGGATTCACCAGCAGGTCTTCGACCTCGCCTACACGGTTGCCACGTCGGTCGACGATGCCGGCATTGGCGAGCTCTGTCGCGCGCTGGTAACGGACCTCGGGCGATGGAGACTCTCCCTCGGCGGGCTTGTTGAAGTCGGGCCATTGGCTGCCCGGGAAGCCGCCGAGCTCTCGCACGCGTTCGCGCGTGGTGTCGAGGGATATGCGGCTGGCGCCGAGGGTGAGCCCCGGCGTGGGCAGCGGGAAAGCCGCAAGGTAGTCGGTGACGTCCACGAAGCTCCCGATGGCGAGGACCGCGTAGGCGACGCGCGATTCCTTCGTGTCCACGACGAAGTCCCGCACCGCTCCCACGACGCGTCCGCTCGGTGCCACCACCTCCGCATCGAGAAGCTGCATGGCCCGCACGGGTTGCGCCGCGGGCGCTCCCTGCGCCGCCGCCACCAGGCAGGCAAGCATCAGGGTGGTCGCGAAGAGGATCGATTGCATTCCAGGCTCCTGTGGAAAAAACGAGACGACTCATCGTCTCATAGGCCGCTCGGTACCCCGGCCGGGGCTTCAGTCCGCTTCGCGGCCCCGCATGAACTCCCGTAGCGCCCGCGCCGTGTGGGTGCGCGTGGACGCCTTGAGAAACTCCTCCGGCGTCGCGGCTAGCACCACGCGCCCGCCCGCATCGCCACCCTCAGGTCCCATGTCCACGATCCAGTCGGCTTCGGCGATCACGTCGAGGTTGTGCTCGATGAGGACCACGGTATTGCCGGCATCCACCAGCCGGTGCAGCACGCGGATCAGCTTGTCCACGTCGGCCATGTGCAGGCCCACCGTCGGCTCATCGAGAACGTAGAGGGTGTGCTGGGCGACCGAAGCGCGACCCGGGCGCGGCCCGGTGTTGCGCACCTTCGCGAGCTCCGTCACCAGCTTGATGCGCTGCGCCTCGCCCCCGGAAAGCGTCGGGCTCGCCTGGCCGAGCGTGAGGTAGCCCAGGCCGACGTCCTGCAGCAGCTGCAGGCAATGGCGGATCGACGAATGGTTCTCGAAGTACTCCAGCGCCTCGTCGACGCTCATCGCCAGCACCTCGCCCACGTTCTTGCCGCGCATCTGCACCGCCAGCGTTTCGGCGTTGAAACGAGCGCCGTTGCAGACTTCGCACACCACCTTCACCTGGGGCAGGAAGCTCATCTCGATGGTCTTCATGCCCTGGCCGTCGCAGCCGTCGCAACGCCCGCCCGACGTGTTGAAGGAGAACCGGCTCGCTGAATAACCACGAATGCGCGCTTCCTGCGTGTCGGCGAAGAGCTTGCGGATGTTGTCGAAGAAGCCGACGTAAGTCGCGGGGCACGACCGCGGGGTCTTGCCGATCGGCGTCTGGTCCACCTCGAGCACGCGAGTCACGGGTTGCCACCCCTTGACCGCTTTGCAACCAAAGATCGGGTCGGGCGTCTTGCGATCGCGCGCTGCCGCCACGAGGTTGGCCAGGTTCTGGTGCAGCACGTCGCGGGCGAGCGTCGACTTGCCCGAGCCCGATACGCCGGTGACCACCGAAAGGCGGGCGAGCGGAAAGCGCACGTACACGTCCTTGAGGTTGTGCAGCTTCGCCCCGCAGAGCTCGATTGCCTCGCCCTTCGCCGCGATCGCGCGGCGCGGCTGCAAGGGGTGCTTCAACGGCGCGTTGAGGAAGCGCCCGGTAAGGGAGGCGGGATTCGTCTGCAGCTCGAGCGCGGTGCCCTGGGCCACGATGTAGCCGCCAAGGCGCCCCGCACCCGGCCCCAGGTCGATCACGTGCTCGGCGCGGCGGATGGTGTCCTCGTCGTGCTCCACCACCACCAGGGTGTTGCCCTTGGCGCCGAGGCGGGCGAGGGTGTCGAGCAGGATCAGGTTGTCGCGCGGATGCAGGCCGATGGTCGGCTCGTCGAGGATGTAGCAGACGCCGCGCAGGTTGGAGCCGAGCTGCGCCCCCAGCCTGATTCGCTGCGCCTCTCCGCCCGAGAGTGTCGGTGCGCCACGATCGAGCGACAGGTAGCCCAATCCCACCTGCTCCAGGAATCCCAGCCGCGAGATGAGTTCCGCCAGGATGTCACGCGCGATCTCCTGTTCGCGACCCGCCACCGCCAGCTTCTCGAAGAAGGTGTGCGCCTTGGAGATCGGCTGCGCGCTCATGTCGGCGATCGACTCGCCGCGGAAGCGCACCGCGAGCGCTTCCTTGTTGAGGCGCTTGCCGTGGCATGAGGAACAGGCCTCGTCCAGTTCCAGCCACTCGACCCAGGAGTCGAGCACGTGGTCCTCGGTGCCGGTCTTGGAACGCTCGTCGTCCCACTCCACCGCCTCGATCTTGAGCCCGGTGCCATAGCAGGCGGCGCACCAGCCGTGCTTCGAGTTGTACGAGAAAAGGCGCGGATCGAGCTCCGGGAAGCTCCGGGCGCACGACGGGCAGGCGCGCTTTACCGAGAAGATCTGCACTTCGCGATCGCCCCAGCCCGCGCAGCAGAGGTGCAGCACGCCCTTGCCGGCCTCGAGCGCGGCTTCCACCGCGGCGCGAAGCTGTCTCTCGTTCTCCGGTTTCACCCCGACCTCGGCGATCGGCAGCTCGATGGTGTGCTCGCGGAAACGGTCCAGGCGCGGCCAGCCCCGGGTCGGCAGGTACTCGCCGTCGACCCGCAGGTGCGAGACCGCCTTGCCGAGCGCCCACTTGGCGAGGTCGGTGTAGAAGCCCTTGCGGTGGGTCACCAGCGGCGCCAGCACCGCGATGGTCTTGCCGCGCTGCTCCTTCATCACGCGCGCCACGATCGCATCGACACTCTGCGGCTCGATGGGCACGTCGCACTCGGGGCAGTACTGGGTGCCGAGCTTCACGAACAGCAGGCGCAGGAAATGGTGGATCTCGGTCTGCGTCGCGACCGTGCTCTTGGAACCGCCGCGGCTGGTACGCTGCTCGATGGCGACCGTGGGCGGGATGCCGAAGATCGCATCGACGTCCGGCTTCGAGGCCGGCTGCACGAATTGCCGCGCATAGGCGTTCAGCGACTCGAGATAGCGGCGCTGCCCCTCGGCAAAGAGGATGTCGAAGGCGAGCGTGGACTTCCCGGAGCCGGAAACACCGGTCACCACCGTGAACTTCCCGCGCGGGATCTCGACGTCGATGCCCTTCAGGTTGTGCTCGCGCGCGTGGCGCACGGAGATGCTGTTGCCGCGCACGCTGCCGCTGTTGCCGCGCGAGTTGTCGCCCCCGCGTAGGCGGGGGCCCAATTCGGGCTCTCTCGCGAAAATGGGATCCCCGCCTCCGCGGGGATGACCGCCTAGCGCTGCCTCGTAGTTGATCAGCGCCTTCCCGGTGTGCGACGCGGCATTTCCCATCACCTGCTTCGGCGTGCCGATCGCGATCACGCCGCCGCCCGCGTCCCCGCCCTCGGGCCCCAGGTCGATCAGCCAGTCGGAAGCGCGGATCACGTCGAGGTTGTGCTCGATCACCACGATCGAGTTGCCGGCGGCGAGCAGCTTGCGGAATGACGCCAGCAGTTTCGACACGTCTTCGAAGTGCAGTCCCGTGGTCGGCTCGTCAAAGAGGAACAGGCGCGTACGGGTACTTGGGCCCCGGCCTGCGCCGGGGTGACGGAGCTCTTCGGGCCGGCGCGGCAGCATCGGGATCGAGCGCCCGGAGGCTTCCGCGAGGTGGCCGGCAAGTTTGAGCCGCTGGGCTTCACCGCCGGAGAGCGTCGGCACCGGCTGGCCGAGTCGCAGGTAGTCCAAGCCCACGTCGACCAGCGGCTGCAGGCGACGGACCACCTCGGCATCGTCGCCGAAAATCTTTACCGCGTCCTCGATGGTGAGCTCGAGGACGTCGGCGATGCTGCGGCCGTCGACCTTCACCTCGAGCACCTCGTCGCGATAGCGCGTGCCGTTGCAATCCGGACAGCGCAGGTACACGTCGGAGAGGAACTGCATCTCGACGTGCTCGAAGCCGTTGCCGGAGCAGGTCGGGCAGCGGCCGTTGCCGGAGTTGAAGCTGAAGGTGCCTGTGGTGTAGCCGCGCGTCTTCGAGTCCGGTGCGCGCGAGAAGATCTCGCGGATCGCATCGAACGCGCCCACGTAGCTCGCCGGATTGGAACGCGTGGTGCGGCCGATCGGTGTCTGGTCGACGAACACGATGTCGTTCACGTGTTCGGCGCCCACCAGCTCGCGGAATGTGCCCGGCGTTTCCGTCGGTTTTCCGAGATGCTTGCGAAGCGCCGGGTGCAGCACGTCCTGCACCAGGGTGGACTTTCCCGAGCCCGACACGCCGGTCACGCACACCAGGCGGCGCAGCGGGAAGTCGACGTCGATGTCTTTGAGATTATGCTCGGTCGCGCCGCGGATGCCCACCGACACCGTGCCGTAAGGCGGGTCCTTGGCGAGGTCATTGGGAATCTGCATCCCCGGGATGCGGATCTCCTCGCCCGGACGGCGGTCGTCGGCGCGCTTGCGGCCGGAGAGATACTCGGCGGTGAGCGTGGTGGCGCGCTTCAGCTCATCGGGCGGGCCGAAGAAGACGATCTCGCCGCCGCGCTCGCCGGGGCCGGGGCCCATGTCGAGCAGCTTGTCGGCTTCCAGCATGATCTGGGGATCGTGCTCCACGACGACCAGCGAGTTGCCCGCGTCGCGCAGCCGCTTCATCACCGCGATCACGCGGCCCATGTCGCGCGGGTGCAAACCGATGGAGGGCTCGTCGAGCACGAAGAGCGTGTTCACCAGCGAGGTGCCGAGCGCGGTGGTGAGATTGATGCGCTGCACCTCGCCGCCGGAAAGCGTGCGCGACTGGCGGTCGAGGGTGAGGTAGCCCAGGCCCACCTGGCCCAGGTAGGAGAGCCGCGAGCGAATCTCCCCCGCGAGCAGCTCGGTCGCTTCGTCGAGCGGCGCGGGCAGCGTCATGGCACCGAAGAACGCGGCGACCTTGTCGACCGCGAGCATCATCACGTCGTTGATCGACAGGCCCGGCAGCCCGGCAAGCTGTGCGCGCGTCCACTGCGTGTCCTTGGAGAGGTAGCGCTTCTCCGCCGGCAGCACCGCGTCGGCCTCGGCTTTGGTGCCCACGCGCCACAGGAGCGACTCGGGCTTCAAGCGCGCGCCGTCGCACGCTC
>JBDSRZ010000156.1:0-6441 GCA_039929025.1 Usitatibacter sp. | reverse complement strand
AACATGGACCGCGCGCCGATCGTGGCGATCGCGGGGCAGGGCGCCACCACGCGCCTGCACAAGGAAAGCCACCAGATCCTCGACCTGGTGAACATGTTCAAGCCGATCACCAAGTACAGCACCCAGGTGCTCGACCCGAGCATCACGCCGGAAGTGGTGCGCAAGGCGTTCAAGGTCTCGCAGACGGAGAAGCCGGGCGCGGCCTTCATCGACTTCCCCGAGAACATCGCGGAGATGCAGTGCGACAAGAAGCCGATCCCGGTGCAGTCCGCCTACACGCCGGTGCCGCCCGACGCCAAGATCGAGCAGGCGGCGAAGCTGATCTCGAACGCGAAGAACCCGATCATCCTCGCCGGCAACGGCGTGATCCGCCAAGGCGCGCACGACTCGCTGGTGAGCTTCGCCCAGATGCTCAAGATTCCGGTGGCCAACACGTTCATGGCCAAGGGAATCATGCCTTTCTCGAACGAGCTCTGCCTCGGCACCATCGGCCTCAAGGCGCGCGACCTGCCGTGGTTTGCCTTCGAGAAGGCCGACGTCGTGATCTGCATTGGCTACGACATGGTCGAGTACCACCCGGACATGTGGAACCCCGACAACGACAAGACCATCGTCCATATCGACGCGCTTCCGGCGGAGGTGGACGCCAACTACATCGTCGCGTGCGGCGTGCTGGGCGACATCGGCTACGCCCTGCGCGGCATCGCGCTGAAGGCCAGGCCGCGCAAGGAGATCGCTTTCCGCGACGTGCGCAAGTCCATCAAGGAGGATCGCGCCGAGTACGCGAAGGACACCGCCTTCCCGGTGAAGCCGCAGAAGATCGTCTGGGACCTGCGCGAGGTGCTCGATCCCGAGGATATCGCCATCTCGGACGTGGGCGCGCACAAGATGTGGATGTCGCGCATGTACCGCGCCGAGCGCCCCAACACTTGCATCATCTCCAACGGCTTCGCGGCGATGGGAATCGCGGTTCCTGGCGCGCTCGCGGCCAAGCTCGCGTATCCGAAGCGCAAGGTGGTCGCCGTCACCGGCGACGCCGGCTTCATGATGAATTCCCAGGAGATCGAGACGGCGATGCGCATGAAGACGCCGTTCGTGATCCTCATCTGGAACGATTCCGAGTACGGACTCATCACGTGGCACCAGCTGCGCCACTTCGGGCGGCCGAGCCACATCGCCTTCAAGAACCCCGACTTCTTGAAGTACGCCGAGAGCTTCGGCGCCAAGGGCTACCGGATCAAGAAGACGGAAGAGCTGGTGCCGACGCTCAGGAAGGCGCTCGCCGACAATACGGTGAGCATCATCGACTGCCCGGTGGACTATCGCGAGAACATGAAGCTCACGGATAAGCTGAAGAAGCTCGGCGAAGGCACGTTGTTGCGAAGCGCCGGCGGAGTCAAACAATGAAGGTCCGTGCCGCCGTACTGAACGCGATGGGTGCGGAGCACCCCTATGCGAAGTCGAAGCCCCTCCGGATCGAGGAAGTGGAGCTGCGCGATCCCGGCCCGGGCGAGGTGCTGATCCGGATGGGCGCTGCGGGGCTTTGCCACTCCGACCTGTCGGTCATCAACGGCGACCGTCCGCGACCCACGCCGATGGCGCTCGGGCACGAGGCGGCCGGGGTCGTGGACAGGCTCGGCATCGGCGTGGACGACCTGAAGGTTGGCGACCACGTGGTGCTGGTCTTCGTGCCGAGCTGCGGCCACTGCAATCCGTGCGCGGAGGGCCGGCCGGCGCTGTGCGAGCCGGGTGCGGCCGCGAATACCGCGGGCACGCTCCTCTCGGGCGAGCGGCGCATCTTCAGGGACGGCAAGCCGATCCACCACCACATGGGTTGCTCGGCGTTCGCCGAGGCCGCGGTGGTCTCGCGCCGCTCGGTGGTGAGGATCGACCCGGAGTTGCCGCTCGACGAGGCGGCGCTCTTCGGCTGCGCGGTGCTGACCGGCGTGGGCGCGGTGGTCAACACGGCGCAGGTGCGCGCGGGCGCGTCGGTCGCGGTCGTGGGTCTCGGCGGGGTCGGGCTCGCGTCGATCCTGGGTGCGGTCGCCTCGGGAGCCCGCTACACCGTGGCGGTCGATCTCTCCGACGACAAGCTCGCGCTCGCGACGAAGCTTGGCGCGACCCACGTGTTCAATGCCGCCGACCCCGACCTGGTGCAGAAGGTGAAGGACGCCACCAAAGGTGGAGTCGATGTGGCGATCGAGATGGCCGGGTCGGTGCGCGCTTTCGAGTCCGCGTACCGGATCACGCGCCGCGGCGGAACCACCGTCACCGCGGGCCTGCCGCCGCCGACGGCCACGTGGGCGATGCCGTCCACCAACCTCGTCGCCGAGGAGCGCACCATCAAGGGCAGCTATATCGGCACTTGCGTGCCCTCGCGCGACCTGCCGCGCTACATCGACCTCTACATGCAGGGGCGATTGCCGGTCGACCAGCTGCTGTCAGGCCGGTTGAAGCTCGAGGACATCAACGAAGGATTCGACCTGCTGCACGAAGGCAAGGCCGTGAGGCAGGTCGTGACGTTCTAGAGAGGAGCTGCGCATGAAATTCGAACCTGGCAGCGACTGGCTCAAGTTCTGGAACGAGAACCAGAAGAGCCTTTTCCAGTCCTGGGCCGAGGGCAAGCCTCCGCCCTTCGCCGTGCAGGGCATGCCGCCGCCCGATGCCGATGCGGTCGCCGAACTCATGCGCCGCACCATGGACCAGTGGACGGCGTTCACCAGGGACGCGTGGGGCAAGGCCGGCCGCATGGACATGGTCGCCATGAAAGAGCTTTTCGACCCCGAGGAATGGAAGCGCGCGGCCTCCCATTTCGACATGGGCCTGGAGAAGCTCACCGAGGGTCCCACCTACGCCACCCTCTTCGACCTCGACCGCCAGATGCTGAACGTCCAGAAGCTCTGGATGGACCGCTCGCGCGACGCGGAAAAGTACTGGGAGGTGGTGCAGGGCGCCTGGACGCGCGCGCTGGAGCGCTTCACCAGGTCGGTGAACGATCCCAAGGGCGAGCCGATCACCAGTGGGCGGCAGATGCTCGATCTCTGGCTCGCTACTGCCAACAAATCGCTGGTCGAGATGCACCGCTCGGAGGAATTCCTCGAGGCGCAGCGCGCGATGACGCGCTCCTCGGCCGAGTACCGCATCGCCGAGCGCGACATCGCGGAAGGGTTTTGCGAGGTGCACCACATCCCCACGCGCACCGAGATGGACGAGATGCAACGGACGGTGACGGAGCTGCGGCGGGAAGTGCGGGCGATGAAACGCGAGAGGGAAAATTGGGCACCGGCCTCCGCCGGTGCGACGAGGAGGGTGGCCGCCGGTGCGACGAGGAGGGTGGCCGCCAGTGCGACGAGGAGGGTGGCCGCTGGCGTGACGAAGACAGTGCCGACGAAGGGCGCCGCAGAGAAGTCGTCCCCCCGGCGCAGGCCGGGGCCCAAGTCATCGAAGAAGCGTTAGGAGCCCCCATGCGCGTCAAGGTCGATCCCGCCGAGGCCGTCAAGGAATTCACCGCCTTCAGCAAGCGCATGCAGGAGGGCCGCGCGCTGCTGGAGAAGACCAAGGATCGCGACGTCCAGATCGCCACCACGCCGAAGCGCGAGGTGTTCCGCCAGGACAAGACCGTCCTTTACCGCTATGGGGCGACGGCGAAGAAGACCGTGGCGACGCCCGTCCTCATGGTCTACGGCCTCATCGGCCGCTACACCATGGCCGACCTGCAGGAGGACCGCTCGCTGGTGCGCAACCTGCTCGCCAAGGGCGTGGACCTCTATGTGGTCGACTGGGGCACGGCCACGAGGGGCGACCGGTGGCTCACTCTCGAGGACTACATCGACGGCTACCTCGGCGATTGCGTGGACTTCATCCGCCGCGAGGGGGGCATCGACAAGGTCTCGCTGCTGGGCATCTGCGAGGGGGGCGTCTTCACCGCCTGCTACGCCGCGCGCAACCCGAAGAAGGTGAAGAGCCTCACGCTCACCATCACGCCGGTGGACTTCCATGCCGGCGCGAAGGAGGCGCCGCTGCACCACGGCCTCATCGGCCTGTGGGCGCGCAGCATGAAGCCCGATGACATCGACCGCCTGATCGAAGCCAACGGCAACCTGCCCGGTGAGCTGATGAGCTTCGTTTTTTCGATGATGACGCCGGTGAACGCGCTCACCAAGTACAACCTCGGCCTCTTCGACGCGATGGACGACGAGAAGAAACTCCTCAACTTCCTGCGCATGGAGAAGTGGCTCGCCGACCGACCCGACCATCCCGGGGAAGCCGCCAAGCAGTGGCTGAAGGACCTCTATCAGGACAACCTGCTGGTGAAGGGCAAGTTCAGGCTGGGCGGCGTCACCGTGGACCTGAAGAAGATCGACATGCCGGTGCTGAACGTCTTCGCCGAGGAGGATCACATCATCCCGCCGAAGAGCTCCCAGGCGCTGAAGCCGCTCATCGGCACGAAGAACTACACCGAGCTGCCGCTGCCCGGCGGGCACGTGGGCGTCTTCGTGAGCGGCAAGTCCCAGGGCATCCTCGGCAAGAGCATCTACGGCTGGCTGAAGAGGAACTCGTGACCCTTTCCCCAACTCTCCCCCATGGGAGAGGGAGCGAACGTGGGACAAGTTTTCGCGAGCCCGGCCATGGTTGAACCGCGCTTTGGCGAAGTCGCCGCCTACGGCACCTTCGGCCTTACTCGGGTGGCCTACGTGGAGTGGGGCCCCGCGGACTCGGATCAGGTCGTCATCTGCGTGCACGGGCTCACGCGCAACGGCCGCGACTTCGACTTCCTTGCGCGGCGGCTCGCGCTGAAGGGCATTCGGGTGCTCGCCCCAGACCTGCCAGGGCGTGGCGAGAGCGAGTGGCTGAAGTCGGGCTCGGATTACGACACTCCCGCCTATCTCGCGGCGACGGCGGCGGTGATCGCGCGCAGCGGCGCCGCGCAGGTCGACTGGCTCGGCACCTCGCTCGGCGGGCACATCGGCATGGAGATGGCAGCGCTCCCCGGTAACCAGATCCGGCGGCTGATCCTCAACGACTTCGGCGCGCGCGTCTCGGGCGTGGCGCTGCAGCGAATCGGGACCTACCTGCGCAACGCGCGGCGCTTCGATTCCGTCGAGGTCCTGGAGCAGCACCTGCGTACGATCCACGAGACCTTCGGGGCGCTCACCGACAAGCACTGGCGCCACCTCGCCGAGCACAGCGCGGTGAAGACGCCGGAAGGCGACTACCGCCAGCATTTCGACCCCGCGATCGGCAAGCGCTTCTCCTGGCCGATGATGGTCGACATCGCGCTCTGGAACATCTGGGAGAAGGTCGCGTGTCCGACGCTCATCATCCACGGCGAGGATTCGGACCTGCTGCACGCCTCGACCGTGCGCGACATGCAGCGCCGCGGCCTCGCCGGCAAGGCGAAGCGGGTCCGTGCCATCGAGGTCCGCGAGTGCGGCCATGCGCCCTCGCTGATGACCGATTCGCAGATCGCGCTTGTCGAAGATTTTCTGGTCACCCAGCCCACCGCCAAGGTGGTTCGCATCGGAGGATCAAGATGAAGCGCGCCGCACGCCTCGCATCCAAAGTAGGAGGCGGGGCTGCCGGCGGTCGAGCGACGCTGGATTAGTTTGAAGAACAAGATCGTCAGCGCCGAGGAGGCCATCGCCATCGTCCGCGATGGCGACACCATCGCCTTCTCGGGATTCGTCGGCACCGGGACGCCCGATGAGCTGATCATCACGCTCGAGAAGCGCTTCCTCGAGACCGGGGCGCCGCGGGACTTGACGCTGGTCTTCGCGGCGGCGCCGGGCGACGGCAAGGACCGGGGCTTGAATCGCCTCGCCCACCCCGGACTGGTGAAGCGGGTGATCGGGGGCCACTGGTCGCTGGTGCCGAAGCTAGGCGCGCTCGCGGTCTCCGGCCAGATCGAGGCCTACAACCTGCCGCTCGGCGTGGTGAGCCACCTCTTCCGCGAGATCGCCGCCCATCGCGCCGGCCTCCTCACCAAGGTGGGATTGCGTACCTTCGTCGGTCCGCGCCAGGACGGCGGCCGGATCAACGACCGTGCCCGCGAGGAGCTGGTGCGCGTGATGGAAGTGGACGGGGAGGAGTGGCTCTTCTACAAGGCCTTCCCGATCACCGTGGCCTTCATCCGCGGCACCACCGCCGACCTCACCGGTAACGTCTCGATGGAGCACGAGGCGCTCACGCTGGACCACCTCGCCATCGCGACGGCGGCAAGGAACTCGGGCGGCTTCGTGATGGCGCAGGTGTCTCGCGCCTGCGCCCCCGGCGCGCTCAACCCTCGCAGCGTCGTGGTGCCCGGGATCATGGTCGATTGCGTGGTGATCGCCCAGCCGCAGAACCACCACCAGACTTACGGCACCGTCTACAACCCGGCGTTCGCGGGCGAGTTCAAGGTGTCGCTCGATATGCTGGCGCCGATGGCGCTCGACGAGCGCA
>JBDSRZ010000155.1:0-6564 GCA_039929025.1 Usitatibacter sp. | reverse complement strand
GTGCGCCGCGACCGCGTGATCTTCAAGTACAGCTTCTAGGAAGCGGCGGGCCGGCTCTGGGCGAGCAGCCGGCTGCGCTCGTCCCGCGCTTCCTTCAGGCACTCCACGCGCGCGCCAGCCATCTTTGCGCCACAGCGCGCCTTGGCGACGTCGAAAGACGCCTTGGCCCGCACCGAAACCGCCTCGTCCGTGGCCGCCACGGTGCCGTGGTAGCGCGCCGACAGGTCGGCCAGGGCCACGCGCTCGGCCGCACGCGCCTGCGCCTTGCAGATATCGCGCTCGACACCCGCCATGTCGCGGCATTTTGCCAGCGCGAGGCGCGTGGACGCCTCGACTTCCCGCTTGAGCTGCTGGTGGATGTCCGGGGACATCAAGGTGCGGGGGGTGTCTACCGCGGCGCGGATGCCGAGGGCGGCGACGCTCAGGCCGGCGGCCAGGAGGGCGGTGACGAACAGGGTGCTGCGCTTCATGGGTCGGCTCCGGATGGCGATCTGGGACTTCCGGCGTCGTCGGTTACAGGCCGGTATGGTCAGGATCATCGTCCCGGGCGCCGTTGCCGATCTGTCGGCGGGAGCGGATTCGCGTGAAGGCGTTGTCTGATGCCGTGGGCGCTTGCTGCGCGGATAGGCAAAGGGCCGATCCGGGGATCGGCCCTTTGGGTGCTGCAATGCTCGTCAGTAATGGACCGGGCGGTTACTTGCCCGACTTGTTCTGCTTCGCATCGACCGTGCCCGAGGTGCCGGCGCTGCTGGCGCTGGGTACGGTGCTTGGGCCGCTCGGATTGTTCGAGGGCATTTTGGTGGTGGCGCTGGTGCTGGGCGTGGTGTGCGGCGCCATCGAGGTCGGGGTGGTCGAATGCGTCACCGGGGTGGCGTCGGCCATCTTCTTGCCCTTGGCGGCGGACATGGCGCGGTCCTTCTCTTCCTTCGCCTGCTTCTTGCACGCCATCATGCCGGCGCCCTTCTGGTCCTCGCACTTCTCCTTGGCGATCTCGTAGGCGACTTCGGCCTTCATCTTCTCGACGTCGCGCATGTTCTTCTCGTTCGGGTTCTTCTTGTAGTCGAGCTCTTTCTTGGCGAGCTTTTCCTTGCCCTTCGCTTCGGCCTGGCAGATGTCCTTGGTGTTGCCCTTCATGTCCTTGCACATCGCTTTGGCCGCCTTGGCGTCGGCTTCGATGCGCTCGTGCTCCATCTTGTACTCGTCCTTGGAGATCCCCGTCGTCTTGTTCTCCATCGATTTGGGCGTCACCATCTTGCCGGCCTCGCTGGGGACTTTCTGGGCAGGTGCAAGTGTCGCCGCGCCGAGCAGCAGGGCCCCGGACAGGGCGGCGTAAAGAGTGGTCATTTTCATATTTGGCTCCTTCGCGATTCCAGTCACTGGACCCACTGATTGCTTTCGCACTTGGCCGCGAAGTCGTTGATCTGCTTCTCTGCCTCGTCCTTGGCAATCCCGTAGGAGTTCTGAAGGCTTCCCGCGAGCTTGTGGCGCTTTCCTGCGATCGTGTCGAACTCATCGTCCGTCAATCGACCCCAGTGCTCGCGCACCTTGCCCTTGAGCTGCTTCCAGTTGCCCTCGATGCGGTCCCAATTCATGGCGTCACCTTGAGTTGAGAGATTGGTTGAGTACGTCAAACTGCAGCCCCGCAAGACTTCCCGGAGCTAGGCCATCATCGTTGCGCCACCAACCGGAATCTGTCGGCGAAAGTGAAGGGCGGATGTATAAAAATCTGATACCGCTGTAAGCGCCTGCCTACAGAAACCCGGCGCGAATTCGGGCGTCATAAGGGGACACAAGGAGACGCGCCATGACCGAAGCAACCGGACCCTTCACCCTCCCACCCCTGCCCTGGGCCGAGAACGCCCTCGAGCCGGTGATCTCAGCCCGCACCATCGGCCTGCATTACGGCAAGCACCACAAGGCCTACGTGACCAAGCTGAACGAACTGGTCGCGGGCACCCGCTTCGCCGACATGCCGCTGGAGAAGGTCGTCGCCGAGACCGCCGGCAGGCAGGAGCACCGCAAGATCTTCAACAATGCCGCGCAGGCGTGGAACCACACGTTCTTCTGGAGCTGCCTCGGGCCCGGGGCGGGCGGCGCGCCGAAGGGCGAGCTCGCCCAGCGCATGGACGCTGAGCTAGGGGGCCACGCGAAGTTCGCGGAAAGCTTCGGCCAGGCGGCGATCGACTGCTTCGGCAGCGGCTGGGCGTGGCTGGTGGATCGCGGCGGCAAGCTGGAGATCCTGGCAACGTCGAACGCGGACACGCCGATCGCCAAGGGGGCGACTCCGCTCCTCGCCATCGACGTCTGGGAACATGCCTACTACGTCGACTACGAGAATCGCCGGCCCGAGTTCGTGAAGGCGGTGATCGACAAGCTCCTCAACTGGGAATTCGCGCAGGCGCAGCTCGATGCCGCGCCGCAACGCAAGGCAGCGTAAATACACGCTCGGCGACTCTGCGGCAGAATACGCCGCCGAGTCCCCATGCGCCCCACTCCGACCTCATCCCGCGGCATCGTAGCCGCCTGGCTGCTCACCTGCTGCGGGCTGGTTTTTCTCACCGTAGTGATCGGTGGCATGACCCGCCTCACCCACTCGGGCCTGTCGATCGTCGAGTGGCAACCCATCGTGGGCGCGGTTCCCCCGCTCAACGACGCGCAGTGGCAGGAGACCTTCGCCAAGTATCGTGAGACGCCCGAGTTTCGCCTGCGCAACCACGACATGGATCTCGCCGGCTTCAAGCCGATCTTCTGGTGGGAGTACGTCCATCGCCTCATGGGGCGGATCGTCGGACTCGCTTTCCTGCTCCCCTTCGTCTATTTCCTCGCGCGCAGGATGCTCGACCCGGAGCTCGCGCGGCGGCTGGCATCGATTCTCATCCTCGGCGGGCTCCAGGGCGCGCTGGGCTGGTACATGGTGAAGAGCGGGCTGGTGGATGACCCGCGAGTAAGCCCGCTGCGGCTCGCCTCGCACCTCGGGCTCGCCTTCCTGATCTACGGCCTGATGCTTTGGGAGGCGCTCACGCTCCTCAACCCGCTGCGCACGATGGTTTCGGACGCGGCGCGACGGCGCGCCGGCCTGGTGGTGGCGTTGGTCTTCGTGATGGTGTTGTCCGGGGCGCTCGTCGCCGCGATCCGCGCGGGCTTCGCGTACAACACCTGGCCGACGATGGACGGCCGCTGGATCCCCGACGAGATCATGCTGCTGCAGCCGTGGTGGTCGAACGTGGTGAACAATATGGCGACCGTCCAGTTCATGCACCGCGTGACGGCGCTCGTGGTCCTGGGCATGGTCCTCGTCACCTGGGCGCGCGTGCGCCAGGAGCCGCCCAACGATCGCGCACGCTCCTGGAGCCGCGCCCTCGTCGTGATGGCGTTCGTGCAGGCGGTCCTGGGTATCGGGACGCTCCTCCTGCACGTGCCGCTCAACCTCGCCGCGCTCCACCAGGCAGGAGCCGTGGTGCTCTTTTCCTGCGCCATCGGACTCAGGCACGCGCTTCGGCCCGCGCCGCAATTGCAGTTGTAGCCCCCGGACCGTGACGCAGTTCGCGTGCGACGCTTCAATTTCACGCGCTCGCGCTCGCCCCCGCGACGCCACCCTGACCCCGTCTTCGGCCCCCGACGAGGGCCGCCAGCAGCGCTGCGGCGACGAGAAAAAAGCAACGCTGCGTGGTGCTCACGACGTGTAACGGGTCTCGTAGGGCGCGGCGGCCTCGAGCATCGCGCGCTTCATGTCTGCCTCGTCAAAGTCGAAAACGACGGGATTCATGATCATTGCGGGGGCGACTACGGGTCTGTAAGTCATCGAGGCGGTGACGGCGCTCACGCGGGCTGATAGCCGCGTCGACACTTCTGGCGCGCGGAGCTCAATCCATCAGCAGGCCGCCGTTTACGTCGAGCACCTCGCCGGTCACGAATCCCGCCAGCGGGGAAGTGAGGAAACGCACCGCATGCGCGAATTCCTCCGGCTCGCAGAAGCGGCCCACCGGGATCTGCGACAGCAGCTGCCGCCGCTGCGCTTCGTTCATGTGCTCGGTCACCGAGGGGGTCTTCACATACGCGACAGCGACCGCGTTCACGGTGACGCCGCTCGCCGCCAGCTCGCGCGCGAGGGAGAAGGTGAGGGTGTTCACCGCGCCCTTGGATGCGGCGTAGGCCGTGCCCTCGGTGATCCCGCCCGTCTTCGCGGCGATCGATCCCACGTTCACGATCCTTCCCCAGCCGCGCTTCTTCATGCCCGGCATCACCGCGCGCGCCCAGTAGAAGGCGCCATCGAGATTGACCGCCATCACGCGGCGCCACTCGACGTCGCTCGTGGTTTCGGCCCGGTCGTTGCACGTCACCGCGGCGTTGTTCACCAGGATGTCCACGGGGCCCAGGACCTTTTCGATTCTCTGGTGCGCCTGGCGCACCGCCCCGGGCTCGCTCACGTCGCACGGCACTGCGACCACGGTGCCGCGCAGGAACCGGATGAGGCTGTCGAGGCGCAGGGCGTCCACATCGACGAGTCCCACCTGGGCACCGTCTTCGAGGAGGTTGCGGACCACCGCGAGCCCCAGGGTGCCCGCGGCGCCAGTCACTACCGCCGTCTTTCCGGAAAGCGTCGTCGTCATCGTACGGCGATTGTGCCTCGCTTTCGGGTGGGGGAAGGATTGCTCCCCGGAACCGTGAATAGTCGGCAGCGGACCGCCGTGCGCTGGGCCATAATCGGGCACTTCATGAGTCGCCTCTCCGCCCTGCTAGTCGCGTTCGCCTGCTGCCTTTCCGGGGCCGCCTACGCTGCCGCGCCGTCGGTCGCCGCGGGGGGCTTCCACAGCCTCGCCCTGAATCGCGACGGCACGGTGCGCTCCTGGGGCGACGACAGCACCGGCGCCCTCGGCATCGGGCGCACGCTCTCGTCGCCGGATCCGCTGCCGGTGAGCGGCCTCACCGGGGTGAGCGCGGTCTCCGCGGGCGGCGACTTCGCCCTCGCGCTGAAGAACGACGGCACCGTCTGGGCGTGGGGCTACAACGAGTACGGCAGGCTGGGCGACGGCACCACCACGGCGCGCTCGGTGCCGGTGCGAGTGCTGGGCCTCACCGGTGTCGTGCAGATCGCCGCCGGGCGCACCCACGCGGTTGCGCTCACCGCGGACGGCGGGGTGTGGACCTGGGGATACAACGGCGTCGGACAGCTCGGCGACGGCGAGGTCGGCGAGCGCTCGATACCCGCGCGCGTGGGGGGGATGCCCCCGGCGGCCGAGGTCGCGGCCGGCATGTCGCATACGGTGGTGCGCACTATCGACGGCAGCGTCTGGGCATTCGGCGTGAACGATCTCGGCCAGCTGGGCGACGGCAACCCCACGCCTCTATACAGTGGCCGCTCCACGCCGGTGCGCGTGGCGTCGATGACCGACGTGACCCAGGTTTCCGCCGGCGGCTTCCACACCGTGGTGCGACGCGGCGACGGCAGCGTGTGGGCGTGGGGCGATAATTCCGGCGGCCAGGTGGGCGATGGTACGACCGTCATGCGGACGTCCCCGGTGCAGGTCGCGGGACTCGCCGGCGTGGTCGAGATTTCCGCGGGCGGGCTCTACAGCCTCGCGCGCAAATCGGATGGCACTGTGTGGGCTTGGGGCGATAACGGCTACGGACAGCTCGGCGTCAACGCGTCCGCGACTGTGCCACTGCCGCTGCGCCTCGAGGCGATCAACGGCGTCTCGCAGCTCGCCGCGGGCTTCCTGCACTCGGTTGCCGTGAAGGCTGACGGTGGCCTTTGGGAGTGGGGCTCCAACCAGTACGGCCAGCTGGGCGACGGCACCACCGTGTCGCAGCCTTTCCCGGTGCAGCTCGGCAACATGAACGGCGTAACGGGGGCCGCGGTGGGCGCGTATTTCACCGTGCTGCTGAAGCGCGACGGCACCGTGGTCACCTTCGGCGACAACTCGCGCGGGCAGCTCGGCAACGGCGCGTTTACCTTCCGCGCCGTGCCGTCGGCTATCGCGGGCCTCTCGAACGTGACGGCGCTGGCGGGCGGCTACGAATACTCGCTGGCGCTCACCGCCGACGGGCGCGTGTTCGGATGGGGTACCCCGGACAGTAGCGTCGGCCAATCGGTGCCGGTGCCGATTCCCAGTCTAGCGGGCGTAAGCGCGATCTCGGCAGGGTACTACCACTCCATGGCGTTGCTCGCCAACGGCACCGTGCGCGCATTCGGCAGCAGCTATCGCGGGCGGCTCGGCACGGGCAACGAGGACGGGGTGTCGGAGGCCGTCGTGGTTCCCGGCCTCACCGGCGTGCGCCAGGTGTCGGCCGGCGAAGGGCACACGCTGGCGCTAAAGACCGACGGCACGGTGTGGGCGTGGGGAGAGAACGGCAGCGGCCAGATCGGCGATGGCAGCACCACGGATCGCTTCTCGCCGGTGCAAGTGGCCGGCCTCGCCGACGTGGTCGAGGTCTCCGCGGGCGCCGACCATTCCCTCGCGCGCAAATCCGATGGCAGCGTGTGGGGGTGGGGCGGCAACTACACCAACCAGGTGAATGGCGGTTCCACCGACCAGTTGCGGCCAGGTGGGCGATGGTACGACC
>JBDSRZ010000154.1:0-7046 GCA_039929025.1 Usitatibacter sp. | reverse complement strand
CCGCTGGTGGGGCGTAGCGTCGATCGCCGCGGCGGGCGCGTCGTGCTCTCGGCGGGCTCGCTCCTCGGGGCTGGGGCGATGGCCTTGCTTGCGTGTGCGTCGGGGCCGGCGACCCTGATGGCCGGATGGGCGCTCGCTGGCGCCGCGATGTCCGCGTGCCTCTACGATCCCGCCTTCGCGACGCTCGCGCAGCACATGGCCGCTGCGCGCTTCCGCAAAGCGGTGACGCTGATCACGATCCTCGGCGGCTTCGCGAGCACCGTCTTCTGGCCGGTCTCGCAATTGATGCTGGACACCTGGGGCTGGCGCACCGCGTTCGGCGTCTATGCGGGCCTGCATTTGCTCGTGTGCCTGCCGATCCACCTGTTGGTGATACCGGATCTCACGCGCGCGGTGACTGCGGACGCGGCCACCGCCATCGGTCCGACCGCGAGCGCGCCCCCGCGCCGGGGACTCGGCTGGCTCACCGTGGCGGTCGGGGCCGCTTCCTTCGTCTCCTCGGTGATTGCCGTGCATGCGGTGAGCCTGCTGGTGGCGCAGGGACTCACCCAGGCGCAGGCGATCTGGATCGCGATGCTCATCGGGCCGATGCAGGTCGCGGGCAGGATCGCGGAGTTCGGCTTCGCATCGCGCATCGGCGTGGTCGCGCTGGGCCGCGTGGCGTTCGCGCTGATGATCGTCGCGGCGCTTGCGATCCTCGCGATCGAAGGTTTCGGCATCGCGGCGTTCGTGTTCGTCGTCGCTTTCGGCTGGGGCAACGGCCTGTTCACCATCGTTCGCGGCACGGCTCCGGCCGAGCTCTTCGGGCGCGTGGACCTCGGCGCGTTGCTCGGTCACCTCGCGCGAGCAGGACTCTATTCGCGCGCGCTGGCGCCGGCGTCCTTTTCGGGAATGCTGGCGGTGGGGCTCACGCGCAACGCAGCGCTCGCCACGCTTGCGGTTGTCGCCCTGGGCGCGCTGGCGAGCTATTCACTCGCCGTGCGGGGCGCCCGAGCTGGCAAGTCCGGGCAGAACTGACGCCGGCGTCAGTCCGCCGCCGGGCCGAACTGGCGCGCGGCGTCGAGGATGAGGGCGGGAAGGCCCTGGCGCGCCGCGCTCTGGCGGACCGCGGCGTTCTTTCGCTCGAGGGTCGCGAGCACGTTCATCGGTCCCGAGAAGATGGCGCCGGTAGGACAAATTTCCTCGCACGCGCGCGGCATGTCCAGGGGACGTTCCTTGCCCGGCGTCTGGCAGAAGTTGCACTTCTCCATCTTGCCCGCGACGGCGGACAGCTGCGGCGCCCCGAAAGGGCAGGCCCAGGCGCAGAAGCCGCAGCCGATGCACTTGTTCTGGTCGACGGTGACGATGCCGTTTTCGGCGCTCTTGGTGATCGCCGCCACCGGGCACGCCGTCTTGCACGGCGCGTCGCCGCAGTGCATGCAGGCCATCGACACGTTCATCGCCTTCACCGCGGGGTAGACGCCGGTCTCGATCTTCACCACCTCGCGCCAGCGCGGGCCGATCTCCACCTCGTTCCAGGTCTTGCACGCGATCTCGCACGCGTGGCATTTGACGCAGCGTTCGTGGTCGAAATAGAAGCCGTGTTGCATATCCTCTCCTTGGGTCCCCGCCTACGCGGGGACGACAACTTTCATGCCGGCCGCACGCGCACCTTGCACTCGTTGTAGCAGTTCGCCCCGGTGATCGGGCTGGTGTAGGTGTCCATGAGATTGTTGGAGTGCGCGCCCTTGCCCTTGGCGACCGCGCCCATGGCCCAATGGCCGAAGCCGTGGCCGTGGCGCACGCTCACGCAGCCCGGCACCAGGCCCTCGACCACCTTCGCTCTGATGCGGATGCCGTCCTTCGGCGACTCGAGGATCACGTAGCTGCCGTCAACGATGCCGTACTTGCCCGCGTCGATGCGGTTGATCTCGACCCAGTTCTCGCCGCAGATCTCCATCAGGAACGGATTGTTCTGCGTGACGATGTTGCAGTGCATGCTGAGCTTGGAGTGCGTGAGCTGCAGCGGGAACTCGGCGTCGGGCCTGACGCTGCGCTCGGTGTAGATCGGATACGGGTCGAAACCCGCGTCGGCATAGGCCTGGGAGCGGATCTCCACTTTCTTCGAGGGCGTGGCGAGCCCCTCGGGCACGCGGTTGTAGCGCACGGGTCCGGCCCAGAAGCCCTTCTCCTTCAGCTCCGCGAGCGACATGGGGATGTCCTTCATCATCAGCTCGCCCCAGTCCTCCCACTTCTCATAGGGGAAGTGCTCGGCCCACCCCATCTTCACCGCCAGACCCTTCACGATCTCGTATAGCGGCTTGGATTCCCCAACCGGCGGCACCGCCGGCTGGCACAGGATCACCTCGGGACCGAGCCACATACCGTTGCGGATCTCGGCGTGCTCGTAGAAGGAGGTCTCGGGCAGCACGATGTCGCACTCGAGCGCGGTCTCGCTCATGAAGATCTCGATGGCGACGCCGAGCTCCAGGTGCCGGAACATCTCCTGCACGCGGTCGCGGTTGGGGTCGCTCATCACCGGGTTGGTCGATTGCACGAACAGGCCCTTCACCGGATAGGGATTGCCGTCGATGACGGCATCGGGCAGGCGCGAGTTCGGCAGGTCCGGCGCGAGGGGATATCCCATCGCGATATGCAAGGGCGGTTTGGTGGGCCTGGTCTTGGCCGAATCGGGGATGTTCACCGGCGCCGCGAGCGGCGCCCAGTCCTTGAGGTTCAAGTTCCCGGGCTTGTCGACCTCGCCACAGATGGCGTCGAGGATGTAGCAGGCGCGCCCCGCGTCGGCACCGTTGGTGTAGAAGCCCGAGCCCTTGAAGATCGCCGACATCGACGGCTTGGTGGTTGCGAACTCCCGCGCGAGGCGCGTGATGGTCTCGGCCTTGACGCCGCAGATCGGCTCGGCCCACGCGGGGGTGTAGCCGTGGGCGGCGAGGTGCTCGCGGAACCCCTCGAAGCCTTCGCACCAGCGGCTGGTGAACTCGCGGTCGTGGAGGCCTTCTTCGATGATCACGCTGCACATCGCGAGCGCCATGGCGCCGTCGGTTCCCGGGTTGATCGGGATCCATTCGTCGGCCTTCTGCGCGGTCTCGGTGAAGTTCGGGTCGACGACGATGAGCTTGCAGCCCCGCTTCTTCGCGTCGATGAGCGCGCGGCTTTCCCACAGACCCTGGTTGGCGCCCAGGTTGTTCATGCCCCACAGGATCACGTAGCGCGAGTTGGCGAAATCGTGCATCGGGAAGACGTGGCCGAAAAGCGTAAGGCACGCCGAGCGCCGGTCCTGCTCGCAGCCCGAGGTGTGCGTGTAGTTGTTGGGCGAGCCGTAGAGGTCGCCCAGGAAGTGGCGGAAGAAGACCGTGTTGGGGTCGTGGTGGCAGGTGTACGCGACCGCCTCGGGACCCCACTTGTCGCGGATCAGCTTCAGCTTGTCGGCGATGAAGGTGAACGCCTCGTCCCACGAGATGCGCTTGAACTGCCCCGGCTGGCCCTTGGGATTGGTGCGCAGCATCGGGTACTTGAGGCGGTCGGGGTCGCGTGTGAGGTACGAGCTCGCCATGCCCTTGGCGCAGCGCGAGCCGATGTTGTTCGGCGATTGGGGATTGCCCTTGTGGTAGACCACCTTGCCGTCGCGCACCAGGATCTCGGTCGGGCATTGCCACGGGCAGGTATAGCAGAAGCTCTTGATCAGCTTCGCGCCCTTGATCTCGGCCAGGCGCGACCCCAGCTCCCGCTCGGAGACGCGTGCCGCCCCTTGGTTCTCGGCTTCGATGGTCATGACTCGCTCCGTGATGGTCGGCGACGGGCCGGACCGTGCCTCAGGGCTGGCGCAGCGCGCGCTTTTCCTGCGCCTTGGTGGTGATCTTGCGGATCGGGCCCAGTTTGCGCTCGATCTCCTCGTAGGTGGGCGCCGCGCCCCTGGGGCCAGCGAGCGCCTCGGCCATGGCGCGCACGTGCGTCGCGGTCGTGCCGCAGCAGCCGCCGATGATTCGCGCGCCGGCATCGCGCGCCAACCGGGCGTACTGCGCCATGATCTCGGGCGTGCCGTCGTAATGCACGCGCATGTCGTCGCCCATCACCGGCAGGCCGCAATTGCTCTTGGAGACGATCACGTCGCCCGGCTCCGCGCCCTGGGCGAGTCCCAGCACCGAGTCGATGATCTGCGCCGGGCCGATGCCGCAGTTGGCGCCGAATGCGAGCGGGCGCGCGGGCAGCTTCTTCGACAGGCGCATCGCGTCCGAGGGGCGGATGCCCATCATCGTGCGCCCGCCGGTATCGAAGGTCATGGTGGCGACCACCGGCAGCCCGGCGCGCTGGGCGCCGCGCACCGCCGACTCGAGCTCGTTCTCCGCGAACATGGTCTCGATCCATGCCACGTCCGCGCCGCCTTCCTTGAGCGCCTCGGCCTGCTCGTGGAAGGCCTCCTCGGCCTCGGCCTGGGTGCGCGGCCCGAGCGGCTCGAAGACGTCGCCGGTCGGGCCCATGGAGCCCGCGACCACCACCGTCCGGCCCGCCTTGTCGGCCACGTCGCGCGCGATGGCGGCGGCGGCAAAGTTGAGCTCGGGCACGCGCCCCTGCAGCTTGTGCAGCGCGAAGCGGAAGCGGTTGGAGCCGAAGCTGTTGGTGAGGATGATGTCCGAGCCGGCATCGACGAAGCCCTGGTAGACCGAGCGCACGTCGCCGGGGCGGTCAACGCTCCACAACTCGCCGGGGGCGCCGTTGGCCAGCCCGAGCGCGAAGAGGTTCGTCCCCATGGCGCCGTCCACGAGGAGCACCTCGCGTTCGGCCAGAAGCTGGGTGAGGGGGTCGGTCATCGCCTTGTCGTCCTGGACTGCGGTTTCGAAGCGGGGCTCGAGGCTGACACCAATCGCGCGCGGCTCACAGCTGCCGTTCGGGCACGTGCAACACCAGGCCGTCGAGGGATTCGGTCATCAGCAGCTGGCAAGCGAGGCGGCTGCCGTCGCGCGGGTCGTGGGCGAACTCGATCAGGCTCGCCTCGTCGCCGCTCCTCTGCGGCAGGCGCGCGATCCACTGCGCGTCCACGTAGCAGTGGCAAGTCGAGCAAGCGCATTCGCCGCCGCATTCGGCGACGATGCCGTGCACGTTGTTGTCGCGGGCCGCCTCCATGGCGCTGCGCCCGGCGTCCACCTGGATGGTCTGGCGGCTGCCGTCGGGTTGTACGAAGGTCACTCGCGGCATTTCCGGCGCGGCCGCCGCCTCAGGTCCAGCTGAAGGACAGGTTGCAGGCGTGGAAATCGTGGTTGTCGTCGTCGGAGGCGGAGACTACGCTGAAGCCCTTGCCGTCCGGGGCGCCGCGCGTGTCCTTCATCGTGCGGTTCGACACCCAGTGGTCGGAGTATCGGTGGCCGAGCACCGCGTAGACCACGCCGCCCTCGATCGCGACGCCCTTGTCCGGCCCCAGGCGCGTGTTCATGCAGCGCGGCGTCTTCCACTCGTGCAGCACGCGCGCCTGCTTCGCGTCGAGCGAGTCCACGACGACGGCGCGCTGGATCGGCCACGCCCAGGAACGGCCGACCAGGCGTACTTCCGTTTTCGGCGGCAGCAGGCACATCACCGCATGGCGGTGGGGGCCTTTCAGCGCGAAGCGTTCGTAGAACGCATCGTCCGCTTCCACCGCATAGCTCCCATAGGCCTCGGCCTTGCCGGCGCGCGCGGCCTCGATCAGCCGGGCCTGCTCCTCGCGGGACAACGGGGCGGATTGCTGCCACGCCATGTTCTTGTACTGGTCGCGGTCGAATTCGGGGATCGGGAATCGCTTGCTCATGGCACTCCTCGGGCGGCGCGCTCCAACTTTCGCGGCGACGGCGCGCATCGGTGTTCAACAGGTCGAATTTAGCAGTAACGGCAGGGCCGGGTCGGCCCGACAGGCATGTCCCTTCGGCACGCGAGGTATGCAAAAAGGTGAGGCCTCGGCTGCGGGCGCGGATTCATGATGGCCCACGAATTCGGCTCCGGCCGACCTGCCAGACGCCCGTCGCGGTGACGGCATCGCGCTCGAAGGATGGCGACGGGACCTGGTAGCGCTGCAGCTCCTCGAGCCCTTCGCGTCGCAGGAAGGCCCGGCCGCGATCGCCCACCAGCACGCGCGTGCCGCTCGCGGCGAGCTCGCTCAGCCAGGCCGTCACCCGGCCCGCCAGGAAGCGCTCGTACCAGAGGTCCGCGGCAAGCACCACGTCCCAGCGGGAGGGCGCGCCGATCAGGTCCTCCGCGAGCGTGGCGAGCGCGACCTGGTTGAGGCTTGCGTTGGCCGCGATCGCCGCGCGTGCGAAGTCATCCGTATCGGCGGCCTCGACGACGCGCGCGCCCGCTCTCGCCGCAGCGATGGCGACGAGGCCCGAGCCGCTGCCCAGGTCGAGCACCGAACGCCCCGCGACCGTGACGGGGTTGTCCATGACATGGCGCGCCAGCGCCTGCCCGCCGGGCCAGGCCACGCCCCAGAAGGGTGCGGCGAGGCCCGTCCGGCCGACGCGGCGCTCCTGCTCCGCCCAAAGGGCATCCAGGTCGCCGGCGAGGTGCAGCCGCAGCTCGGGACATAAAGGTGGTGCGGCGATGCGCGTTGCCGCGCGCAGGAGTGAATCGAAGTCTGGTGGCAACCCGTGCATTGAGGACCGCTTCCTGGCGAGGTACCGGATGGTGCGGCCCAGCCAATCCCGATGCGCATGCGAGCCATGCTCATTTTGCCTGGTGGGCAGTGCGTAATCGCGTGCATGGCTGCGATGCGTCGGGCGTATTCTTGCCCGAGCGAGATCGAATTGCCGTAACGCGATAGAGAGCCTGCCGGTTGCGCAACCGACCGAGCCACGGGCCAAATTCCGGAGGATGTGGATTGCTGAGCCAGCAGATCATCAGTGGTTTGGCGACGGGCAGCCTTTACGCTCTCACCGCCATCGCCGTCGTCGTCGTTTTCCGCAACACCCGCACCATCAACGTCGCGCAGGGCGATTTCTCGATGTTGGCGGCGTTCCTGGCGGTGATGTTCCTCAAGTCGGGCCTCAACTACTACGCCACCATCGCGATGACGGTGGCCTCCA
>JBDSRZ010000153.1:0-12291 GCA_039929025.1 Usitatibacter sp. | reverse complement strand
CGCGATCGTGTGCAACATCGGCCACTTCGACAACGAGATCGACATGGCTTCCCTCGAGCAGTACGAGTGGGACAACATCAAGCCGCAGGTGGACCATGTGATCTTCCCCGACGGCAAGCGCATCATCGTGCTCGCCGAAGGGCGCCTGGTGAACCTAGGCTGCGGCACGGGGCACCCGTCGTACGTCATGAGCTCGTCGTTCGCCAACCAGGTGATCGCGCAGATCGAGCTGCACACCAACCCGGGCAAGTACCCGATCGGCGTGTACGTGCTGCCGAAGCACCTGGACGAGAAGGTGGCGCGCCTGCAGCTGGCGAAGCTCAACGCCAACCTGACGGTGCTTCGCGACGACCAGGCCCGGTACATCGGCGTGGACAAGTCGGGCCCCTTCAAGCCGGACCACTACCGGTATTGATTCACGGGGGCGCTGATGATGAGGACGCAAAGCGCCCGCCCGCGGGTCTACAGCTTCGAGTTCTTCCCGCCGAAGACCCCCGAGGGCGCGCTGAAGCTGGAGGGCACCACGCGCCAGCTGGCGCAGCTGAATCCGGCATTCTTCTCGGTGACCTACGGCGCCGGCGGCTCGACGCGCGACGGAACCCTGAAGACCGTGCTGCAGATCCTGGGCGGCGGGCACGCCGCGGCGCCGCATCTTTCCTGCATCGCCTCGACGCGCACGATGCTCGCCGAGGTGATCGATGAATACAAGGCGAACGGGATCCGGCACATCGTGGCGCTGCGCGGCGACATGCCTTCGGGCCTCGCCGCCGCCGGCGACTTCCGCTACGCCTCGGAGCTGGTGGCCTTCATCCGCGAGCGCACCGGCGACTGGTTCCACATCGAGGTCGCCGCCTACCCCGAATATCACCCGCAGGCGCGCAAGCCCCAGCAGGACATGGCCGCCTTCAAGGCCAAGATCGACGCCGGGGCCGACGGAGCGATCACGCAGTATTTCTACAATGCGGACGCCTACTTCCACTTCGTCGAGCAGGCCGAGGCGCTCGGCATCGATGTCACCATCGTCCCGGGCATCATGCCGATCAACAATTTCTCCCAGCTCGCGCGTTTCTCGGATGCCTGCGGCGCCGAGATCCCGCGCTGGTTGCGCCTGAAGCTCGAGGGCTATGGCGACGACACCGCGTCGGTCAAGGCATTCGGGCTCGACGTGGTGACCGAGCTCTGCGACAAGCTGCTCGCCGGGGGTGCGCCGGGGCTGCATTTCTACACCATGAACCAGGCCGGGCCCACCTCGACCATCTGGCAGCGGCTGGGTCTCTAGGCGTCGCGCCCTCGGCGCGAGGGCCGGCAAGAGGTGTCAGCGGCTACAATTCCGGCAATCACCCCCGCCGGAGCCGCCGTGCCCTCGACCCCTACCGCCTCATCGTTCGCCGCGCAGATCAAGGCGCTGCCGTCCAACGAAGCCGCCGCGGTCCTCGAACGTACACCGCCCACCGAGGCGGTCGAAGCGCTGATGGCCCTGAACCCCGCATTCGTGCAGGCGATCCTCGCCGACATGGAAACGGGCGCGCGCCGCCTGCTCACGTCTTCCGCGCCGCCCGAGGTGGCCGAGCAGTGGATTCGCAACCAGGAGTTCCCCAAAGGCACCATCGGGCAGCTGATGGAGGCGCCGCTCGCCAAATTCCTGCCGACGATGGCCGTGGGGGAGGCGATCGAGGCGCTGCGCCCCATCGTGCAGCACGCGCTGGTGACCTACCTCTACGTGGTGGACGAGACCGGCAAGTTCGTGGGCCTGGTGACGATGCGCGACCTGCTGTTCAACGACCGCGGCGCCCGCCTCGACGAGGTGATGCTCAAGGCGCCGTTCTCGCTCCGCCCCGACATGTCGTTGCCCGACGCCATGAAGCTCACGGTGAACCGGCACTTCCCCCAGTATCCGGTGACCGATGCCGACGGCCACCTTGTCGGCCTGGTCCGTGGGTCGGCGCTCTTCGAGCTGGAAGCATTCGAGATCACCGCGCAAGCCGGCTCGATGGTCGGCGTCGAGAAGGAGGAGCGGATCGCCACACCGATCGGGCAGAGTTTCAAGTTCCGCAATCCCTGGCTGCTGGTGAACCTGTTGACGGCGTTCGCCGCCGGCGCGGTGGTGGCGATCTTCCAGGGGACGCTCGACAAGCTGGTGATCCTCGCCGCTTTCCTGCCGGTTCTGGCGGGCCAGTCGGGCAACACCGGCTGCCAGGCGCTCGCGGTGACCGTACGCGGCATCACGCTGGGCGAGATCAAGCGCGGCGGCGGGGGCCCGCTCGTCACCAAGGAGGCGCTGCTGGGCCTTGCCAATGGCGCCGTGACCGGGATCCTTTGCGGCATCGCCATGTACGGGCTGGCACTCTCGCAGAGTTCGCCGCACGCCGTCATGCTGGGCGTGGTGGTGACGCTCGCCATGATCGGCAGCTGCGCCATCAGCGGGGTCTGCGGCGCGCTGGTGCCGCTTGCGTTGAAGAAGATGAAGTTCGATCCCGCGACGGCATCCAGCATCTTCGTCACCACCGCCACCGACGTGGCGAGCATGGGACTGCTGCTGGGCCTCGCCGCCGTGATGATCCACTGAGCGTTATCATTCTCGCCATGAGATCGCGCCTCGCCATGCTGTTGCTCGCCCTGCTGGCCGCCCTCCCGGTCATCGGCCAGGAGGCGGCTTTCACCAACCGCGCTACCGAGCTCAAGGAGCGCGCCGCCGCCGATGCGCGCACGGTGGCAAATCTTTCCGAGGGCGCCCCGGTCAAGGTCCTGGAGCGCGGCGGTGGCGGCTGGACCCGGATCGATGCCGGCGGGCAGCAGGGGTGGATACGGGTCTTTCACCTTCGCTTCGCGGCGGTTGCACAGGCGAGCCCTGACTCGGGCGGCGGGGTCCTGGGTAACGTGACTTCGGCGCTGGGGTTCGGCCGCGACCGGTCCAAGGGCGCGACCGTCGCCACCACCGGCATTCGCGGCCTCAGCCCCGAGGACCTGAAGAACGCCAGCCCGGATAACGCCGCGCTGGCGAAGATGCAGTCCTACCGCGCCGACAAGGGCAGCGCCGAGCGCTTCGCCCGCGACGGCAAGCTGGCCGAGGTATCTGTGGACCTTCCGGAGGCACGGCGATGAAGCGGACGCTGCTCGCGGCACTTCTGTTCGCGGCCGCTTTGGCGCAGGCGCAGTTCGGGGGCTTCGACCTCGGCAAGGCGCTCGACATCGGCAAGAAGGTGGTGAAGGGCGCGGAGGCCAGCAAGGACCTCACCACCGAGCAGGAAATAGCGCTCGGCGAGGCGGTGACCGCGAGCTTCCTCGGCGCATCGCCCCTTCATGGCGACGCGAACCTGCAGCGCTACGTGAATCGCGTCGGCCGCTGGCTCGCGCTTCACAGCGATCGCGCCGAGCTGCCATGGACCTTCGGCGTCATCGACACCGAGACCATCAACGCCTTCGCGATGCCGGGTGGCTCGGTGATCGTGTCCAGCGGCCTGCTGAAGCGCCTCTCCTCGGAGTCGGAGCTCGCGGGCGTCCTCGCCCACGAAATCGCGCACGTGGTGAAGCGCCACCAGGTGACCGCGATCCAGTCGGGCGCGCGCAGCGAGGCGTTCACCTCGATCACCAAGGACCTGGCCGCGGACCAGATCGGCCGCCGTGGCGGGAATGTGGTCGGCAAGCAGGTGAGCACCTGGGCCTCGAACGCGGCGCAGGACCTGATCAAGGACGGCTTCTTCCTGCGCCCCCTCGACCGCGGGATGGAGGAAGAGGCCGACCAGCTGGCGGTGGTGATCGCAGCACGCAGCGGCTACGACCCCTACGGCCTCGCCGCCGCGCTCGCGATGCTCGCGCAATACAAGGGTGACGCCGACGCGGCGTCGCTGTTCAGCACCCACCCGCCGGCGGCAGAACGTCTCGACAGGCTCGAGTCCGTGCTCGGCCGCATGGACCGCTACGCGTCGCAGCCCCAGAACCAGCAGCGCTACAGGCAGGTCGTCGCGCCGCTGCGCTGACGCGGCGTTGTTCCGCTAAACGGCCGCAATATTCTTCCGCGCGTGCTGCGCGTCGGCCGCATGCTGTGCCGAATACGCCTGATGCGCCGCGGCTTCGGCCTCGCCGACCTTGATCGGCAATCCCATGTCCATGAGAACCGAGCCCAGTGCCGAAAAACAGAGCATCACCTTGTCCGGGCGGCACGGGCAGCCCATCAGCCCGAAGCGATCCTGGGGCGATATGCTTGAGCGTCATGGCTGTCTTCGCGTGCGAGGCATTACGTTGATGGGCGTGGGCCTTGTTTCGCCGGTGGCCTCGATGCTCGCGAAGTCGAAGAGCGAACGGTCCAGCAGGTGCGACGGCGCGACATTGGTGAACGCGCCGAAGATGGATTCGATGCGGCCCGGATGCTTCTGCTCCCACTCCGCGAGCAATGCCTTCACCTGCTTGCGCTGCAATTGCTCCTGGGAGCCGCACAGGTCGCACGGGATGATGGGGAAGGCGCGCAGCTTGGCGTAGGCCTCGAGGTCGGCCTCCTCGACGTAGGCGAGGGGGCGGATGACGACGTGCCTGCCGTCGTCGGAGACCAGCTTGGGCGGCATCGTCTTCATCATCCCGCCGTAGAAGAGGTTGAGGAAGAAGGTCTCGAGGATGTCGCCGCGATGATGGCCGAGGGCGATGCGCGTGGCGCCGATCTCGCTCGCGACGCGATAGAGCGCGCCGCGGCGCAGCCGCGAGCACAGGCTGCACATCGTCTTGCCCTCGGGGATCACGCGCTTCACCACGCTGTACGTGTCCTGCACCTCGATGCGGAACGGCACCCCGATCGAGGTGAGAAAGTCCGGCAGCACGTGCTCCGGGAATCCGGGGTGGCGCTGGTCGAGGTTCACCGCCACCAGCTCGAAGGCGATCGGCGACTTCTCGCGCAGGCGCAGCAGGACGTCCAGCATCGCGTAGCTGTCCTTGCCGCCCGACAGGCACACCATCACCTTGTCGCCCGCCCCGATCATCGAGAAGTCGGCGATCGCCTGCCCCACCTGGCGGCGCAGGCGCTTGGCGAGCTTGGCGCTCTCGAACTCCGCCTTGCGGGTTGGGGCGAGACCCTGGTTCATGCCTTTGCCTGGTTCGAAAACCGGGGACGGACCCTGATTTCAACGGGTGAAATGAGGGTCCGTCCCCAGCTAGATGTGGATGCCGCGTCCGCCGTCCACGGCGATGATCTGGCCGGTCACGAAGGGCGCGTCGAAGAGAAGATATTTTACCGCGCCGGCCACATCCTCCGGGCTGCCGATGCGCTTCAACGGCGTCTGTTCGAGGATGCGGCTCCTCTCCGACGGCGCGAAGTGCTCGTCGCCGTCGGGCCACAGGATCGCCCCGGGGGCGACGCCGTTCACGCGCACCTCGGGGCCCAGCTCGAGCGCGAGCGAGCGCGTGAGCCCCGCCAGGCCGCTCTTGGCGACCGAATAGACGATGAAGTCCTTGAGCGGGCGCTCGGCGTGGATGTCTACCAGGTTCACGATCGCGCCCTGCGCCTCGCGCAGCCTCGGGGCGGCGGCTTGCGACAGGAAAAGCGGCGCGCGCAGGTTGCTGCCGATGAGCTCGGTCCACTCGCCCGGTCCGATCTGGCCGAAGGGCGTCGGGTAGAAGGACGAGGCGTTGTTCACCAGCGCGTCTAGGCGCCCGAAGGCCTGCGCCGCGTCGTCGATCAGCTTGGCGAGCGCGCCATCGTCCAGCAGGTCGCACTGCACCACCGCGCAGCTGTCGGCGCGCTCCTGGTTGAGGTGCTCGCATAGGCGCTCGGCTTCGCTCCGGGAGCGGTGGCAATGCAGGATCACGCGTGCGCCGGCGGCGTGCAGGGTCCGAGCGATCGACGCGCCGATGCGCCGCGCCGCGCCGGTGATCAGGACCGCGCCGTCATGCATGTCCGAGATCCGCGAATCCTGCTACAGCGTTCGCTGCCTCTCCTCCTGGGAGAGGGTCGGGGAGAGGGCACCGCATGCTATATTCGACCGCCGCTCGAGAAAATACGAATGCGAAGTGTAGCCGAACGCATCATGGCGCCCGCCGATACCGACCTCCCTGTACCCGTTCCCGAGGCGGCAGCGCACTCGGCGGCACTCGCTGACCACATCGCCAGGGTGATCTGCCAGGAAGGCGACTGGATTCCGTTCAGCCGCTACATGGAGCTCGCGCTTTACGCGCCCGGCCTGGGCTACTACGCCGCGGGGGCGCGCAAGTTCGGGCCTGACGGAGACTTCGTCACCGCGCCCGAGATCTCGCCGATGTTCGCGCGCTGCATCGCCATGCAGGCGGCGCAGGTGCTCGACGCCACGGGAGGCGACATCCTCGAGCTCGGGCCCGGGTCGGGCGCCCTTGCCGCGGACCTTTTCGACGAGCTGAAGACGCTCGGCAAGGCGCCGGCGCGCTACCTGCTGCTGGAAGTCAGCCCCGATCTCACGGCGCGCCAGCGCGCGCGCCTCGCGAAGCGCTTTCCCGAGGACCTGCACCGCTTCGAGTGGATCGACCGCCTGCCGCAGAAGATCCGGGGACTCGTGATCGCCAACGAAGTGCTCGACGTGGTGCCGTTCTCGACCCTTCATCGAACCGGCGGCGAAATCGTCGAGCGCGGCGTGATCCTCTCCCAGGCGGGATTCGCCTGGCAGGACATGGCGCTGCCCGACGGCGAGCTCAAGCGCCGCGGCCAGGCGGTCTTCCCGCCGGGCGATTCCGACTACATTTCGGAAGTCTCGCTCGCGGCGGAGGCACTCGCGCGCACCCTGGCGGCGTCGCTCGAGGCGGGAGTCGCGTTATTCATCGACTACGGCTTCCCGGAGCGCGAGTTCTACCATGCGCAGCGGTCCATGGGTACGATGCGCTGTCACTATCGCCACCGCGTCCACGACGATCCCTTCTTCCTGCCGGGGCTGCAGGACATCACCGCCCACGTGGATTTTTCCGCGATGGCGCGCGCCGCGGAATCGGTGGGCGCCGAACTCTGCGGCTTCACCACCCAGGCCTACTTCCTGATTTCCTGCGGGCTCGGAGTGCTGGTGTCCGCGGGCGACCCGACGGCGACCTTTTCGCGCCTGAAGGGCACGAGCGCGGTGCTCCGCCTCATCAATCCCTCGGAAATGGGCGAGCTGTTCAAGGTGCTCGGCATCTCGCGCGGCTTCGACGTGCCGCTGCTGGGCTTCCAGTCCGCGCGGCACCTCCAGCTTTAGCCGGGTGCTTCTAGCGACATTCCCCCGAAGGGAGGTTGCATCAGGTCTTCAACGCCCCCAGCACTTCATCGAGCATCTTCTTCGCGTCGCCGAAGAGCATCCGGTTGTTCTCCTTGTAGAAGAGCGGATTGTCCACGCCGGCGTAGCCCGAAGCCATGCTGCGCTTCATTACGATCGAGGTGCGCGCCTTCCAGACTTCCAACACCGGCATCCCGGCGATCGGGCTCGAGGGATCGTCTTGCGCGCTCGGGTTCACGATGTCGTTCGCGCCGATCACCATGGCGAGGTCGGTAGCGGGGAAATCGTCGTTGATCTCGTCCATCTCGAGAACGATGTCGTAGGGCACCTTCGCCTCGGCGAGGAGCACGTTCATGTGCCCGGGCATGCGTCCCGCGACCGGATGGATTCCGAAGCGGACCGTCTTGCCCTGGTCGCGCAGGCGTTTCGTGATCTCGAAGACGGTGTGCTGCGCCTGTGCCACCGCCATGCCGTAGCCCGGCACGATGACGACGCTCTTTGCTTCCTTGAGAAGCTCCGCCGTCTCCGTGGCGCTCACCGAGACGACTTCGCCGGCCGGTTGCGCGGCGCCGCTCGCGCCCGCGGGCTTCGGCACATCGCCGCCGAATCCTCCGGCGATGACGCTCAGGAACTTGCGGTTCATGGCGCGGCACATGATGTACGAGAGGATCGCGCCGCTTGAGCCCACGAGGGCGCCGGTGACGATCAACAGGTCGTTCGACAGCATGAAGCCGGTGGCTGCCGCCGCCCAGCCGGAGTAGCTGTTGAGCATCGACACCACCACCGGCATGTCCGCGCCGCCGATCGCCATCACCATGTGCACGCCGAAGGCGAGCGCGATCAGGCTCATCACGATGAGCGGGACCATCCCTGCCTGAATGGAATTCGCACGCAGGAATGCGTAGCCCATCGCGATCACCAGCAGCAGTCCCCCGAGGTTCAGCCAATGACGCGCCGGCAGCAGCAGGGGTTTGCCGCCGATGCGCCCGGAGAGCTTGCCGAACGCGATCACGGAACCCGACAGCGTTACCGCGCCGATCAGGACCCCGACGTAGACCTCGAGGTGGTGGATCGTGACCTCCGCGGGTGACATTCCGGCCGTGGCCGCCGGGTCGATGTAGCTCGCATAGCCGACCACCATGGCGACCAGGCCCACCAGGCTGTGCATGAACGCGACCAGCTCCGGCATCTGCGTCATGCGCACGGTGCGCGCGAGATAGAGGCCGATCGCCGCGCCGATCACCAGGGCGACGGCGATCCAGCCGAGGCCGCTCGGCGTGACCCGCGGGCCGAAGACGGTGGCGACCACCGCGATCGCCATTCCGGCGACCCCATAGAGGTTGCCGCGGCGCGACGACTCGGGGCTCGAGAGCCCTCCCAGGCTCAGGATAAAGAGGACGATCGCGGCGATGTATGAGACGGTGACCAGGCTTGCGGACATGGCCACCCCTACTTCCGGAACATCGCGAGCATCCGCTGGGTCACCGCGAAGCCGCCGAACATGTTGATGGCCGTGAGCGCCACGCCCGCCGCGGCGAGCCAGCGGATCAGCTCCTCGGGACGCGAGCCGTCGCCGCCCGCCACGGGCGGAGCGATCTGTACCAGCGCGCCGATGATGATGATGCTGCTGATCGCGTTGGTGACGCTCATGAGCGGCGTGTGCAGCGCCGGCGTCACGTTCCAGACCACCATGTAGCCCACGAAGCAGGCGAGCACGAACACCGTGAAGTGCCCGAGGAAGGCGGGCGGCGCGTACGCGCCGATCAGCAGGAAGGCGAGCGCTCCGGCACCGAAAACCAACGCCAGCTTGGCGGCCGACGCGGGTTCGCCGCCCCCGGGGCCATGCCCCTTCTTCTGCGGCACGGCGGCCACGGCGGCAGGGGCGGCCGGCTTCGCTGGAGCGGCCGAGAGCTTCGGCGCCGGTGGCGGCCACGTCACCGCGCCGTCCTTGATCACCGTGGTGCCGCGAATGACCTCGTCGTCCATGTTGACGTCGAAGGCGCCGTCCTTCGCTTTGGCGAGCTCCTCGGCAAGGCGGAAGAGGTTGGTCGAATAGAGCGTGCTCGCCTGCGTGGCGAGCCGGCTCGGAAGGTCCGTATATCCGATGATGGTGACGCCGTGCTTCACGACGACCTTGCCCGGCTCGGTCAACTCGCAGTTGCCGCCCTGCTCCGCGGCCATGTCGACGATGACGCTGCCGGGCTTCATCGATCGCACCATCTCGGCCGTGATCAGCCTGGGCGCGGGCTTGCCCGGGATGAGGGCGGTGGTGATGATGATGTCGACTTCACGCGCCTGCTTCGCGAACACCCCGGCTTGCGCCTTCTGGAAGCCTTCGCTCATCACCTTGGCGTAGCCGCCCACGCCGCCCGCTTCCTCGACGTAATCGACCGGGACGTACTCGCCGCCTAGGGACTTGATCTGGTCCCCGACTTCCGGGCGCGTGTCGTTGGCGCGAACGATGGCGCCCAGGCCCGACGCGGCGCCGATTGCCGCGAGGCCCGCGACCCCCGCGCCGATCACGAACACTTTCGCCGGTGGCACCTTCCCCGCCGCGGTGATCTGGCCGGTGAAGAAGCGTCCGAAATGATGCGCCGCCTCGATGACCGCGCGGTAGCCGCCGATGTTCGCCATCGACGAGAGCGCGTCGAGCTTCTGCGCGCGCGAGATTCGCGGCACGCTGTCCATTGCCAGCACGGTCACGCTTTTCGCGGCGAGCTCCTTCAGCAGGTCCGGATTCTGCGCGGGCCAGATGAAGCTCACCAGGATCTGTCCGGCGTGCATCGCCTGCACTTCATCGCTCGTCGGCGCGCGGACCTTGAAGACGATGTCGGCCCCCGACCAGACCGCCGCGGCATCCGCGACGATGGCCGCGCCGGCAGCGGCGTAGGCATCGTCGCCGATGCGGGCCGCCTCGCCCGCGCCGGATTGGACGATGACGCTGAAGCCGAGCTTCGTGAGCCTGGGGATCACGTCGGGCACCGTGGCGACGCGCTTCTCGCCCGGAAAGACCTCGCCGGGAACGCCGATGATCATTTGGTTGCCTTCCGGGATTCGTTTCGCCGATTCTACTTCGTGAGCGCGAACCGGCTCAGCCAGGAGACCTCGCGGGTTGCCCGGTATCGCGTCGCATGAGCTGCAGCAGCACGACGACAACGACCATGCCGAAGCCGATGATGTCGAACACCATGCTGGGGTAGACGAGGAGGAAGCCCGCGACCACCAGCATCGCGCGCTCCGTGAGGCTGGTGCGCTTGAAGAGCCAACCCTGCAGGCCGCCGGCGAGCGCGGCGATGCCGATCGCCGCGGTGAAAGTAACGAGCGCGATGGAGCCCCAGTCGGCCTCTCCCAGCGTCTTGATCGAGCCGGTCAGCAGGAGCCCGGTGCCGCTCGGATCGAGCACGAACATGAACGGCACGAGGAAGGCGGGGGCCGTGTACTTCCAGCACTGCAGCGTCGTCTTGTACGGGTCGCCGCCGGTGATCGCCGCGGCTGCGAAGGGCGAAAGGGCTGTTGGTGGCGAGACTTCGGAGAGCACCGCGTAGTAGAAGATGAACATGTGCGCCGCGTACTCGGGCACCTTGAGCACGATGAGGGCGGGCGCAGCGATCACCGCGCAGATGATGTAGCTCGCGGTGACCGGCACGGCGAGGCCCACGATCCAGACGATGAGCGCGGTGTAGATCGCGGTGAGCAGCAGGGAGTTGCCGGCATAGGCGAGCACGATCGAGCTGAACTTGAGCCCCAGGCCGGTGAGCGTCACCACGCCCACGATGAGGCCCGCGCCGGCGCAGGTGGCCGCGACGTTGAGTACGGCACGCGAGCCGCCGTCGAGCGCCTTGATCAGGCCGGAGTCGAAGAAGCCGCGCCAGAAGGGCTCCCGCCCGCGCAGCAGGTCGTACGAGAGGAGCGCGGTGTCGCGGTGCAGGAAGCTGGTCGCGAAGGCCACCACCGTCGCCCAGAATACCGACAGCTCGGGCGAGAACCCCATCAGCATGAAGACCACGATCGAGAAGAGCGACAGGAAGTGGAACCAGTACTTCTTCGTGAGGCTCCAGGCGGACTCGACCTGCTCGAACACCACGTCTTTCATGCCGAACTTGCGCACGTCGATCTCGACCATGATGAAGAGGGCCAGGTAGTACAGGCACGTCGGGATCGCCGCCATCAGGACGACGTCGAGATAGGAGATCTTGAGGAATTCCGCGATCAGGAACGCGGCCGCCCCCAGCACCGGCGGCGAGATGATGGCGCCCAGCCCGCCGGCGGCGAGCAGCCCGCCGGCTTCGTCCTTGCTGTAGCCCACCTTGGCGAGCATCGGCGCGGCCACCGCTCCCAGCGTCACCGTCGTCGCGACCCCCGATCCCGAAGGGCCGCCCAGCAGGAACGAGGCGAGCGTCACCGTGCGCCCGGCGCTGGTGGGCTTGCCGCCCATGGCGGCAAAGGAAAAGTCGATATAGAACTTGCCCGCGCCGGAGAACTGCAGGAACGCGCCATAGATGGTGAAGAGGATGATCAACGACGACGAAACGGCGATGGCCGTGCCGTAGATGCCCTCGAGCGTCATGTACATGTGCCCCACCAGCCGCGGCACCTCGTAGCCTTTGTGGGTCCAAGGAGCCGGCAGGTACTGGCCGAAAAAGGCATACGCCAGGAAGCAGCCGGTGATGAACGGCAGGATCCAGCCGGTGGTGCGCCGCATCGCCTCCAGGATCAGGAGCCCGAGCGTCACCCCGAAGACGATGTCCCAATCGTTCGGCACGATCGAGCGGTCGAAGAACTCGTCGCCGCCGGCGATCAGGTAGACGGTGGTCGCGATGCCCGCCGCCGCCAGCAGCCAGTCCCACCACATGACGCGGTGCCGGAAGCGCCTGGCGACCGGGAAGATGAGGAATACGAGGAACAGCACGAACGCGAGGTGGATCGCGCGCAGATGCTCGGGGCGCACGATGGCGTACGCGGTGTACATGTGGAAGATCGACATCGTGACCGTCACCGCGACGATCAGGCCCGCGATCCACCCGCGGTGGCGGTTCTGGACCCCCTCCTCGCGCTCGATCATCTCCTCGGCGCGCTTGAGGGCGTCCTCGCTCAC